>CAYZCV010000325.1:0-1504 GCA_964476965.1 uncultured Opitutus sp. | reverse complement strand
CGAGATGGCCAACATGGCCCCGCGCGTCATCGACCTCCTGGACCGCATGGGCGTCCCCTTCAACCGCACCGGCGAGGGCAATCGCGACCTCCGCCTCTTCGGCGGCTCTCTCTTCAAGCGCACCCACTTTGCCGGCGCCACCACCGGCCAGCAGCTCCTCTACGCCTTCGATGAGCAGACCCGTCGCTACGAGGCCGAGGGCAAGGTCAGCAAGTACGAGTTCTGGGAGTTCCTACGCCCCGTCATTGAGGGGGATCGCTGTGTCGGCATCGTCGCTCAGGACATGCGCACCATGCAGATCCGCGCCTTCCGCGCCGACGCGGTCGTCATGGCTACCGGCGGCAACGGCCTCATCTTCGGCAAGAGCACGCAGAGCGTCATCTGCACCGGTGCGGCCGCCGCCCGCTGCTACAAGGCCGGCGCGTGGTACGGCAACCCCGAGATGATCCAGGTCCACCCAACCGCCATCCCCGGCGCCGACAAGCTCCGCCTCATGAGCGAGTCGGCCCGAGGCGAGGGCGGCCGCGTCTGGGTCCCGCGCTCCAAGGGCGATCAGCGCGCCCCGCGCGACATTCCGGAGAGTGACCGCTACTACTTCCTCGAAGAACGCTACCCCGCGTACGGCAATCTCGTCCCGCGCGACATCGCGACCCGCGAGATCTTCAGCATTTGCGTCAGCGACGGCCTCGGCGTCGACGGCAAGAATCAGGTCTACCTCGACCTCACCCACAAGGACCCCGAGTATCTCACGCGAAAGCTCGGCGGCATCCTCGAGATCTACGAGAAGTTCGTT
This sequence comes from uncultured Opitutus sp., assembly GCA_964476965.1. GTDB lineage: Bacteria > Verrucomicrobiota > Verrucomicrobiia > Opitutales > Opitutaceae > CAMAXB01. The sequence continues at coordinate 711 of CAYZCV010000325.1, read as the reverse complement.
GGCGACGATCCTCGCGTCACCCCGATGCGCATCTTCCCCGCCGTCCACTACTCCATGGGCGGGCTGTGGACCCAGTTCACCAAGGGAAGCTACAACCCCGAGCAGCCGCGCACCAAGCACAAGTCTGGAAGTCCGCCGCCACTGGGCTCCGCCACTGGCCAGGGCATGCAGCTCGGCGCCCCCAACAACATGATGACCAACATCAACGGCCTCTACGCCTTCGGTGAGGTCAACTTTGCCTACCACGGCGCCAACCGCCTCGGCGCGAACGCGCTGCTCTCCTGTATCTTCGATGGCCTCTTCTGCGGCGTCTCGGTCGTCAACTACGTCACCGAGAACGCAAAGAGCAGCAAGGGTTCGGACACCGTCTCACAGAGCCTCTACGACGACAACACCAGGGCCGAGCAGAGCAAGGTCGCGCAGCTTCTCGCCACCGTCGGCAGGGGATCGGGCGACGCCAGCACCAACCCCTACGCCATCGGCAAGGAGCTCGGCGAAGAGATGACGGCCGCCTGCACCGTCGTGCGTACTGAGGACCGCCTCAAGCAGTGCCTCACCAAGCTCGACGAACTGCAGGATCGCTACTCCAGGGCGGTCCTTTCTGACGCCGCGGCCTGGTCCAACCAGTCCCTGGGCTACGCCCGTTCCGTCGGAGACATGCTCATCCTCGCCCGCGCCCTCGCGCTCGGCGCCCTCGAGCGCCGCGAGAGC
>CAYZCV010000324.1:0-1524 GCA_964476965.1 uncultured Opitutus sp. | reverse complement strand
GACGAGCTTGCGGAAGATCGTGTATTTCGCGCCGTAGTCGAACGCGGCGACCTTGAACTTCTTTGTGTGGGCCGGCTTCACGCCGAGCGTCGTGCCGACCGGCAGATACGCAGTGTTGTGGCGCTTGGGATCGGTGGCGCTCCAGACGTAGGGCGCCTTGCAGGTGGTGTCCTTGACGTAGTCGGAGCCGGCCATGTCCTGCCAGCTGCGGGCCCGGGCGACGGCATCGCTTTCGGAAATGGGCAGCGTGCTGAGGCAGCACTTCATCGCGCCGTCGACGCGCAGCTTCTTGGTCAGCGCACGGGTGTCGATCTCGCTGATGCCGGGAATGCCGTGCTTCCGCAGATAGTCGCCCAGCGACATGCGCGACCGCCAGTTGCTCACGATCGGGGAAAGCTCACGCACCACAAAGCCGGAACACTTGGGAACCGCGGCTTCGGTGTCCTCGTCATTGACGCCATAGTTGCCGATCTGCACGGCCGTCATCGTCACGATCTGCCCAAAGTAGGACGGATCCGTAAGGATTTCCTGGTAGCCGGTCATCGACGTGTTGAACACGCATTCGCCGGCGACCGTGGCGTCAGCGCCAAAGGCGAGGCCGCGGAACACCGAGCCGTCTTCAAGAGCGAGCACTGCGGGCAGGGACGTGGACATCGAGGCCAGACCAAAGGGCCTCGTTCGCACGCTGCCAAGGGTTTTTATGAACCGTTTGGACCTCACCGCAAAAACCAACCCCCTTTTCACCCGCCGGGCCCCGGGCCAAAACCCGGCCTTCGGCCCTCAGAATTCAATGCCATCGTTTGACACCTATGATTAGGAGCCTAACCATACCTCCATTCCCATGGCTTACACTGAAGACCGCGGCACCTGGTTTGAAGGTCAGGGCCTCTGGCAGCACATCCCCGCCGAACAGTGGCGGGATTGGACCTGGCAGCTGAAGAACCGCATCACGACGCTCGACCAGCTGGACGCCATGATGACCCTCACGCCCGAGGAGCGGCGCGGGGTCGCCTTTGCCGGACAGAAGCTGTCGCTGGCAATCACCCCTTACTACTTCAATCTGATCGATCGCCACGATCCCAACTGCCCGATCCGCAAGCAGGTCATCCCCCGCGAGGGCGAAACCCTCCTTTCGGCCGAGGAGCAGCTTGATTCCCTCGGTGAGGACGAGCACTCGCCGGTGCCCGGCCTGGTCCACCGCTACCCGGATCGCGTCCTGTTCCTGGTGACGGATCGCTGCGCGGCCTACTGTCGCTACTGCACCCGCAGCCGCCTGGTGTCCAATGCCCAGGACTACAACTTTCACCCAGAGTACGAACAGGGCCTGCGCTACATCGAGTCGCACCCCGAGATCCGCGACGTGCTCCTGTCCGGCGGGGATCCCCTGCTGCTGTCCGACAAGAAACTCGAGCACCTGCTGAGCCGGCTGCGCGCCATCCGGCATGTGGAGTTCATCCGCATCGGCTCACGCATCCCCGTCTTCCTGCCGCAGCGCATCACGCCCGAGCTGTGCGAGGTCTTCAA
>CAYZCV010000323.1:0-1526 GCA_964476965.1 uncultured Opitutus sp. | reverse complement strand
ACCTTGGCATCCATCCCGTGCTCCTCATTCCCCATGATGAGGGCAATGGGTTTGGCGCCCGGAGCGAGCGTATCGACCCGCCCGCCGCGGGTGGCCGCACCGCTCACCTCGTAGCCCGCCGCCGCCAGCGCCTTGGCGAAGGCGGCGAGGTCATTGACCCGCCAGACCTTGATCTGCTCGAGTCCGCCCTCGGATACGCGGTAGGCCGCATCATTGGGCACCGCGGCCGACGGATGCGCGGGGATCACGATGTGCTCAACGCCCAGAAACGCCGCCGTGCGCGCGAGGGCACCGAGATTATGGGGATTGCCGATCCGGTCGAGGAGCAGGACGGGCGTGCGGGCCTTCGCCCAGCGCGCGATGTCCGCGGAGGTCGGCGAGACCAGAGCCGGGGCTGACACCACCGCGACGATCCCGCCGTGATGGAGGGTCCCGCCGATTTTCTCGAGCTCGGCCGGCGGCACGCAGCGGTACACCTTCCGCGCCGCCGCGAGCGCCTTGCACATCGGCGCAATCTTCCGGCTGGTCGCCTCATCAAAAAACAAACGCACAATCGAACCCGGTTCGTGCTCGAACCGCGCCTTCACCGCGGCCAGGCCGCAGAGGTTAAGTTCTGCTGGACGCGCACTCATGAGCGAACCTCCCCCACCAACGTAAACTCCTCGCGGTCGTGGTAGAGGTGCCGGACGCGCAGCGTCGTTGTGTGTTTCACGAAGGGTGAATCGGGCGCGGTGACTTCGCGCAGCAGGGCGATCGCGTCGACGCGGCCGAATTTGAGGATCACCACGAAGCGGCGGCACCAGCGGTTCTCCAGCCACGGCGTGATGAGGTTGCGGACCACGTGATGCGGATCCTCCACGAGGTCGCACAACATCCAGTCCACCACCGCCCCACCCGCCGGACGAAAACCAAACGCGTCCTCCCGGCGGTGCTCGATCAGCGGGTGATCCAGCGCGCCGCCCTTCAGCGGGCCGTTGTCGATCGCGATCACGTGCGCGCCGCGCTTCGCCGCGCTGTAACTCCAGCCACCCGGCGCCGCGCCAAGGTCGACCACCGTCTCGCCCGGCGCCGGCTCGCGACCGAGCACGGTGTAGGCCTCCTCAACCTTGAGGTAGGAACGCGAGGGCGCCTGGTCGTCGTCCGCCATGCGGCGCTGGCCGCCGAAGGCCGCCGTGCGCGACACCAGCGCCCGCTTGAAATCCACGAAGACCACGTACAGCCCCGTCGCCACCGCGACCCCGCGCGGCGCCTCGGCCACCGCCAGCTTCGCCACGCGCGACATGCGCTTGCGGATGATCTCAGCGAACGCCTTCTCCACGCCGTCGACTCGCCGACCAAGGCCATCCAGTCCGGCCGCGGCGAGAAACAGGCTCGGCCACGCGCCCTCAATCCGCTCGGTCCGGATCACCGCCAAAAACCAATCGGCGAAGCGTCCGGCGAGTTGGTTGACGGAATCCCCCGTCACCTCGACCGGATCGCGCAGCACCGTGTGCGCAAAGCACCATTCCGCCGCGGGATCGATGCCC
>CAYZCV010000322.1:0-1551 GCA_964476965.1 uncultured Opitutus sp. | reverse complement strand
GATGGTGAGACTCCTCGGCGGAAAGTCGGATTTCACGCGGTTCGCGTTCGTCCGGCAGGCAGTAGGCGCGAAAGTCGGGCATAAGGGTGGTGCCAGAGTGAGGTCGGAAGGCCCGAGCGGCAAGGCCGCGGCTTGAAAGTCGGCCGGGGGCGCCCCTCAGGCCCCGGAAAACAGTAAGGGCGCTGGGTAACAACCCCAGCGCCCTTGCCGACTTATTAAACTATGAACTATGAACACCGAAAAGAACAGTAACCAACCGGGAGAAAGACGCGCCTCGGCCCAACTCGTTCAAAATTCGGAAAAATTCTGAATGAAGAAAATTGCTGGGCCATCCCGGCAGGTTCGCGAGCGCCGGGCTTGAATTGCCGGACAAGATCCCCTAGTTAAATGCCATCAAATGACAGTACTCGTTGTCGAGGACTTCGCGATCTACCGTTCCGTGCTGCGACAGGTCTGTGTCGCGGAATGTGGGGCGGGCCCCGTGCTGGAGGCGGCGGACTTGGCGACGGCGCGTGCGACGCTGGCGGCGGAGAAGGTGGATTTGGTCCTGCTGGACCTCGATTTGCCCGATGGGAGTGGGTTTGACCTGATTGACGAGCAGCTGCAGCGGCCCGAGCGCCCGAAGATCGTCGTGGTGTCGGCGCACTGTGAAGACTACACGATGCTGCGCGTGGAGCGGCTGGGCCTCGAGGGCTTTGTCGACAAGCGCAACGGCGGGGTGGTGATGTTGAAGGAGGCGATCGCTGCCCTTAAGGCGGGTCGCCGGTACCATTCGCCCTATCTGCTGGAACGGAAGCAGGCGATGCGGGACGACCCGGCATGCTTCACCAAGATCCTGAGTGATTGGGAGGTGGAGATCCTGTCCTTGATCGGCCAGGCGATGACCGACACGGAGATTGGCCGGCAGCTCGGCCTGAGGCCTTCGACGGTCCAGATGCACCGCAGCCAGATCATGCGCAAATTGGACATCACCGGCACGCCCAAGCTCATCCGCTTCGCGCTGGAGAAGGGGATCGCCTCTTGGCCGCGGCAGGCTACCTCGATCGCAAATATTAGGTCGGGAGCGTATTGATCGATCGCATGAGCCAAGTTTGCGCAACTTCCGGTCGGAAACTCCTTCGAGCAGTTATCGTCGAGGATGAGCCGCTGTTTTGTGAAGTGATTCGTAAACTTGCTGAAGAAAGTCGTACGGTTCACGTCGTGGGTGTTGCTAGCAATGGCGCGGATGCCGTCCAGGTTGTGAAACGCGAGTGTCCCAATCACGTCATAATGGATCTTGGGCTGCCGGGGCTTGATGGATTTTCCCTGATTTTGGAAACTCGGCGTTGGGCTCCAGCGACGCGATTTCTCGTAGTTACGGCAAACAGCGACGACTACACGATGTTCAGACTCTCGCGCGCAAAGGTTCACGGAGTTGTTGATAAGCGATCTGATGATATCACGACCCTCCGGAATGCAATTCACACCTTTTTGGATGGGGGAGCCTACTTCGCCCGGAGTTACCAGGATGCCGCCCGGCGCCGGGAGGAACAGGGAGGGACATACGGAGAC
>CAYZCV010000321.1:0-1573 GCA_964476965.1 uncultured Opitutus sp. | reverse complement strand
CGTCTCAAGGCGCGGGAGAGTCGGTCGCCGCCAGGCCACCAGGCCGGATCCTCTGGTTCTCAACACCCACGCGGGGTGGAGCAGCCCGGTAGCTCGTCAGGCTCATAACCTGAAGGTCACAGGTTCAAATCCTGTCCCCGCATCCAACGATCCCAGTACTTCCCGACCAAAACCAGAACGGCCGTTCCCCGCAAGGGCAACGGCCTTTTTGCTGTTCGGGCTCTCACTCTCCGCGGCCACATGCAGCAGCGCCGCCAGGTCGCCCCGCAGCGACACCGTCACCTCGCCGCGCCGCTCGCCGGGGAAGACCAGGATCGCGTCGATCAGCGCCCGCAGGGCCTCCGTCGCGGCCATCGCGGCCACCGGATCGGTCAGCGCCGCCTCCAGCGCCTCGACCCGACGCCGGTACAGCGCCGGCAGGTTCGGGTGCAGGACGGGAAGCGGTTCAGGCTCACCGGCCGCCACGATCTGCTGGTCCAGTTCCTCCTTTTGCCGATCGAGATCGCGCAGCTCCGCGGCCATTGCTGCACCGCCGTGCCCGTCCTTGATCAGCTCGAGGAGGTTGCGGATCTGCCGGGTCAGCTTGGCTCGCCGCTGTTCCAGTCCCGCCTGGCGCGCACCGCGCTCGCGGTTCGCCGCGTTTACCTCGGCGACGTAGGTGCGGACGAACTCCTCGACCAGTTCCGGCGCCAGCAGCCGTTCCTTGAGGCCGACCAGCACCCGACGCAGCAGGGGATCCCGCAGCAACGTGCGTGGGTTCGTACAGGTCCCGCGCTCTACATGGTTGGCGCAGCCGAGGCGACCATTGCTGCCCATCACGGACATCGGGCCGTTGCAGACGCCGCAGCGCACGAGGCCCGACAGCGGCCAGACCGGCCGCCGGGCCGCGGCAAGCTGCGACCCGCGGTTTGTGCCGTCCGTCTCCGCCGTCCCCTCCGGGTTTGTGACGACCCGCCGGGTAGCGGACAGGCGCGCCTGCGTCAGGTCCCAGGTCTTCGCATCGATGATCGTCAGGTGCGGCACAGCGCTCGTGATCCAGGCCTCCCGCGGATTTGGCCGCGCCACCCGCTTGCCGGTACTCGGGTCCTTGATGAAGCGCTGCCGGTTCCACACCCGCTCGCCGATATAGAGGCGGTTGCGCAGCAGACCGGTCTCCCGGCCGGCGCCGCCGAGCAGCAGGGACGCGGTCCACTTGCCGCCGCGCGGCCCCGGCACGCTCTCGCCGTTCAGCTCCTTGGCGATGGAGCGGGGGGACTGGCCGGCGGCATAGGCGGTGAAGATCCGGCGCACGATCGCCGCCTCGTCGGCCGCGATCTCCATCTCGCTGTCAATCGGCACGCAAATGGGACCCCGGATCGGCGTGCAAAAGGGACCCCCTTTTGGTGTGCATGGACGCGCCCGGGTTGGCCGGCGCGGAGCCGTAGGCTGTGGATCGGCGTGGAAAAAGGCCCCCCTGGGAGGGGTGATCGGCGTCCAAACGGGACCCCTCTGACGGACGGGTTCACGTTGGCTCTCGGTGATGCCGGGGGTCATGTTTGGGATGCTGGTGGTGGAGACGATCGGGAAGATCCGT
>CAYZCV010000320.1:0-1588 GCA_964476965.1 uncultured Opitutus sp. | reverse complement strand
GTGAAGGCGGCCGAGGCGGCGGACTACGAGAACGCCGGCACGATCGAGTTCCTCGTCGATGCGAAGGGCAATTTCTACTTCATCGAGATGAACACCCGCATTCAGGTGGAACATCCGGTGACCGAGGAGTGCACCGGCATCGATCTGATCAAGCAGCAGATCCGCGTGGCCAATGGCGAGAAGCTCGGCTTCGACCAGGGCGACATCAAGTTTGAGAAGCACGCGATCGAGTGCCGCATCAATGCCGAGGACCCGGCCCGCAATTTCACGCCGTCTCCCGGCACGATCGGCCTCTACTACGCTCCGGGCGGTCATGGCGTGCGCGTCGATAGCCACGCCTACAGCGGCTACACCATCCCCCCGTACTATGATTCCATGATCGGCAAGCTGATCTGCTTCGGCGAGACCCGGAAGGTCGCGCTCGAGCGGGCCTACCGCGCCCTCAGCGAGTACCTGATCCGCGGCATCAAGACGACGATCCCGCTGCACAAGGCGATCATGAGCGATCCGGTGTTCATCGAGGGCAAGGCGACCACCGCCTACATGGAGGAATTCATGGCCCGCGCCCCCACCGATCTGTTCAGCTGAGCCGAGCCGACCCGCCTCGCTTTTTTTCACTCCCGCTGGCTCGCGCCGCGGGAGTTTTTGCTGTCCGGGCCTTGCCAGCGGCGCGCAGACGGCGGTAGGATTCCCGCATCATGCAACCGACCGAGTTCAACCCGCCCACCCGGCTCGACGACCAGCCCGAGCTCGGTGACATCAAGATCAACCACACGGTGATCGCGAGCATCGTCCGTCTGGCCGCGATGCAGGTCAAAGGGGTGGCCGGCGTCGGCGGCGGCCTGGTGGACGGAATCAGCGAGATTTTCGCCAAGCGGGAAAGTGACCACCGCGGCGTCAAGGTTTCGGAGGACCAGGAGGACAACTACACCATCGAGGTGCGCCTGATCGTGGCCTATGGCTCCGAGATCGGCCGGACCGCCTACGAGGTCCAGGTCGCGGTCCGCACCCAGGTCATGGCCATGACGGGCAAGAACGTGCCCCGGGTGGATGTGATCATCGAAGGCGTCCGCCTCCCCTCCGACCGCACGGGCGGCGCGGAGCGGAGTGATGACCTGTGGCCCGAGGGCCCGGCCACCGACTGAGCCCTGCCCTGCCCGTGTCCGCCCTGACCGAATACCTGCTGACGTCTCCCGTGCAGCTCTTCGCCCTCTGGGGCGGAGTGGCGCTGCTGGTCGTGCTGCTGTTCCTTCGGCAGCCCGCAGCCCTGACGCTGGCCGCGGATGCCTCCGGCCGGCTGGAGATCTCCCGCCATGCCCTGCACCGCCTGATCGAGGCCTGCTGCGAGCAACTGCCCGGGGTGGCCTCGGCCCGCGCCCAGATCCACCGCCGCGGCAACCGCCTGTCCACGGTGATCCGGCTGAAAGTCCGGCCGGAGGCCAAACTTGATGCGATCCAAGGCTACCTGACCGAGGAGATCACCGAGATTTATCGCGAAAACCTGGCGTTTAAGGGCGAAGTGGGCCCGATCGAGATCAAGATCGTCGGGGTCGTGCCGGCGCCCGAGGCGACGTTCTGAGGCGAGGCC
>CAYZCV010000319.1:0-1597 GCA_964476965.1 uncultured Opitutus sp. | reverse complement strand
TTCTCCCCTTGCGGGAGAAGGTGGCCCGGAGGGCCGGATGAGGGGTGAAACTCAGACCTTGGCGTATCGCACCGCATGGTCCCTCACCGCTTGGAACAGTGGTGCGGGGTTGGTCAGCACCTCGTTGTTCCTGAACCGAAGAACGGTCCAGCCATTCGCCGTCAGCCAAGCGTCGCGTTTTGCGTCCTGCTCGAGCCGAAGATCATGGACCCCGCCATCGAGCTCGACAATCAGCCGGATTGAGGGACACGCGAAGTCAGCGATGTACGGGCCAAGCGGCAATTGGCGGCGGAACTTCAGGCCCTCCATCCGGCGGTCCCGCAGATACTTCCAGAAGATTGCCTCGGGGAACGTCGGATCAGTACGTCCCCGACGGGCGGCGGCGCGGGTCCTGCCAGACGGCTTGAGCATGGTCAGAGCTTAATCGCATAACAGCGGTGTTTCACCCCTCATCCGGCCCTCCGGGCCACCTTCTCCCGCAAGGGGAGAAGGGACTTAAGGCACCAACCCCGCCGACGCCGTCTCCCACCCCCGGCCAGTCGGCGAACACCCGCTCGGCCGTCGGCGAGCGGAGGCGGTTGCGGGAGCAGAGGAAGAGGAGGTTGGTCAGGTTGAGGAAATGCTTGTCGATTCTTCTGCTTTTCTCATTGCCTGCCCAAGAAAAGTCTCGGGTTTCACTGGGCCTGGCCCCCTCACGAGCTGCCGAAACAGCCTATAGGCGAACACAGGGTGCCGATCCTCAATGTCACGTTCAACGCGAGCGATGGCGTATATGGTTTGCTCGGATGTGAACGGAACTAGGATCGTGAGTAGCTCGCGATCTTCTGTGTCAGGGTCATAGAGACCTTTGAGCGTAAGGAGCGCGCTCCGCGATTGTTCTACAGCCTCCATGCTGGCAGAGGTGGGAAGATTCATGGGGTCAATGCGAGCAAAACTCCTCTCAAGATCCTCAATCATCGAGAGTGACGAAAGCTCATGGAGTGGAACACCACTTTTGAGCGCCCCGACCGAAATCTTTTCAATAATGCTCAGGCTTATGAGCTGCGATCGGACGTATCTGAGAACCACGCACTGTTGAGCCTCCAAGCGACGGGAACTCGTCGCAGCTAACCAAACTGCCTGCAACAGTGTGAGAAATATGAGAACTGAACCAACGGCCGTCCACTCGAACAACTGAGTCACACGAACGCCAGCTGACCAGATGCTTGACTGCTGAAGTGCGTCCATCGCGATGGTCTACAACGGAATGTTATCGTGCTTCTTCCACGGATTGCTCTGCTGCTTCCCCTTCAGCGTCCGTAGCGCCTTGATCAGGCGGCGCCGCGTGCCGTGGGGCATGATCACGTCGTCGATGTAGCCAAGGCCCGCCGCGACGAAGGGGTTGGCGAAGCGGTCCTTGTATTCGGCTTCGCGGGCCGCGAGGGCCTCGGGGTCGCCGGCCTCCTTGCGGAAGATGATCTCGACCGCGCCCTTGGCGCCCATCACGGCGATCTCGGCGGTGGGCCAGGCGTAGTTGACGTCGGCGCGGATGTGCTTTGAAGCCATCACGTCATAGGCGCCGCCATAGGCCTTGCGGGTGATGACGGTGACCTTGGGC
>CAYZCV010000318.1:0-1597 GCA_964476965.1 uncultured Opitutus sp. | reverse complement strand
CCTGTGACCCCGTGCGTGTGAAGCACGTGCTCTAACCAACTGAGCTAAGCGTCCGCGGGAATGAAGGGTGTGCACGACGGGTGGGCCTGAATCAACACGGATTTTTCGACCCTTCAGCCGCCGGTCCAAATCCGGAGGAACGTCATTTCCTAATAGCCTGCTTGCCAATCCGTGATGCCGTTCGCGCAAACCCAACAAAATCTCGACTCTCCCCCCTGCGATTGCAGCCTCGTCTCAGGTTTCAAGCAGGGTCTTACCCACACCTTCGCCCCCGTGAAGAAGCCTCCGTTGTTCAGGCAGCGGTGTTCATTTTCCAATCCTTTGCCCGCGGACTGCGTTACAGATCAGAAAGCAAAATGCATAGGGGATGTAATTGGCTTTTTGAGAGGTAACTTTGTCCGCGGGCATTTTTTTGTCCGGCTCCCGGCACCCGCGGCGCGGGCCCTGCCGCCGGATCACTCTGGACTCGCCCGCCTGGTTCGGTGCACAACCCCGGGGTGTCCGCGGCCCGGCCCTCCTTTCCCTTCCGACTCGAATTCCCCCCGGAACTGCCCATCAGCAGCCGGGCGGACGAGATCATCGCGGCCATCCAAGCCAACCCGGTGGTGATTCTGGCCGGCGAAACCGGCTCGGGCAAAACCACCCAGATCCCGAAGTTCTGCCTCGCCGCCGGCTGCGGCACCAAGGGGCGCATCGCCTGCACCCAGCCGCGCCGCGTGGCCGCGCTGTCGGTGTCACGGCGTGTGGCGGAGGAACTCAACGTCACCTGGGGCCGCGAGGTCGGCTGCAAGATCCGCTTCAGCGACCAGACCACCCCGGCCACGCTTATCAAGTTCCTCACCGATGGCATGCTGCTCGCCGAGGTGCAGGGCGATCCGCTCCTGCGGGGTTACGACACGCTGATCATCGACGAGGCGCATGAGCGCTCGCTCAACATCGACTTCCTCCTCGGGCACCTCCGGACCCTGCGGTACAAGCGTCCCGAGCTGAAGATCATCATCACGTCGGCGACGATCGACACCGCCGCCTTCTCCATGGCGTTCGACGGCGCGCCGATCATCGAGGTGTCGGGCCGCACGCACCCGGTCGAGGTGATCTACGCCCCGCTTGATTCGCTGGGCTCCGACGCGGCCGACGGCGATGAACCCGTCGGGCGCGCGGAAGCGCTCCACTATGTCGACGGCGCGGCCGAGGCGGTTGAGCGGATCGCGCGCGAAAGCGATTCGGGCGACGTGCTGGTGTTCATGCCCAGCGAGCGGGACATCCGCGAAACCGCAGATCTCCTCGCCGGCCGCCTGCGCGGCGTGGAGATCGTCCCGCTTTTTGGCCGGCTCTCCAATGCCGAGCAGCAGCGGGTGTTTGCCACCAGCCAGCGGCGCAAGGTGATCATCGCCACGAACATTGCCGAGACCTCGCTGACGATTCCCGGCATCCGCTTCGTGGTCGACACCGGACTCGCACGCGTGAGCCGCTACTCGCCGCAGGCCCGCACCCGCCGCCTGCCGATCGAGCCCGTCGCCCAGTCGAGCGCCGACCAGCGCAAGGGCCGCGCCGGCCGCGTCTCGGCGGGCGTCTGCATCCGCCTCTACTCCGAAAA
>CAYZCV010000317.1:0-1623 GCA_964476965.1 uncultured Opitutus sp. | reverse complement strand
AGGGATTGCGGGTGGAAACGAAGCGGCCCTGGAACAGGCGGGGCAGGGCGCTCGCACCGCCGTCACCCAGATTAACCATGGGAGCGGCCTGGCCAGGATTCGTGTGCGTGCCGCGCGCGGCCGGGGCGACAGGGGCGGCGGACATCGCGGGGGCGGGAGCGGGGGCCGGGGCGGCGGCGGGGCCGGCGTAACTCGGCGTGGGGGCCGGAGCGCTGGCCAGCGGGGCGGGCGCGGCGGAGGTGGCAATCGTGGCGAGCGAGGCGACCGCGGGAGCGGAGACCTGCACGTAGCCGATCAGCGGCTTGTTGAGGAGCAGATGCGTCCAGCGGCCGCGCAGGCCGATGATCTCGGTGATGTCGCCCTGGGCGGAATTCGCGATCACGGCCGACTCGATCTTGGGCTCCTTGTGCATCGGGGCACCCACGGCGACGTCGAGGCTCTTGGTGATGTCCTTGTTCTGCACAAAGACCTCGTGCGGACCCGCAAGGGTCACGGCGATCCAGCCGGCCGGCAGCACGCCATAGCCGGTTGCCGCGGTCACGGGCTCGGTGCCGGCCGGGAGTTCGGTCAGAACCGCGGCGGTGGCGTCGGGCCGGCTGTAGACGGCGGCGGCTTGGGTCAGCGGCGCAGCGGCGAGGGGCAGGGCGCTGGCGAGGGCAGCGAGGGACAGGAAAAGGCGATCAATCTTCATGGGCTTTGGCTAATTTCTTGGCGGCGTCGGTCTTCGGATGCGGCTTGGGAATCTTGAACAAGAGGCCGACCTCTTTGCCAGACAGTTGTTTCACGGCGCGGAGCGGAATTCCGCGGAGCGGAAAGGAGCCGATCTGGTAGCGGCGAAGGCGTTTGACCTCGAAGCCGAGGGCCATGAACAGCTGGCGGATCTCGCGCTTCTTGCCGTGGTGCATCCACACATCGAGATCGGTGGAGGCATTGCGGGAGGGATTGACGAGCGCGGCGCGCTCCACCTGGAGGCGTTCGCCCTCGATCACGATGCCCGTGCGCAGGCGCGGGATGCGCTCGTGCGGGAAGGGGGTGGCCAGCTTCACGTGGTAGCGCTTCACGACCACATTGCTCGGGTGCATGAGCTTGTTGGCCAGATCGCCGTCGGTCGTGAGGATTACGAGGCCCTCGCTGTCCTTGTCGAGACGCCCGGCGCAGAAGAAGCGCAGACGATTGAAATCATTGGGCAGCAGGTCGAAGACGGTCGCGGAGTTGTGCGGGTCGTCATTCGAACAGACCAGGCCGCGGGGCTTGTGCACGGCGAGGGTCATCTTGGGCTGGGCGACGGCCTTGACGCCCTTGCCCTCGACCGTGACGCGATCCGAGCCGGGGACGATCTTCTGGCCGATGGTCGCGGCCTTGCCATTCACCCAGACCTCGCCGGCCGCGATGAGGGCCTCGGCGGCCCGCCGGGAGCACACCCCGGCGTCGGCGAGGTACTTCTGCAGGCGAATCGGTTCGGGCGAATCAGTCATCCGGGGATTTGGCGGCATTTGGACGGGCGAAGCAAGCGCCGCGAAGCGGCGCGGTTATTGGTTAATTGTTATTTGCTCAAGGGGCTAAGCCCGCCGGCCCTGCCAAGACATAGGTAACACTTCTGTTTCAAGACATAGGTAACACCTA
>CAYZCV010000316.1:0-1627 GCA_964476965.1 uncultured Opitutus sp. | reverse complement strand
GGGGTGGTGGATGATGATGTCCTTCTCGCGGATCGTAGCGAAGCAGTCACCGTCGTGCTCGCGGATGCGCTCCGGATAGCGCGGGCTGTAGGGCTCGAACTTCAGGTCCGGCCGATCTTCCTCGACCATCGTGGTCAAACCGCCAATGCCGATCAGGCCGGGGGTCTTGAGGACCATGGCGTGGTCAAGCCGCAACTGCTTGCGCAAGAGTTGTTCCACAGCCGGGTCAATCGCGCCCTGCAGCTGGAGCAAGATAATCCGGCCGCGGCGGCGGCGCTGGATCGCGGTGCGGAAATAGCGGACGAGGTCCTCGGCATCTTCTTCGACCTCGAGGTCACTGTCACGCAGCACCCGGAACACGCCATGACCAAGCACCCGGAAGCCCGGAAATAGCAATGCGGCATTGCGGCAGAGCAGGTCCTCGATGCTGATGTAAGTCGCTTGCTCGCCCGGCAGCCGGATGAAGCGCGGCAGGGCCTGTGGGATCAGGACCATCTCCATCACCGCCGCTCCATCGCTTGTTCGCAGCAGCGGAAAGAGAATTCCCATTCCCTGGTTCGCCACAAACGGGAACGGATGCGCCGGGTCGATTGCCTGCGGAGTAATGACGGGCACGACATGCTCAAGGAAATAGTCGCGCAGCCAGCGGGCCTGGGGTGGTTCCAGGCGCTGGCCATCGGCCAGAATGATCCCCTCTGCGGCGAGCAGCTCGCGCAATTCGCGCCAGACATCTTGCTGGGCGGTCTCAAGTTCGGTCACGGCATCGCGCACGGCCGCCAGCTGCTGGGCCGCTGTCATCCCGTCGATCGACACCTCGTCGATCTGGCGGCGGACCTGTGCGGCCAGCCCGGCCACGCGGACCATCATGAATTCATCAAGGTTGCTGCCAGAGATTGACAAGAAGCGAAGGCGCTCAAGCAACGGGTAGTCCGGATTGCACGCTTCAGCCAGGACGCGCAGGTTGAACGACAACCAGCTGAGCTCGCGATTGAAATAGCGCTCAGCTGCGGACAGCGCCTTGCTCTCAACCAGCGAATCGCTCGCCCGCGCCATTTCCCGCCCGTTTCCTGTTGTGACCCTTGGTCATGAGTTGGGACAGTGATGTTACACTATGGTGACGATCAGCCCTTTACCGTGTCCCACGGGCCCGTGATGGCCAGTGTCCGGCCGGGCGAATACGCGTTCACGAACAGAGACCTGCCGTCCGGGGAGAAGCAGGCACCGGCCAGTTCCGTATCGGCATTGAGCCTGGCCAGCGTGTAGGTTCGACCTTCGGGCGTGACCCCGCGGAGGTGGTTGATCTGCGATCCCTTCCGATCCTCGCAGACAATCAGGTGGCCCCACGGGGCGACAGTCAGATTGTCGGCATAGTCCACCAGCTTTGGATCGCTGGATTCATGGAACAGGTCGAGCTGGTCTGGCTGGTTTGCTGTGTTTGACGGGACAAGGCGCATGATCTGGCCGTAGCGCCCGGCTCCCCCCGAAGTGCACGTGAAGAAAAACTCGACGCCGCCCCGTGCGCGGCGACCCACGTGGATGCCTTCCCCGCGCGCGAAGCGGGCCGCACCGGCAGCGTAGCCGCGTTGCCGCAAGTCATCATTCGGGCTTTCAACCTGGTCGAGATCGA
>CAYZCV010000315.1:0-1641 GCA_964476965.1 uncultured Opitutus sp. | reverse complement strand
CGCGCGGGGCGACGAACAGGCCGGGGATTTCCATCTGCAGCGCGTTGGAGACGTCCGTGTATCCGCCTTCGCGGATCTCTTCGGAGGACATGGTCTCAACCACCGAGCCATAGCGCTCCAGCTCCTGCGGCAGCGTCTCCTCGATCGTCTGCCCGACGATCACGACCGAGTCGCGGGTGTCCGCTTCGGTCGCGGGCCCCGTCTGGGCAAACGCGCCCGGTGCGCCAAGGCAAAGGGCAATGCAGCTGGCTCCGACCGCCAGCTTGTGGCGATGGGTAATGGCGAATGACACGGTAGTCCTCCCGTCCGGTTTTTCAGATGTACGGGCGCGACCAAAGCGGGCGCGCCTCCCCCTGTTCACGGAAGGGAATAGGAAAACCGTTCTGGTTCAGGCAGTTAATTACCGTTACGGCCTGCGTTACACCGCGTAGCAAGTGCAATCGCGCGCCGTTACACCGGCCTCGCCGGCTGGCCTAGTTAGGCCGCCGGGTTTCGTACGGGCTGTCGAGGGGAAAGAGGGGAATCTCGACCACCAGCGCATCGCCCTCGCGGTCGTGCAGGGTATAGGTCCCCCGCATCAGCCCGGACGGCGTGGTGAGCGGGCAGCCCGACGTGTATTCGAAGCTCGCCCCCGGCCGCAGGACGGGCTGCTGGCCGATCACCCCGTCGCCGACGACTTCCTGGGTCCGGCCATCCCCGTCGGTAATCCGCCAGTGCCGGGTCATCAGCTGTAGCGTCCGCTCCCCGGCATTCTCGATCTCGATGTGGTAGGCCCAGAGGAACTTGTCGTCCTCGGGGTCGCTCTGATCCTCTACGAAAACCGGCCTCACGCGGACGATAATGTCCTGCGTCCTGGCCTCAAAAGGGAAGGCGCTCGCCACGTCTGACAGCCTCATCCTGACCCGTCAGACCCGAATACGTAGAAGGAGCGCGAACGACAAGCGTCCGCGCTCCTTACGTGAGTGAAACGAAAGAGATGACTACGAGGCGACCTTCTGGATGAAGTCGCCCTCGATCTGCACCTTCACCTCATCGCCCACGATGGACGGCAGCAGGTAGTCGAGACCGAAGTCTGACCGCTTGAACACTCCCGTGGCCGAGAAACCAACCGCCGGGACCTTCGAGAACGGGTGCGAGGCCGTCTCGCCCGAGAAGGTCACGTCCAGCGTCACCGGCTTGGTCACGCCCTTGAGCGTGAGATCGCCCGTGACTTTCGCTGTGCGCTCGCCCGAAGGCTCAACCGAGGTCGAGACGAAAGTGATGGTCGGGAACTGGCCCGCATCGAGGAAGTTGGTCGAGTTGGCGAGATCGTCTTCCCAGCTCTTGAACTTCGTGCCGGCATGGTTGGCGACATAATCGCCCGGATAACCCGCGAGAATGTCAGCCGCCTTGATCGTCGCCGTCTCTTTCGAGGCCGCGATATTGGCCGGATCAAACTCCACGGTGGCATCGAACGCCTTGAACTTCAGCGAGTAGAACGACAGCCCAAGGTGCTGAACCTGGAAGTTGACGCTCGAATGGTTGGGGTCGGAGACATACTCGCCAGCCGGAACCGTGATCGCAACCGGCGTCGGCGCGGCAGGAGCAGCAGCTTCAGGCGCAGGCGCGGCTTCGGTGGCCGGCGCGGGCGAGCACGCGGCC
>CAYZCV010000314.1:0-1654 GCA_964476965.1 uncultured Opitutus sp. | reverse complement strand
GGATGCGGCGGAAGGCGCACTGTTCCACGACCCGACGCTTCTGCACGCCGGCGATACCGAGCCGGTCCGCATCATCGCCCGGAGCGGGGACGTGGTCGGCATACCGGAAGCCTCGGGAACGGTGCAGCTCTCCGGCGTGTTCCCGAAGAAGGCGAGCATCATTGCCGGGCGCGATGTCCGCGACTTGTGGCTCATCGGGCAGAACCTCCACCGCAACGACGTCACGCTCGTCGAGGCCGGGCGCGACGTGCTGTTCTCGCCGCTGCGCAACAGCTCCGGCCAGCAGATCAGCAACAGCGCGCGGCTGGAGTGGGGCGGCCCCGGTGAAGTGCAGATCAATGCCGGGCGCACCATCGACCTCGGCAACTCGCTCGGCCTCATCACGAAGGGTAACTTCAACAATCCCTACCTGCCGGAGTCGGGTGCCGCGCTGCGGCTGTCAACAGGATCGCTCACGCCGGACTATGAGGGATTTCTCGATACGTACTTGAGCGAGGATGTCGATCGCCTTGCGCTGCACTTTGCCCGCGAGGCGCGGGGGTTTCTGCTTGGTCGAACCCGTGAGTCGGTCGCCGACGGCCGGACTGCGGCTGAACGGCTGAGGGCGATGCCAGAGAGGAGCATCGCCGAATTCGTCGATTCGGTGAACTACCGCGCGGAACTCACGACCTATATGCGGACCAGGACCGGTGACGTCAATCTGACGACAGACCAGGCCGTGACGGCGTTCCGTGCCATGGATCGTGCCGCTCAGACGGCATTCGTGAATCTTGTGCTCTTCTCCGAGATCCGAACTGCAGTGGATCTGGCAGCAGCGATTGCGAAGGTTCGTACAGTAGCCGGCGGACCGGTGGTGATTCCTGCGTCGGCTTCCGCGCTCCTGGCTTCCAATCCTGAATTCCGTTCGAACCCCGGATTCGGCTCGGCGCGGGTCGAGTTTCCGGGTGCGGAGATCCGGGGCTATCGAGCACTCGCCGTGCTCTACCCCGCCGCCGAGGGTAGTCTGGCTGCCTTGGAAGCCGACAATCTTGTCGCGCTAATCGACTACGTCGGAAAGTCGGGCGTCAAGCCGCTTCTGACAGCGCTCGCCGCCGGTGAGGCACCGCCAGTTCCACCCCGGGCATTGGCTTTTGCGGCGGCGGCTCTGGACGCGACGCAGCGTTACGCGGGCGACGTGAATCTGTTCTTCAGCCAGATCAAGACAGAGCAGGGCGGGGACATCGAGCTGAGAGTGCCTGGCGGACTGGTGAACGCCGGTCTCGCCACGCCAGGGAACCTGGCCAAGCCCTCGTCCGACCTCGGAATCGTCACCATAAGGGGCGGTTCGATCCAGTCGGCGGTCCTCGGCGACTTCCAGGTGAACCAGTCGCGGGTATTCACGCTGGGTGGAGGAGATATCCGCCTGTGGTCCTCGTACGGCAACATCGATGCGGGCAAGGGCGCCAAGACGGCATCGGCCACGCCACCGCCCCAGATCATCATTCGCGATGGCAAGTTCGTCCTCGACACCTCGCGGTCCGTCGAAGGGTCGGGGATCGGCGTCCTGCTCAGTCGCGATGGGGTGAAACCCGGCGAGGTCGATCTCATCGCGCCTTTGGGGGCGGTGGACGCGGGCGATGCCGGACTTATTGGTCCGGACATAACGGTCATTACC
>CAYZCV010000313.1:0-1655 GCA_964476965.1 uncultured Opitutus sp. | reverse complement strand
GAGGCGCTGCTGCGCACGTTGCTCGACCAGCATGGCACGGGTCGCGTTGTGTTTCGCAACACGCGCGCCGCGATGACGGGTTTCCCCAAGCGCCGCTACTGTCCGGTCCCGCTGGCGCCCGCCGAGCCTGATCCGGTCCTGCTCGCCCGCGTTGCCCGCGAGCTCAAGGCCGAGGAGAGCGGCACGGCCGACGAGATTCGCTACGCCTACAAGGACGACCCGCGCATCGACTGGCTCGCGGAATTCCTCCTCAAGCACCGCCCGGAGAAGGTCCTGCTGATCTGCCGCTCGCAGCGCAAGGTGATCGCCCTCGAAGCCGCCCTCAAGGAGCGCATCAACGTGAACACCGGCCTCTTTCACGAGGGCCTGCAGCTGGTGCAGCGGGATCGTCAGGCCGCCTGGTTCGCCGAGCCGGCCGGTGCGCAGCTGCTGCTCTGCTCCGAGATCGGTAGTGAGGGCCGCAATTTTCAGTTCGCCCACCACCTCGTGCTCTTCGACCTCCCCCTCAACCCGGGGCTCGTCGAGCAGCGGATCGGACGACTCGACCGCATTGGGCAGACCGAGACGATCCGCATCCACGTGCCCTATCTCGCCGGCTCCGCCGATGAGTGCGTGGCCGCGTGGTATCACCGCGGGCTCAATGCCTTCGAGACCGCGCTGCCCGGCGGCGACGAGCATGCCGCGATGTTCCGCGCGAAGCTGCTCGCGCTGGCGCTGGCCTATGGCGAGGGCGCGCCGGTGCGCGGGCGCACGGGCGCCGCGGAGCTCGAGGCCCTCGTCGACGAAACCGCCACCTTCCGCACCGAGCTCGCCGCACGCATGAAAAAGGGCCGCGACCGCCTGCTCGAACTCGCGTCCTTCGACCCGGCCAAGGCCGCTGGCGTGATTGAGCGCGTGAAGGCGGCCGATGCCGACCCCTTTCCCCGGCGCTTCCTGCTGGAGCTGCTCGATCATTTCGGCGTGCGCGTGAAGGAGCACGAGGAGGGCGATGTCTTCATCGATCCGAGCCATGCCTATGTTCCCGCGTTTCCGTCGATCCCCGCGGACGGGATGCTGGCGACCTTCGACCGCGCGCGGGCGATCTCGCGCGAGGACATCCGCTTTGTCTCGCCGGATCATCCGGTGATGCAGGACGGGATCGATCTGCTGATCAACTCCAAGGCCGGCACGACCGCGTTCAGCCGGATCCGCGCGAAGACGCCGAATCTGCTGCTCGAGTCGATTTTCGTGCTGGAGACGGTGGCGGATTCCAAATGGCGCGTGGACCAGTTCCTCGCGCCGGTGCCGGTGCGCGTGCTGCTGGATGTGCGCGGCCGCGACCTCACGGATGAGCGTGACGCGCTGGCCATTGCCGGCGATGCGGAGGACGCGAACCTGACGCGCTTCCTCGAACAGCCCGGTTTCAGCGGGGCGATTCTGAAGAGCCTGCTGGTGGCGGCCAAGGAGCGGGCGGAGCAGCGCGTGGAGGGCCTGAAGGCCGCCGCGACCGAGCGCGCCGCGAACGTGCTCGGAGCGGAGCAGCAGCGCCTGACGGACCTGCGCAAGGTCAACGACCACGTCCGCGCCGAGGAGATCGCCCTCGCCGGCGAGCAACTCACCCGCGTCCGCGACGCCATCGACGGCGCCCGCCTGCGATTGGATTCGATCCGGCTGAT
>CAYZCV010000312.1:0-1714 GCA_964476965.1 uncultured Opitutus sp. | reverse complement strand
AAGACGCAGGTCCTGGCGGCGGTTGACGCGGCGGTGTCCGAGGAAAGCGCGCGCTGGAATGGCCGCGGCAATCTCAGCGTGGACGTCCAGTCGATCGGCGTGCGACCCGCGGGGTCGACGGCGATGGACTCGCCCTTAGTGCGGTCGGCTTCGGCCGCCATCACTGCGCTTGGGCTGCAGCCCATCACCAACGCCAGCTCCACGGATGCCAATGTGCCCATGGCCCTGGGGATCCCCGCGATCACCATCGGGGGCGGCGGCGTGGGGACGGGCGCGCACACGCTCGAGGAAACGTACGACTCGACGGATTCCCACCTCGGTCCCCAGGTCGCCATCCTCCTCGCGGTCACGATGGCACGGTGACGGGCTTGTTTTTGCAAAAGGTAGAGGAGGGAATACCGTTTTGATCCGAAACCACGGATTACACCGATTGCACGGATCGAACCCGGTTGGAGATTTCAATCGGTGGTATCCGTGTCATCCGTGGTGAAGTTTCCGGTCTCCCTTCCCTCTGTTCCCTCCTGTAAAATGAACGCGCTGGGGTCCGATTTGCCTTCCGGCTGGACCTGCGCTCGTTCCGGGGTGAACGTGATGAGTCCATGAAGCGAATCGAAGTGAAGCTCAGCCTGCCCGTGGTGGCCCCGCTCCTTGATGTGATCAAGGCGGCGTGCGACACGCTGGGCGCGGAGCTGGCCTCGTCGCCGTCGCTCACGGACATCGATCCGGAGGTGCGCGAGCCCTGGGCGGCGGAATTAGTGGAAGGCCAGAACGAGGATCTCCGCGTGCTCCTCGCCTTGTTCGATACGGAGTTCTTCAGCAGCGGGGTCATCGCGATTGATGAGGACAATGCCGACGGCCTGGTCCGGGCCTGCTCGGCCATCCGGCTTCGGCTGCGCGAGCGTTTCATGACCGGCGTGCCGGATGACCAGTTGGAGAGCGGCGAGGTCGACATGGACGCGCTCCCCGAACCGGTGCGGAAGGCCTTCATGGGCTATCTCTTTCTCGCCACGGTGCAGGAGCTGATCATTCAGCACCTCGATTCTTCGATTCTCGACCGCTGACCATGGCGACCCGCACCTGTCATCGTTGCGGAGCCCCCGCGGGCGTGGCCTCGGTCCCGGCGAACCGGCCGGTCTTCTGCTGCGCGGGCTGTCTGGTGGTCACGCAGATTCCGGTGGATGCCAAGGGCAACTATCCGGTCAACGCGGCGCTGGTGACGGGGCTGGCGGTCGGTTTTGTGGTGTTCAACCAGTTGCTCGGCTGGGGCGTGATGGCGCTGATGGCCGGGCAGGGTCGGACGCGAGCGGCCGCGCTGTGCGCGTTCGCCTCGCTGGGGGCCGGGGCCTTTGCCGGCCTGATCGCGGTGCGCGAACAGGTTCGCGGCGCAGGCGGGGTCCGGGTGCTCGACAGTGCCGTGATCGCTCTGGCCATCCTTCTGCTGGCCATCGGCGTGGCCTTGGGCGCGCCGGGGTTCGGCGTGACCGCCAATGCGTTGCTGCTGGGGTGGTGCTGCCGGGGGCTGCTGAAGAAAAAAAGGGTGGGGAATCCAGACGTTCCCGTTTGACGGGGGCGGGGGCGGACCTACCTTTGGGGCTGACACCCTGCAGTGTTCGAGGTGCTCTCACCACGCTCTTTGCCTTTGAATTATTCCGGGAGCCACAAAGCGGTGGCCGCTGCTAGGCCGTAAATCGGAAAGCAATAAATCACCGCGAGG
>CAYZCV010000311.1:0-1718 GCA_964476965.1 uncultured Opitutus sp. | reverse complement strand
GCCGGCCCGTCACGACGCAGCGTCCGTAGCTCCCCTGCGTCATTCGCTCCAGCGCCGCCTCGACCTCGCGGAGCAGCTCGCGATCACCGTCCAGCGGGTCCAGTCCGACGACCACGGAGGTCTCAGCCACCGCAGGGTCGCCGAGGGCCACCGTGGCCTGACGCGCGGCCCGGCGAGTCGAATCACCGCGGCGCAGCGAGAGGCGCAATCGTTCCTGGATCTCAAGCAGCGCTCGACGGTGGCCCGCCCATGCGTCGCAGTGCGACGGCACCCGGCATTCAAGAGGCGTGGCCGGGGACTTCGGAACGGAGACTGGGGTCGACATGCCGCCAGTGTAGCGGTTACGGCCGCAGCCGGCTGCGCACGCCTTGGCGGAGGTCACGCCCATTTTGCCCGCCCGCCGCGGGTTTCTTACCCGAGCAGCCGGGCGAAACTACCCATGGCGCTACGTAACCTCCCGGCTGTTCCCCGCGCCACCCGACTGCAGTCTCGCCCTCGTGCCCGCTGACGAATCGTCCAACCTCTGGCAGAGCATCCACCGCACTCCGGCCGCCCCCGGAACCTATCGCGTCATGCTGCCGAGCGGACGCATGATCCCCGCCGCGTGGCTCAATGGTCGCTGGTGGGAACGCAACCAGGAGATTGCGCCGGTCGCCTGGCAGAAGATGGGCTCAGCGCCAGGCTGGCCCGCGACGGCACGCGGCGATGGCCCCGACAGCTCATTCGGTACGTCGCGGTCCGAATAGGCCCGCTCGAGCCCCCCCAAGCCAAGCGAATCGCCATAAATCAGGTCCGCAGTCGGCGATTGCCGCCCATCCGTTAATCTGCACGCTCCCCTTACCCCTGCCCTGCCCTTCCTCCGATCCCCTTCGGAAGCAATCGGGGATCGGTTCGACCCCGCATCCGATGAACCCCTTACCCCAGGCGGCGAAGTCCGAATCGAACGATAGTCTCCTGCAGGCAGCCTTTGCGCCGCTGCCATCCGATCCGCCCCCCCAGCGCGAAGCGGAACGACGCAAGGCCGTCGCCCAACTCGAGCTTGCCCGTCGGCTCGACGAGGCAAACCGCGAGCGCCGGCAACTCCTCGAACTGCTGGAAGAAAGAAAGCAGGCCCAGGCCGCCCTGAGCGACGCCGAAGCCCGCTGGCGCTTCGCCCTCGACGGCGCCGGCGACGGGATCTGGGACTGGGATGTCGCCACGGGTGCGGTCTTCTATTCCAAACGATGGAAGTCGATGCTGGGCTACGAGGAGCACGAGCTCGAGCCGACCGTCGCGACGTGGGAGAACCTGATCCACCCGGATGACCGCGCGGAGGCCATGGCCCTGCTGCAGGCACACTTCCGCGGTGAGACGGACTCCAGCATCATCGAACACCGTCTTCGCTGCAAAAACGGCTCCTGGCGCTGGGTGATGGCCCGGGGCAAAGTCATGGACTGGCAGGCGCCGGGCCAGCCGCGCCGCATGATCGGCACTCACTCCGACATCCACGAATCCAAGCTCCAGCGCGAGGCCCAGCACTCCCTGACGCGCCGACTCGATCTCGCCTTGCAGGCCGGTCGTCTCGGAACCTTCGAACACGACTTCCTCGCTCACACCGCCAGCTGGGACGCGCGTGCCTGGGAAATCATGGGGCTGGAACCCAGCGAGGGTGCCCCCAGCCAGGCGACCCTCGAATCGATCCTGCTGCCGGCCGACCTGCCCACGTGGCAGAGCGTGTT
>CAYZCV010000310.1:0-1784 GCA_964476965.1 uncultured Opitutus sp. | reverse complement strand
TTGAACGATTTCTTCAACAGCTCAAGGAGAGCACATGGCATTTGTCAAACGAGACGCTGGTGAGTCGCGCACGATTTCGTTCCGCCTCCCACCCAAGCTCAGCGTCCAATACGCCGAGGCTGTCGAGCAGTGCAAGCAGGCCGGCGGTCGCCTGGACCTCACGGCGGCACTGATTGCTGCGGCAGAAAGTGAAATAAAAACTACGTTGAAGCAGCTCCGCGGCGTCGCGCCGACAACGGGCGCGGCGTCGACCACTCTCACGACGCCAGTTCATTCCGAAGGCAGCGGATCCATCGATCCCTCGGCGAACTCCTTCCCGACATAGTTCACTGTGTCGTGAGCGTCGGCGAACAGTTCTTCCCTCAGTCCCTCGCCCACGCAGGCCTGGTCTGAGCGGGGACGCTCGCTAAAGCAGTGCCTGTCCTCGTGTCAGTATCCGCACAAGCGACAGGCCTGCGAATGGACTGACCATCGCAGCGAGCGCGCTCAGCGATGGGCGAGTCGCTCGTTGACGAAGACGTCATAGGCCCTGAGTGCAAGCCGCCGCCGGCCACCTCGATGGTTTACCCGAGGGCAGCGCGCAACTTCGCTGCGCCCGGTTTGCACTGCTTTGTCGATGGGCCGACGAGCATGACACTGGGGTACGAGGCGCGGTGTTTACATGCGCGCGATCACCCGTCAGGGCTCCAGTCGACCAGTCGCTGCGGCCTTCGATTCCCACCCAGCTCGTCGGGAGCCGGGCTCGTCCAACGACAAAGTGCCTGTGTCAGCTGCGTCGGATGGTCCCGTCCTCGGTGTCACCCGGTATCCACGCTGAGCCCGGCGGCGTGCCTCGCGAGTCAACAATCCCGCAGCCGCTTCATGTGACTGCGCCGGACACACCTTGTGCCTGCCGTGCCGACTGCGCAAACTGCCCCAGACCTTGAGCAACTCCCATTGTCCGAAGAGATCCTGCTGCACTCGCAGGGTGTAGTAGCGCTCGGCAGTGGTCCAGCGCTGCACGGCAGACGGGTCGGAAGGTTTCATGGCGGCTCCTTGCGCGTCATTGTCCCGCTCGACTGGCTCACCAGGTGAGCTGGTGACGCGTCAAACTCATACCGTTTGCGCCTGAGAATCCTGCCCCAGACGCCCAGGCCAGTGAGCCTTCATCCCCTCCCTTCGACTTTCCCGATGCTCAAACTCCTCCACACCGCCGACTGGCAGATCGGCCGTGCCTACGCCGGCTTCCCGCCCGATGATGCCGTCCCGATGGCCGAGGCCCGCTTCACGGCCGTCGAGCGCATCGCCCAGGTGGCCCAGCGCGAGGCCGTGGACCTCGTGGTGGTCGCGGGGGATGTTTTCGATTCGCAGACGGTTTCGGAGCGAACCATCCGTCGCCTGTTCAATGCCCTGTCGGGGTTTGCAGGCCCCTGGCTGATGATCCCCGGCAACCACGACGCCGCCCTCACAGAAAGTGTGTGGACCCAGGCCCAGCGACTTGGTGTCGTGCCCGCCAATGTCCACGTCGCTCTGACTCCGGGCGCGATCGATTTCCCGCAGCTTCGCCTCAGCGTGCTGTGCGCCCCGCTGACACAGCGCCATACTCACAGCGATCTCACCGAATGGTTTGACCGCCACGAATCGCCCGAAGGTTGGTACCGTGTTGGTGTAGCGCACGGTGCGGTCCAGGGCGTCCTGCCCGAGGGCATCGATTCCGCAAATCCGATTGCCGCGGACCGCGTGTCTCGCGCTCGCCTCGATTACCTCGCGCTCGGGGATTGGCACGGAACCCGCCGAATCGATGA
>CAYZCV010000309.1:0-1803 GCA_964476965.1 uncultured Opitutus sp. | reverse complement strand
GAACAAAAGCTCCGCCGATCTGAAACTCAGGTTTCAGGTTTCAAGTCTCAGGTTTCCCGAATGCGGCCGCCAGCGGCGGCCGGATCCTGCCTAGTCGCGGCGGGCGATGTCGGCCTCGGAGGCGAGGACGTAGCTGATCTTGCCCTCGGCGACCTCGCGCAGGGCGGTGTCTTCAGGGGAGAGCTTCTCGAGCGACTCGACCAGCGGGCGGCTGCCGCGGCGCAGCTGCTTGACGCGACGGGAGATCACGTTGACCAGGATGTTGGGGTCATCGATGACCTTAAGCGCGCTTTGCAGGTAGTCGTCTCGGATTGCCATAAATATGAATCGCTGGAACAGACGACGGCGACGCAGGGAAGGCCACGGCACGCACCGTGTTCCCGGCGGATACGGAAAGCTAGGAGCAACGCCGGCCAAACGCGATGCCTATTGTCAGGCCGCGCCACCCGCGCGGGCAACCTGCTCGCGGGCCATGCGTTTGGGAGCGCCGGGATTTGTCGCGCCCGGCACGCGGGCACAAAAAAGCGAAGTGCCCGGAGGCACTTCGCGCAAAAGAGAGTCGCGAAGGCGACTCGCTGGACTCAGTAACGGCGCTCGCCGCGAGCCTGGAAGGCGCCGGCCTTGCGGTCGGGGCTGCTGTAGGTGCGGCCGCCGCCACCACCACCGCCGCCGCCACCGGAGGACTCCTTCGGGCGGGCTTCGTTGACGGTGAGCGCGCGACCATCGAGATCAGCACCGTTCATCTTCTCGATGGCGGTCTTGCTCTCGGCCTCGGACGCGAACGTCACGAAGGCAAAGCCACGAGGACGGCCGGTCTCGCGATCATTCGCGATGTAGACGTCGGTGACGGTGCCGAACTGGCTGAAGGCGTCGCGGAGCGCGTCTTCGGTGGTGTTGAAGGACATATTTCCAACGTAGAGTTTGGAGTTCATGGGATTAATGATTCGTAGCCGGCGTCGGCTGTCAGGTTGTTCCCGGGAATCGGGTTTCGAATCATCGCCTGAACGGAAAAGCTCACGGAGGACCCACCAATCACTGTCATCTAACGTTAACTGCGTGACTGCACAGTCGGCGGCCCGGCGCCGATAGCAACAGCAATCGGGCCGAGCGCTCTCGGGGAAACCCTGACGGGCGGGCGGGCGGAGCTCAGGCGGCGGCGGCCACCGCGATGTCCTTGCCGCGCAGATACTCATCCAGGGCGACGAGATCCTCGGCCTCGGTGGCACCGAGCGCGTACTTGGGCCGCGAGGCGCGGGAGACGAAGCCATTGAGCCAATCGGCGAGAATCGCGCGACGGGGCAGGTAGGCATCGGGGGCGGCCTGCATGCCGGCGAGGAGGGAACGGGCGTGGGTGACGTGGACTTGGTGTTCGATCATAAAGGAAAGGGACGGCGGCGAGTGGACGCCACGGGCATGGCCGCGGCGGGAAAGTCTCGAGGGTAAGGATGCTTTCGGCCAATCACGACGGGAATCGGAGGGGCGATTGCGGATTTCGGATTTCGGAATGCGGAATGCGGAGTGGATGAATTCGGCGGGGGAGATTTTTGAATTTCGATTTCGGAGTGGGGAGTGATGACTTCCGCGGGTGGGTGAATGAGCTGAGGACTTGGAAGGCGTTGGTCCCGGTCGGGGTTGGATGGGCGGGGGGCGGGTTTGAAATCTCAGATCTCAAATCTCAAATTGGGCCGCGTCCGCGGTCTCCTCCCGTATTGCATCGCTTTGCGGCGCTTCGCTCCCACGGTGGCGGCGTGAAAGACGCACTATTGCTCCGGGCTCTGCCCTGGGAGGGCCTCGCCCTCTCCT
>CAYZCV010000308.1:0-1808 GCA_964476965.1 uncultured Opitutus sp. | reverse complement strand
TGGTTCCTCGAGATCCTGACGGCGCCGACCTATGTCGAGCGCATCCTGCGCCAGATGAACGAGAGCGGGGTGCTCGGCAAGTTCGTGCCCGAGTTCGGCAAGATCGTCGCGCTCATGCAGTTCAACATGTACCACCACTACACGGTGGACGAGCACCTGATCCGCGCCGTCGGCGTCATGGGCGATATCGCCAATGGCGGCCTTCGCAACGAGCTACCGCTCACCCATGAGCTCTTGCCGCACCTCAACGATACGCGGCTGCTCTATGTGGCGCTCTTCCTGCACGATATCGCCAAGGGTCGGCCGGAAGATCACTCCATCGCCGGCGCCCGTATCGCGCGGAAATTCTGCCCGCGCCTCGGCCTCGATGCGGCCGAAACCGATACCGTCGCCTGGCTCATCGAATATCACCTCCTGATGAGCGAGGTGGCGCAGAGCCGCGACATCCAGGACCCGGAAACGGCGAAATCCTTCGCCGATATCGTCCAGTCGCCGCAACGGCTGGCGCTGCTCATGATCCTCACCGCCTGCGATATCCGAGCGGTCGGCCCCGGCGTGTGGACCGGATGGAAGGGTTCGCTGCTGCGCGCCCTCTACTACGCGACCGAGCCCCTGCTTTCGGGCGGGCATTCGCAGGTGACCCAGCGCGATCGCATCGAGGCGGCCAAGCACGTACTGCGCGGATCCCTCGCCGCCTGGCCCGGCGACCAGCTCGAAAGCTTCATCGGCCGCCACTACGATCACTACTGGCTCCGCGCCGAGCCCGAGCTGCAGGTCGAGCATGCCCGCATGATCCGCGCCGCCGACGAGGCGGGGCAGATGTTCTCGGGCTCGATCCGGGTCAAGAGCTTCGAGTCGATCACCGAGGTCTCCTTCTACACGCCCGACCATCCGCGCCTGCTCTCGCTCATCGCCGGCGCCTGCACCATGTGCGATGCCTCGATCATCGGCGCGCAGATCTTCGGTACCCGCGATGGCCGCGCCATCGATACCTTCCGGCTGCGCCGCTCCTTCCCCTCCGATGAGGACGAGAAAGTCCGCGCCACCCGCATCATCGACACGGTGAAGCAGCTCTTGCAGGGCAAGCGCCAGGTGCTGATCGACCTCGGCAAGGAGAGCCGCCACAACAGGCGGCTGAAGCCTTTCTCGCTGCCCTCTCAGGTCACGGTCTCGAACGGCATATCCGAGAAATTCACCGTCATCGAGGTGATGGGTCTCGATCGCATCGGGCTCCTGCATCAGCTGACCCGGGCGATTTCCGACCTCAACCTGACCATCGGATCGGCCCATATCGGCACCTATGGCGAAAAGGCCGTCGACGTCTTCTATGTAACCGACCTTACCGGCCACAAGATCGAATCCCGCCAGCGGCAGAAGAAGATCCACGACGCCCTGCTCGAAGTGTTCCAGAAGCCCGGGGTCGACGACAAGAAGCCCGAGGAAAAGAAAGTCGCCAATGGGTGAGCTGTGCTCGCTCCCGAACCTCGTCCTTCGACACGCTCAGGATGAGGTTCGGTCGGTACCGGGGCAGCAATTCCCCGGCGACCTCATGGTGAGCCTGTCGAACCACGAGGGCGCATTGGCCTGATGAGCCTCTATCGCAACTTCATGTCGGTCGGAGCGCTGACGCTGGTGAGCCGCATCTTCGGCTTCGCCCGCGACGCCCTCATGGCAGCCGTGCTCGGCATCTCGCCCATCTCGGACGCCTTCAACGCCGCCTTCCGTTTCCCCAACCTGTTCCGCCGGCTCTTTGCCGAGGGCGCGTTCAACACCGCCTTCGTGCCGATGTTCTCGGGCGCGCTCGAAAC
>CAYZCV010000307.1:0-1845 GCA_964476965.1 uncultured Opitutus sp. | reverse complement strand
AGGCCTTGCTAACCTCCCCGAAGTTGCGAGCGTGAACCGAGACGCGCAGGACCGATTCGTCCGCAACCAGGCCCGATCCGTTGCGGAACATTTCGATCAGAGCGACCGTCTTCGTTGCCGCAACGTGAATTGCCTCACCCTTCGCCTCAGCCCGCTCCACTGCGTCCGCCGCAGCCGCCCATCGGTGCCCGTCGGGCGACGCCAGGATGGAAGGCTCTAGGTTTGCACGGAGGTAGTCCCAGTAGCGCGCAGGCTCATACATGGACTTCCAGTCCGCAGGCTGGCCCTCAATGAACTCAACAAATCCGTTGGGTTCACGCGAAGCGAGGAAGCCAAAGGTGCTTCGCTCGTTCTGGCCAAATTTGCGCTTCGAGATCGGACCCAGAAGCGACGCGGTGACGGGATGAAGCGGCCAGCACTTCGCCAGACTCTTTGCAAGGCTCGCCGGCGTGCCAGGGCGCCGGGTCCGGATGGCCGTGGCGACCGGCTCAACGCAATGTGTCAACAGAGAGCGATCGACTGACGGGGAGGCGTGAATGGCTTGACCGATCAGCTCGATCACCTCGTCAGAGGCCGCTACCAAGGGGATGTCGACGAAGCGGCCTTGCACCTTGGCCCAGTCGTCTCGAGCATCTCGCCCCAACCGCGTCGCGTAGGCGTCAAAGGCCTGATGGAGGATGCCCACCACCACGAGCTTGCCCGCGGTTCGGCTTGCCGCCTCCGCCAGCTCTTGGAAGAAATAGATATCGTCTCCAGTGCCTTGCGCGGAGGCCTCTAGGAACTTACCGAGCTCGTCGACGACGACCAGCACGCCTTGTCGATGCGCCTCCGCGGCCGCGACCAACTCGGCGACGAGATCGCCATGCTTCTTTCGGCCGCCGCCGCGTACCCTAATAAGGACGGAGTGAAGCTCCTGAACGACACTTGCGCGCTTGCCCACCACGGGGACTACGAGCCAGCCCTCTCCTCGCGCGTCGAAGGCCCTGTACACCGGGCTGTCGGCCGGTAGGTCGAGGATGTCGCGAGCGCGGGCGCGCAGCCGTGGGTTCGGACCAACCAGAGAGCACAGCATCAACGCCAGCGACGACTTTCCGCCACCGTAAGGGCCGGTCCACGTGAAGGCGCGCTGCCGCGTCGACACCAGTTGCCGGGCCATGCTCTCCAGGAGCGATCGTGCAGTCCCCTGGCACACGTAGCCGGACAACGCGTCTTCGCGACCGAAATCGGCATCGAGGCGGATTGAGCGCAGGAATTGCCGGGAGATGGAGACAACCTCCGCCAACGGCTTCGGAGCTTTTTGTAGATCGATCACCTTCCTAGCGCCTCCCATATCCAGCCCTAAGCACTTTCGTCATCGTGTCGTCGATGTCTGTGAGCGCGCGTCCCTTTCGCGTGACCTGTCGGATTCCTGCCTGCTCCGTCCATTGGATGTCGCCGTCCGTCAGCGCTTCGAGCGCCATGAGTCGATCGGCCACAGCGCCCTCGTCTAGCTTGAAGACCCGCCCCGGGGATCCATAGTCGTGGGCGACACGGTCGAAGGCCATAACCGACCCTGCGGCCTGCCTCTTCCAGTACTCGAGCAATGCATAGGCGAAGATGCCGTCGGGTAGGGACCGCTTCGGCCCGCGGCGGAATTCGAACGTGCCTTTCGCGTTTTGCTGAATGAGACCGAGCTCTCCAAGGAGTGGCTCACTCATTTCCTCGGGCGATTCGCTGCCGAGTCGTGGCACGTAACTCCGAATGCAGCACTCCACATCCCGCTTGAGAGTCGCAGGCGAGATACGCTTTAGCGTCGGCATCGCCTCAGTTAGCTCGTTGAATTCACCAAGCAATGCAGCAACGACG
>CAYZCV010000306.1:0-1861 GCA_964476965.1 uncultured Opitutus sp. | reverse complement strand
CCGCAGACGCTGAAGATCTGGCTGGAGCGCATGTTCTTCAGCAGGTCGCCCATCAACACATCGGGCGTGGCCTGCACATAGGTGACGGGCAGGCCGAGCTTGGTGTAGTAGTCGTCAATGCGCTGGCGGGCCTCGGGCTCGATCGCAAAGCCGATCACATACAGATGGGTGTAGCCGCGGCCGGGCAATTGCGCCTCGCCCCAGGCTTCTTCCACCAGCCGGCGCGTCACGCTGCCGTGGGCGGGGCCGAAGACGATGGCCACCGGCTCGCCGCTGAGCAGCGGCAGCCCGCCGTTGGCCGCATCGGCGGCCTCCAGGCTGGCCACCAGGGTGTCGGCCGGCCCTTCCCTGGGGCGGACGGCCTCGGCGCTGAGCCACATCGCACGGGCCGGGCGGCGCACCTGGGTGAGGGTGAGCGTCTGGTTGCCCGGCAGGTGCAGCACGGGCGAGGCCTGCAGCACGCCGACCATGCGGTCGATGAAGGCATCGGCGCCTTCCGCCTCTGGGGCCTCGGCCGCCGCCTCGTCGAAGCCCTGGGCGGTGGGGATGGTGGCCTCGAACACGAAGGGGCCGGTGACGCGGGTGATGCCGGGCATGAGCTCGGGCCGGTCGACCAGCACCTCCACATCCGGCGGCTCGCCGTTGGCAATGCTCTTGAGCGTGACATGCGGGACGATCCCGCCCACGTGCTCGCCCTTGCGGTTTTGCTTCATCTTGTAGACGAAGCCGCCGGCCGGGCCCTGCTCGGGCTGCTTCAGTTCCTGGTAGTCGAAGCTCGCCGTCAGCAGGCGTTGCCGGGCCAGCGCCAGCGGGACGCGCGAGGTGTCGATGGTGATCCAGCGGCGGCCCCATTGCTCGGCGACGTAGGCGGTGGTGCCGCTGCCGCAGGTCGGGTCCAGGACGAGGTCGCCGGGGTCGGTGGTCATGAGCATGCAGCGCTCTAGCGTCCTCTTCGACGTCTGAACAACATAGAGCTTTGACTCACCGAAGCCGCTTTGCCTCGTGTCATCCCAGATATCACTGCTGGGCTTGAATGCGAAGTCGTCCAGATATCGCAAAAACGTAAGCGTGTTCCCCACGGGAAGCAGCCTATTCGCAGATGCAAGGCGATTCAGTCCAGCTTCGTCGGTACTAAACGTCCGCGTTCCCGGGGTGTATTGCTTACCTTTGAATGTGAACGAACCCAAATCGTTCGGATTGCGTGGGCGAGCGCTGGTAAGTGGGTTGGGACGATACACCCGGGCGCCGTCCGGTAGTGGGCTTGCGCCCGTCGCCTCCTGGGCAGTCATACGCCTTCTGGTTCCCCCAGGAAGCTCAATGAACCGCAGGTTCTCGTCCTCCGTGTGTCGGCGTGGCTCATAGATCTCGTTGTACTTGACACGCGAGCGATCCTTCGCGAACCACAATAGGGAGTCGTAGGTGTTGTCCAGCAGACCGCTTCCTTTGCCGGTGGTTTTACGGAAAACGATCTGCGAGCAGAAGTTCTCCGCCCCAAACACCTCATCCATCACCTCCCGCACATGGTGCAGGTTCTCGTCCGAGATCTGCACGAAGACGCTGCCGCTGTCGGTCAGCAGCTCGCGCGAGACCAGCAGCCGGTCGCGCAGGTAGGTCAGGTAGGAGTGCAGGCCCAGCTCCCAGGTGTCGCGGTAGGCCTTGACCATCTCGGGCTCGCGCGTGAGGTCGTCGTCGGTGCCGTGGCTCACGTCGCGCTTGCGCACGAAGGGCTGGAAGTTGCTGCCGAATTTGACGCCATACGGCGGATCGATGTAGATCATCTGCACCTGGCCGGCCAGGTGCTCGTATTGCAGCAGCGAGTTCATCACCACCAGGCTGTCGCCCAGGATCATGCGGTTGAACC
>CAYZCV010000305.1:0-1869 GCA_964476965.1 uncultured Opitutus sp. | reverse complement strand
TGATCGAAGGTGTGGCTGTCGCCGCGCCGGTGAAAGCTCCGCGCTTGGTCAAGCTCGCCGATGTCCTTGAAGCTGCGCTACGGGCCAAACATCTCTCGGTCACCCAGGTCGCTGCGAAGTCGGGTGTGGACCCGGCAACCTTCACTCGATGGCTGAAGGGTAGAGCGTTGCCTGATGCGCGCAGCAGCGACATGCTCCCAGTCGTCGAGCAGACGCTGGGACTGGCGGACGGGACACTCGTGCCTTTCCTCAAGGAGCATCGCTCGCGCAGACCCCTTGCAGATGATCGGCCGGCGAGTCAGTGGTCGCTGAACGGCGGGTCACCAATCCGAAGCCGCGCACCAAGACTCTTCGACTCGGACATTCCGACCGGACTGAAGAGCTCTTGGCGGCAGATGGTTCGGGAGCATGTCGCACGTCGTGGGACCGGCCGAGGCAGGAAGTCCGCAGGTTGGAAACTGAATGCGGTGAAGTCCAGATCCAAGCTGGTGCCGTGGCACAGCGAGGTGGATGACAAGCACTGCCCGACGGCGGAAAGGCACTGGAACGCCGTTCGTGGCTTCCTGGCGTTCTCCCGATCCCAGGCGTTCCAGGATTCGTTTGGAACCGGAGAAGCTGACCTCACTCTGGCGTGGCTTGCGGTGCCTGATGCCGTCTGCTTCTACGCCGAGTCACTGATCGACGCCCGGGACGAAATGGTCAACGGCACCGTCCAGGGTTTTGCCGCCGTCGTCTCGTTGCTGTGCCGTGACGGAGGCTGGATCCGGCGAAACGAGGCGCAGCTCAGACACGAGCTGCCCGACGCCTACATGCCTGCAGACTGGGATGCTGGCTGCGAAGACGCCGTGGAAGCGTTGCAGGAACTGCTCAGCGACTTTGACACCGCAGAACGCGACTGGGACGAATTCATGCGGCCTTACCTTGAGCACCAGGACCCGGCCACGCCCGTGCTGGAAGCCATCGCGAAGCTGATGAGAGAGGCCGACGCATTGAGGCCGACGAGCATGGACCGCGCCCGGCTGTTGAGGGACGCTGCCGTTCTCAGCTTCCAGCTCTTGATTCCTCTGCGGACCCGGACACTGGCGCATATCGAGATCCGCCCCACAGCTGGTCACGTCAGGTTCGCGGACTTCAAGCTGTATCTCAACATCCCGAAGAGGATCCTGAAGAACGGCAGTGTCCGTGGCGACCTGAAGACTTGTCTCGAGGGTGAACTCGTGCACGTGCTCAAGCGCTACGTCGACGAGGCCCGCCCTGTGCTCTGCGGCGGTGCGGACGTGCCGTGGTTGTTCGTGTCGTCGAGGAATCCGGATGATCCCTGGCTGGGGATCAGCGTGCAGATCGGCGCGGTGACGGCGCGCATGTGCGGTTTGGGCATACCGGCTCACATGTTCCGGCACTTGGTCGCTACGCGCCATCTCCGTCATCACCCCAAGGACTACGTTGGCGTCGCGGCGCTGCTGCACGACAGTCTCGTGACAGTTCTGAAGCGCTACGCTCCCAAGGATCCGACGGAGGCGTTCTCGAAGAACAGCGTCAGTCTGCGCTTGCCTCGCTGAAGGTGGCGCCCCGAGGGCATGCACGCGTATCTGCGCCCCGAAGGATTCCGGCCGGAGTTGGCCAAGTCTCAGAGCAGCTTGGCATCCTTGAGGATGTCGCCGACCAGGTCCGCGATCTGGCGCGCGAGATACGGCGGAACCGCATTGCCCACCTGGACGTACTGGGACGTCCGGTTGCCGAGGAAGACGTAGCTGTCGGGGAACGTCTGAAGCCTTGCAGCTTCGCGCACGGTGAGGCTCCGGCACTGCCCTGGGTCGGGGTGGATGAACGCATGCCCGTCTTTCGAGATATGGCTCGTCACGGTCATGC
>CAYZCV010000304.1:0-1873 GCA_964476965.1 uncultured Opitutus sp. | reverse complement strand
GTGAAAGACGCACTATTGCTCCGGGCTCTGCCCTGGGAGGGCCTCGCCCTCTCCTGACGTCCCGTTCGGAACGGGCGCAGCGCCGCGCGGCTCGGCTGTGGCGGCGACGGATGGACTGATCGGTTGGCGGGACCCGGGTGGTGCCGCCTGACATGCACCTGCGCACCCCGCGCGACCACGCCCGCGGAACCGGGGCGGACGCGGGAATTTTGTTTTCCATGACGCCCGGGTCGCGTCATCCAAGAGGCTTGTCCTTTTCTGATCTCGGTCTCTCGCCCTCGCTTGTCCGCGTCCTCGATGAACGCGGCTACCGCACCCCCACGCCCGTGCAGACGGGTGCGATCCCCGCGGTCCTGGCCGGGCGCGACGTGTGGGCGCAGGCGCAGACCGGCTCCGGCAAGACCGCGGCCTTCGCCCTGCCGATCCTGCAGCTGCTGCAGGACCACCCCCGCGAGTCGCCGCGGCGCACGCGGGCTCTGATCCTCGCGCCGACGCGTGAGCTGGCGGTGCAGATCGGCGAATCCTTCCGCCGCTACGGGCAGCAACTCTGGCACGCGGTCCGCGTGGTCACGGCCTACGGCGGCGTGTCGATCAACCCGCAGATGATCGCGCTGCGCGGCGGCGCCGACATCGTGGTCGCGACGCCGGGCCGGTTGCTGGACCTCGTGGAGCACAACGCGCTTCGGCTCAATGCGGTGTCCACGCTCGTGCTCGACGAGGCAGACCGGCTCTTCGACCTCGGCTTCGCGGAGGAACTCGGGCGCATCCTCGCGCTGCTGCCGGAGAAGCGGCAGAACCTGCTCTTTTCAGCGACTTACCCCGAAGCGGTGAAGACGCTCGCGGATCGCCTGCTGCACGACCCGCTGCGGGTCGAGGTGGCGACGACGGAGCTCACCGCGCCGGACATCCGCGAGCGCGCGATCGAGGTGGATGTGCCGCGGCGGACGCAACTCTTGCGGCACCTGATCCAGACCGAGGGCTGGTCGCGCGTGCTGGTGTTTGTCGCGACCAAGTACGCGACGGAGCATGTGGCGGAGAAACTGCGCAAGGTGGGGCTGAAGGCCGGCGCGCTGCACGGCGAACTCAGCCAGGGCGCGCGCACGCAGGCGCTGGCGGATTTCAAGGAAGGCAAGCTGACGGTCCTGCTGGCGACCGATCTCGCGGCGCGCGGACTCGATATCGCGGAGCTGCCGGTGGTGGTGAATTTTGACCTGCCGCGCTCGACCGTGGACTACACGCATCGCATCGGCCGCACCGGCCGCGCCGGGATGCAGGGCATGGCGGTGAGCTTTGTCAGCGCCTCGACCTACGCCCATTTTCGTCTGATCGAGAAACGCCATGAGCGGGAAGTCCCGCGCGAGCAGGTCGCAGGCTTCGAGCCCGTGGAGATCGAGCCCCCCGCGCCGCCCGAGGCGCCGGCCGGCGGCGGCGTGAAGGGCAAGCGCAAGAGCAAGAAGGACAAGCTCCGCGAGGCCGCGGCGCAGGCCGCACAAGCCGCCCAGCCCCAGACGAAGGCCTCAGCGCCCGGCCCGCGTCCGCCGTCGGCCCCGGCGCCCGGAGCTGCTCCCCTCCCCTCCGGTTACCGCTGGCACCGCGCGCAACCGGGGGCGCGCTGGCGCGGATGAGGGGCGAAGCAGGAGGAGCGAGAAAACAGAAACCTGAAACCTGAGACCTGAAACCTGAGTAGTTCGGATTTCAGCGATCCGATCAGTTCGGAGTTCAGTTCTCGGGGAAGCTCGGTTCCGGCCGACACTCAGGTTTCAGGTTTCAAGTCTCAGGTTTCACATCACCCCACTTCGGATTTCCCCATTCGGGCGACTCTTGAAACGGCGGGGGCTCTCCGTAACGTACGCCCGATGTCGCCTTCCTTCCG
>CAYZCV010000303.1:0-1875 GCA_964476965.1 uncultured Opitutus sp. | reverse complement strand
TGGCGGGTTGACCGGGATGATCCCGGCTTGCGCGCGGTGTTTTACGATGGCCCCAAGGTCCTGCTGATCGCCTTCGGGGTGTCCGCCCTTGCCTTGGCGGCGGGGCCGGCTCGCTGGCGGGAGCGGTGGGGGCTGGCAGGGGCCGACGGGCGCCGACATCTGTTGGTGCTGCTCGCGACGCTGGCCACGGGGCCTGCGTTGGTGGGGTGGGGCAAGACGGTGACCAATGTCTTTTGCCCGTCGGAGGTCCGGCGCTACGGCGGGGACGTGCCGTATGTGACGCTGTGCGGCGGCTACCCGGCGGATGACCAGCCGGCGAGAAAAGGGCACTGCTTTCCGGCGGGCCACGCCAGCGGCGGATTTGCCTTGGTGGCGCTGGCAGGGGTGGCCCGGTCGCGGCGTGGCCGCTTTCTCGGCCTGGCGGCGGGCGGCGTGGTCGGCGGGATCATGGGGGGCTATCAAATGCTCAAAGGTGCTCACTATCTGAGTCATACGCTTTTTACGCTGATGGTCATTGCCTGGATTTTCCTCCTTTGGCGCCGCGTGCTGGGGGTGGCGGACGGGCGGCGGCATAAATCGGACGTTCCGGGATTGCAAAAAGGGTCCTGAACGGAACTTCTACCCGGCTGAACGGTTTATAAGGCTAACGCCGCCGTTCGTTCCTGTGTCCACCTTCCGCCTCGGCCTCCTCACTTTGGCGCTCCTGACTCCCGCCCTTGGGCTCGGGGCGGCAGAGCCTGCGCCCGCGCAATCCGCCTCGGACGATCGCTTCAACATCCGCGGCATCTTTGAGAGCCTGCTGCCGAACACGGAGAACAAGTACACGCTGCGGGTCACCCTGCGGCCGCACGTGGGGGACCTGTTCCGCAAGGATGCGCTGCGTCTGCCGATCGGCTTTCGCTACGGCCTGAGCGAGCGCCTCGAGGGTCGGGTCGAGTTCGAGAGCTATTTCTCGCATGGCCTGGGCGATGCCGCCATCGGCGATCAGGTGGGTTTCTCCGAGATCCGGCTGGCCACGAAGTACCATTGGAAGACCTTCCCGTGGCCCGGCTGGGACGCGGCGGTTGGTTTCGAGTACCTCCGCCCGGTGAGCCATCCCCCGCGTGAGCTGACCGATGGCTTTGAGCACCTGGTGCCCTACATCACCTTTGCGCACCAGATGGAGTCGGTCCCCGGCCTGCGCGTTTTCTGGGGCCTGAGCTCGGATCTTGTCGGCACAACCTCCATCCCGCCGGTGCGCGGCTGGAACGACCTCGGGGCCGACAACCAGAAGATCAGCGGTGGCTTTCTTTGGGATCGTGGTCGTCTCGCCTACACCTTCGAGGCGGCCTACTCCACGACGCGCTTCAATGATTCCATTGACCGTGATCTCGTCACGCTGCGCCCCGGCATCATCTGGCAGATCCCCCGCAAATACACGCTGGAGGTCGGCGGGCAGTGGCAGGTGGGTCTCGGTCTCCGGACGGTGATCGGCCCGGACTCGACCGACCTCGGGGCCCAGGCCCGGGTCAAAGTGGATTTTGACTTCAAGAAGTGGTGGACGGGTTACCGCTCCCGCGACCGGTAGCCGGTGCCCGGGGCAGGCCCCGGGGGCGGGGTGGGGAATCGTGAATTTTAATTAATCTGGGATTCACGAAGGGTTCATCTTCGTCGGGTAGGCTGGGGACCATGAAGCCCCTGCTTTTCCTCTCTGCTCTCGCTCTCGCCGCCCTCGGCACCGCCTCGGCGGCCGAAACCGGGCTGGTGGTCGACAAGGCCCAGTCCCGCGTCGAGATCGTCGTCAAGGCCACGGTCGATTCCTTCACCGGTACGCTCGCCGACTACCAGCCCGCGATCCGGGTCGACGCCGAGTCCGGCCAGGTGATCTCCGCCGAA
>CAYZCV010000302.1:0-1879 GCA_964476965.1 uncultured Opitutus sp. | reverse complement strand
CCAGCGACGATTTCGGCGCGCTGGCCGTGCACGACAAAGTCGAGGTGCATGACCTGCACGCGACGATCCTGCACCTGCTCGGCTTTGATCACGAAAAGCTCACCTACCGCTACGCCGGCCGCGATTTCCGGCTGACGGACGTGTATGGGCACGTGGTGAAGGGAGTGCTGGCTTGAAACAGATCACGATGATGCCTGCGATGACCTGTACCCGTGTTTTGATCTTTGCGTTCGTTGCCGGTGCTGCATGTGCCGAGGACGCGGCGCTGTTTGAAAGCAAGATCCGCCCCATCCTCGTCGAGCACTGCTACGAGTGCCATTCCGCGGATAAAAAGCAGAAGGGCAACCTCCTGCTCGACACGAAGGAAGGGACGCTCAAAGGCGGCGACACGGGTCCGGCGCTGGTGGCGGGCGATCCGGCGAAATCGCTGCTCATCCAGGCGGTGAAGTGGACGGACAAAGATCTGCAAATGCCGCCGAAGAAGAAGCTCAGTGACGCGCAGATCGCCGATCTGGAGGCCTGGATCAAAGCGGGCGCGCCTGATCCGCGCTCCGGGCCGCGCACGCTGACGAAAATCGAGCAGCATCTCGAAGACTCGAAGAAACACTGGTCGCTACAGCCCGTCGTCGATCCGAAACCGGCCTCGCTCGACGCGCTCATCGGCCTAAAAGCCACTCCAGCAGCAGACAAGCGCACGTTGATCCGTCGCGCTTACTTCGATCTGCTCGGCGTGCCGCCGACTTACGCGGAAGTGAACGCTTTCGCCGCTGACAACGACCCGAAAGCCTTTGAGAAGCTCATCGACAAGCTGTTGGCCGACAAACGCTACGGCGAGCGCTGGGGCCGCCACTGGCTCGATGTGGCGCGCTACGCCGACAACATGGGCAGCATCTACAACGGCGACGACACCTACCCGAACGCCTACACGTATCGCGATTACGTCATCGACGCCTTCAACAGCGACAAGCCCTACAATCGCTTTCTGCTCGAACAAATCGCCGCCGACCAGATCGACACCGCGAAGGACACGCGCACGCTTGCCGCGATGGGTTTTCTCGGCCTAGGTCGCCGCAAAAACCGCCGCGTCGATGACGACATGTATGACGACACGATTGA
This sequence comes from uncultured Opitutus sp., assembly GCA_964476965.1. Lineage (GTDB taxonomy): Bacteria > Verrucomicrobiota > Verrucomicrobiia > Opitutales > Opitutaceae > CAMAXB01. The sequence goes on along the minus strand of CAYZCV010000302.1, from coordinate 763 downwards.
TGTCATCGGTCGTGGCCTCATGGGGCTCACCATCGGTTGCGCACGCTGCCACGATCACAAACTGGAGCCCATCACGACCAAGGACTACTACGCGCTCTACTCCGTCCTGCGCAGCAGCAAGGAGCCTGAAATCCAGCCCGCGCTGCCGCAGGCCGACACGCCGCAGACGCGCGAGTTTGCGGACAAAAACAAGGCTGCGCGCGCCGAATACATCCGCGTCATCGCCTTCGAGGCGGATCGCTCGATGAGCGCGCTGCGTTCACGCGTCGGCGACTACTTGCTGGCGGCGAAGGATTCCGAGTTCAAGACGATCTACGAGGGCAAAACGGTCAAAGCCGACATCCTTGACCCGCGCCGCCTCAACAATAGCCCGCATGGCCGCGTGGTGAAATTTTGGGACAAGTGGGTCAAAGGTCATCTAGAGGTCTTCACGCCGTGGTTGGAACTTTCGGCGCTCAACGAGGCCGAGTTCGTCGCGAAGGCCAAACCGCTGTGCGAGGCCTACGGCAAGAACGCGGACAAAAAACTGCTCGTCTCCGTCGCGCGTGCCTTTTCCAAAGCCGCGCCGAAAAACCTGCGCGAAGTCGCCGACATCTACAACAACCTCTACGCCAGTCAGATCGACGCGCTGTGGGCAGAAAAATGGCGCGAGCCGCTGAAAGTCGCCTGCGCTCCAACTGCGGAGGAACTCGATTTGCCGCTCAAGGAACTCGAACCGCGCGCCATCGACCGCCTCAACACCGTGCAGCGCACAAACGCGCTG
>CAYZCV010000301.1:0-1883 GCA_964476965.1 uncultured Opitutus sp. | reverse complement strand
CCCTCATTCCGAACAGCGGACCCACGCCACCCCGGTCTCCGATGGCTCCCGAGGCAAAGGCCCCTGGCAAACGGATCCGGAGCTCCCGCTCCAACCGCTTCCGCCGCAGCAAGCTCGCAAGGCCTTGCGCCCTTCCCAAGCGACGGAACCGGGAGAGAGTCTAGGGCCACTTTCAATGCGGGCGAGCTCACGGCGTCTCAATCGACACTGGCGTTGGATTCATTGGGAGAATCCGGGTGAGTTTGGATGATTGGAAAAAACAGCGTGCGTTTCTCCATCCCTGTTCCGGCGAGGGAGAAAGGTGGGGCGGCCGGGCCTAGCGAGCCCCGCGCAGGGCGCTGAGCACCGCAGGAACTCCCCCTGGCAAATCCTCGGCGATCAGGCCGGGACCAAAGCGCTCGGCGGCGGCCGCATGCATCCAGACGGCGGCGCTGGCGGCATCGAAGGTGGGCATGCCCTGCGCGACCAAGCCGCCGATCAGGCCCGCCAAAACGTCACCGCTGCCGGCCGTGGCCAGCCACGACGAACCGTTCGGGTTCACGCGGATCTGGCCGTCGGGTGCGGCGATCACCGTGTGCGCCCCCTTGAGCACGATATGCGCCCCGGACTGCCGTGCGGCCTCGGCAGCGGCAGCCTCCCTGCCCTGCGCCAGCAGTCCGGGAAAGATCCGCTCGAACTCGCCCTCATGCGGGGTCAGCACGTCATCCCTGTCCAGGCTGGCGAAGAGGTCGACGCCCCTGCCCTTGAAGATCGTCAGGGCGTCGGCGTCCACGACAAGGGCCGCGCCCGTGCGAGCCAGCGCCGCCAGGTTCTGCACCGTCGCCTCGTTGAGACCCGCCGCCGGACCGATGACGACGGCGTCCATCGCTTCCGCCAGCGCCTCAAGGCCATCGGGAGAGGTGAAGGCCTCGACCATGACGGCTTCGAGCGCGCCTGCGACGATCGGCGCGGCCGCGGGCGGGCACAGTACCTTCACAAGCCCCGCGCCGACCCGGAGCCCCGCGCGGGCGGCGAGCCGGGCCGCGCCGGTGTTCAGCGGCCCACCGGAAACCACGGCCAGCCGCCCCCGCGAGTGCTTGTGACTGGTCGCGTCCGGCCAGGGCAGTTGGTCCCGCCAGAGAGAAGGGTCGTTGGTCCGGACCATCACTTCCTCCGCAGGCGGAACGCCTGAAAATGCGTTCGGCCCCTTGCCATATTGTGCAATGCGGTGTCCCTTTCATACCCGAGCGTGCGCACCGGCGATGGGTCGGGTCCGCACGGGCTCGGGGCGCCCATGAAAAAGATCGAAGCCGTCATCAAGCCGTTCAAGCTGGACGACGTCAAAGAGGCGCTCCAGGACATCGGTGTCCAGGGCATGACGGTCCTCGAAGCCAAGGGGTATGGCCGCCAGAAGGGCCACTCCGAGCTCTATCGCGGTGCAGAGTACGTGATCGACTTCCTGCCCAAGATCAAGATCGAGGTCGTGGTGGCCGACGACCTGGCCCCCGCCGTGGTCGAGGCCATCCAGACCGCCGCCCGCACTGGCAAGATCGGAGACGGAAAGATCTTCGTTTCCGATATCGCCGACGTCATCCGCATCCGCACCGGCGAAACCGGCGCGCAGGCGGTCTAGTTCCGCTTACCCAGCCTTCCTCCCCAGAAGAAACGCGAAAAGGATCATCACTCATGAGCGCCAAGAAAATCCTGCAGGAGATCAAGGACAAGGACGTGAAGTACGTCGACGTCCGGTTCACCGACACGCGGGGCAAGCTGCAGCACGTCACCTTCGACGTGGACCTGGTCGACGAGGACTTCCTGGAGGAAGGCACCATGTTCGACGGCTCGTCGATCGCCGGTTGGAAGGCGATCAACGAGTCCGACATGCTGCTGAAGCCGGACCTGTC
>CAYZCV010000300.1:0-1899 GCA_964476965.1 uncultured Opitutus sp. | reverse complement strand
GGAAGCCATCAAACGAAAGGTCGAGAAACTCCGAATCGCCTCCTCCATGTCAACCCATTTTCTGGCGCGCCGACGATTTACCCCGCACTCCCCTCGTAACAGCCCGTTTTTCCCGCCATCGGGTCCGTTGGCAGGCCACCGCCCGCCGGCCCAGACAACTCGCCGGCGAGCGTCCCCGCGTCATCCGGGCGGCTACAACCGGTCCGTTTGCCGGGCAATTTCCATGATCTGACTCGGCGCTCGGGCCCCGGCATCGCTTTGTGGATCGGGTTGGGCCACTTTCCCCTTGCCAAGCCGCCCCTCACTCTCTGTTTTCGACCGCTCTCTCCATGCAAAAGACCAAAAAGTCCGTCGCCAAGCGCTTCAAGCTCACCTCCACGGGTAAGCTGATTCGCCGCACGCCCGGCTTTCGTCACCTGCTGGCCTCGAAGAGCACGAAGCAAAAGCGTCGTGCCTCCCGGGACAAGCTCGTTGCCGAAGGCCACGCTCGCCCGCTCAAGCGGTGCCTGCCGTTCGGTCTCTAATCAGACCGGGAGCGCAACCGAAACCTGCCAGGCGGGTGAATCCTAACGAGACGACCCGCCGGCTCTAAAACACACATCCAAACATGCCTCGTGCCACGAATGCCGCCGCTTCCCGCAAGCGCCGCAAAAAAGTCCTGAAGTACGCCAAGGGCTACTTCGCCAGCAAGTCCAAGCTCTTCCGCTATGCGAAGGAAGCTGTCCAGCATGCCTGGCAGTACGCCTACCGCGACCGTAAGAAGAAGAAGGGCGAGATCCGCAGCCTGTGGATCATCCGCCTCAACGCCGCCTGCCGCAACGCGGGCATCAGCTACAGCCGCTTCATCGAGGGTCTCAAGGCCGCCAACATCGGCCTCGACCGCAAGGTGCTGTCTGACATCGCCATCCGCGATGAAGTGGCCTTTAATGCCCTGGTCAAACAAGCCCAGGACGCGTTGAAGACCAAGGCCGCTGCCAAAGCGAAGGCCTAAATTCTCCTAACGCGAGCCCTGGCGGCTCGCTCCCAAAGGCAGGGCGCCCTCACCGGCGCCCTCCCTCCCGAGGACGGGCCTCTTCCCGAGGACCGTCCTTTTTGTTTTCATTTCCTGCCACCTCCGCTGACGCTTTTCCTTTCTTCCCATGCAAGACCTCCTGTCCGCCCTCGTCGCCAAGGCCGAAGCTGAGCTTCCCTCGCTCGCGGCCCGCCCCGAGTTCGAGGCCGCCAAGGCCCGCTATGTCGGCCCCAACGGCGAGCTCACCGCGCTCATGAAGCAGATGGGCTCCGTGCCCAAGGAACAGCGCCCCGCCATGGGTAAGCTGATCAATGAGGCCAAGGCCCGCCTGCAGGCCCAACTTGACGCCGCCCTCGCGCGCCTCGAGGCCGCCGAACTGGCCGCCCAGCTAGGGCCGGCGATCGATCCGTCCCTCCCCTCCCCCGACCCTCTCCCCGGCACCGGTCACCCGCTCACCCTCGTCCGCGAGGAGATGTGCCGCATCCTCCGCAAGGTCGGCTTCACCGTCGTCGAAGGCCCCGAGGTCGAGACCGAGTACTACTGTTTCGATGCGCTCAACACGCCCGCCGATCACCCGGCCCGCGATGCGCAGGACACCTTTTATTTCCCCGAGGCCGCCCGCTTCGGCAATGTCACCAAGAAAACTCCCGCCGAGAAGTACCTCCTGCGCACGCACACCTCATCCGTGCAGATCCGCACGATGCTTAAGGGCGAGCCGCCCATCCGCATCGTCTCGCCCGGCCGCGTGTACCGCCGCGACACCACCGACGCGACCCACTCGGCCAACTTCCACCAGCTCGAGTGCCTCTACGTGGACAAGAATGTCACCGTCCGCGACCTCAAGGCCCTGCTCGACTACATCTTCGCCTCCCTCCTCGGCAAGGACA
>CAYZCV010000299.1:0-1906 GCA_964476965.1 uncultured Opitutus sp. | reverse complement strand
TCGGTGACCTTGTAGGCGCCGTTGAACTGGGCGACTTCCTCGCCCATGACGACGACATTGGAGTCGCGCTCCAGCTCCTCGGCGAGGGCGTGACGGATGGCTTCGCGGTAAGTGATGACGGGCATCGGGCTCTTAAAGTTAAGTTTGAAGAATAGGGATCACCCGAAGGTTCACTCGAAGAACAAACGCCCTTGGGAGGTGCGCTGGGCGGGATTGTCGATCTCCCAGTAAACATCCTTCTGGATGTCATCCACGGTGGGGTACGGGCTCGCCTCGGAAAAGTCCGCGGCGATGTCGGCCTCGGCCCGTGCCTCGGTGTCGATCAACTCGACCAGGGCCTCATTGAGCACGCCCTCGTCGAGGAGGGTCTTCTGGAAGAGGGTGATCGGATCCTTGGTCCGCTGGTACTCCTCGATCTCGGCCTTGTCGCGGTAGGTCTTGTCGGGATCGGCGACCGAGTGTCCGCGGTAGCGGTAGGTGTCGATCTCCACCACGCTCGGCTTGAACTCGTCGCGGGCGCGGTTGAGCGCCTTGTCCATCGTGGCGCGGACCTCGTAGACATCGTGGCCGTTGCAGACATCCCACGCCATGCCGTAGGCCTCGGCGCGCTGGGCCAGGCCCGGGCCGGCGGAGGAGCGCTCCTGGCTCGTGCCCATGGAGTACCGGTTGTTCTCGATCACGAAGATCGCGGGAAGATTCCAGAGGGCGGCGAGATTGTAGGCCTCGTGGACCGCGCCCTGATTGACGGCGCCATCGCCCATGAATGCCATTGCGGCGCCCTTCTGGCCGAGGTACTTCACGCCGTAGGCGAGACCCACGCCGAGCGGGATCTGGCCGCCGACGATGCCGTGGCCACCCCAGTAGTTGCGGGAAGGGTCGAAGTAGTGCATCGAGCCGCCCTTGCCCTTGGAGCAACCGGTGACCTTGCCATAGAGCTCGGCCATGAGCGGCTTCGTGTCCATCCCGACCGCGATTGCGTGACCGTGGTCGCGGTAGGCGGTGATGACATGGTCGTGCTTGCCCATGAGGGAGCAGGCGCCGACGGCGACCGCTTCCTGACCGATGTAGAGGTGGAGGAACCCACCGATCTTCTTCGCCTGGTAGGCGCGGAGACTGCGCTCCTCAAAACGGCGGATGCGCACCATCTTGCGATAGAGCTCGATGCGCTCGTCCTTGGTCAGCTTGGCATTGACCGGCGCCTGGGCGGCCGGGCTGACCCGCGCTGCGTCGTTTTTGTCGGCGGTGGCAGTCGTTTTTTTGCTCACGGGTGGGTGGGTCGGTCGGTTGAAAAGGGAGAGTTTTCGTCGCTGGGGCGGGAAATCAAGCGTTGTTTCGTCCTTCGGGTGGAGTGACTTGCTCAATTACCAACTCCAGCGGCCGCGAGGGTTCACAGTCGGCCCGAATCGCCACAAACTTGTCCTTGTAGCGATCGAACACCGGCCAAAGTGCGGTGCGATCGCTGGTCGGCAAGGGAAGGGCGTCGATTTCCGCGCGGGAGAAGAAACCGAAGCGGCCCTCATCAATCGCCGGGGGCAGGCCGGCAATCGGCCGCCGGCAGTTGAAGAGAAACAGGAGCCAATGGGACTGCCCCTCGTAGGCCTTCTCTGCGATCATGCCGAAGAGGTGAAGATCCGCCGTGGTGATCACGAAGCCGGTTTCCTCCCGGGTTTCCCGAACGGCGCACTCGAAGGGGGACTCGCCGAGCCGGGTTTCCAACTTGCCGCCGATGGGGCTCCACGCACCGAGATTGGGGGGCTTGGCTCTCAGCAGCAGCAGCTGTTGGCCGGCGGCGTTCTGCAGAAAAACCAGGACCGCAATTTTATAGCCCATGAGCGCGGGGCTGGGGTGAGTTTCGGCCGAGGACAGCGATTGGGCGCACACGGAGGTATGCTTCGGATCCGGCTCG
>CAYZCV010000298.1:0-1913 GCA_964476965.1 uncultured Opitutus sp. | reverse complement strand
ACTTGGAATTGATCTCGTAGGCGCGCTGGGCGATGATGAGGTTCACCATCTCCTCCACGATGTTGACGTTGGAGTTCTCGATGTACCCCTGGATGGTGCGGCCGAAGCCCTGCTCGCCGGGGGAGCCCGCCTCGGGCGTGCCGCTGGCCGCGGTCTCCTCGTAGAGATTGCCACCAAGGCTGCGCAGGCCGGCCGGGTTGGCGAAGCGGGAGAGCGTGAGACGGAAGTTGGTGTTACCGTTGGCGGTCTGGACGGTGACATTGCCGTCCTCGGAGATCGTGACGGCGGTGGCGCCGGGCGGGATGGGCTGAAAGCCGCTGAGGATGGGAAGACCATCGGTCGTGACGACCTGGCCCTGGGCGCTGAGCTTGAAGGAGCCGGCGCGGGTGTAACCCACGGTGCCGTCCGGACGCTGGACCTCGAAAAAGCCATCGCCCTGGATGGCGACATCGAGCTTCTCGCCGGTCTGGCTGAGCTGGCCCTGGGTGAAGACCTTGGAGGTCGACGCGACGCGGGAGCCGTTACCCACCTCGACGCCGGTCGGGACGAGATTGCCGCCGCCGGAGTCGGTGCCGGATTCACGGGGCTTCTGGTAGAGCAGATCCTGGAACTCGATCTTGCTGCGCTTGAAGCCAGGGGTGTTCACGTTCGCGAGATTGTTCGCGATCGTGTTCAGGTTGAGCTGCTGCGCCTCCATGCCGGTGGCGGCGGAGTAAAGCGAGAGATTCATGCGGCGGAGGGAGCGAGGGTTGAAGGGCGGACCGAGGCGAAGAACGCCCGACGGTTGCCCCGGAGGGAAAAGGAGGCCGGCGCGCCCCCATAGCGCGCGCGGCCAGGTAGTCGTGATTGCGGTTGTCTGTCTGGGGAAATCATGGCGCGGGGGCGGGCTGGGCTTAGCCAAGGGCGTCGAGGGCCTTCTGCATGCGCTGGTCAAAGGAGCTGATCATGCGCTGGTTGGCCTCGTAGGCGCGGGAGATGAGGACGAGATCGACCATCTCGCGCAGGGCAGCGACATTGCTGCCCTCGAGATAGCCCTGTTGGACGGAAATGTTTTCCACCTGCTCGGGCTCCATGCCCTCGGGCGCCGCGAAGAGACCGCCATCGAGCGGCCGGAGGACGCTGGTGTCGGGAAAATCAACCACGGAGAGACGGCCGAGCTGGGCCGCGCCCTGCGAGATGCGCCCGTCGGAGTTGATGATGACCGGACCCTGGCCCGGGAGCAGCGTGATCGGGTTGCCGTCGGCGGACATGACCTCGAAGCCGTGGCCGTTGACGAGCGTGCGGTCCGGACGCATGCGGAACTGGCCGCTGCGGGTGTAGGACTTGGTGCCGTCCTCCTGGCGAACCTCGAAGAAGCCGTCGCCCATGATGGCGACATCGAGCTCATTTCGGGTGGGCTGGGCTTCGGCGGAAACGAAATTGATGCCACCCTCCACGCGGGGGAAGAGCATCGGAACACCGTCATCGCGACCCAGCTTGGCATTCGGGTCGAGGTGCAGCTCGCCGGCCTGGTCGGTGGCGAAGTTGACCGTGCGCTTGCGGTACCCCGTCACCTGGCCCGAGGTGATGTTCTGGGACACGGCATCCTGCCAGCGCTCAAGCGCGGAGAGGGAGGCGGCACTTTGGTACAGACCGATATTCATGGACGAGGCGGTATAAGCCAAGTCCGTGCCGCGGCCGTGATTACAATCTTAAGTCATTTATGAACATACGATTAAAGATCATAAATTTCCTGCTACTCATTGCCAAGCCGCTCGGGCGGAGCGACCGGGGGTTCAGGCGGCAGGTTTTGCCTACGGTCTTGCGGGTCGGATTTGCAAAGGGCACGGGCCGCGCGCGGAGCGGGCCCGCGTCCCGCCGCGCCGCTTTCGGGCGCGGCCGAGGTTGAGCCCGCTGCGTCAGGCCCGGACAAC
>CAYZCV010000297.1:0-1921 GCA_964476965.1 uncultured Opitutus sp. | reverse complement strand
GCGACGTGGTGGCGCTGGAGCCGTCTGCCGAAATGATCAGTCAGCGCCTGCCCGGGGCGGCAGCGGCGGTGCAAGGTTCGGCCGGAACCATCCCCTTCCCTGACCGTAGCTTTGACGCGGTGATGGGCGTGCTGACGATCCATCACTGGCCAGACCAGCAGCAGGGTATCCGCGAAATGTGCCGGGTGGCGCGCGAACGGGTGGTTCTGTTGACATTCGACCCGGCGGCGCGGCCATGGCTGACCGATTACCTGCCCGAACTGGCTACGCTGGACGAGGCCGCCATGCCGTCGCTCGGAGCGCTGGCGGACTGGCTCGGCCCGGTCACGGTAGAGCCGGTGTTGGTCCCGCACGATTGCACCGATGGCTTCCTATATGCCTATTGGCGACGGCCGGCGGCTTACCTCGATGCGCGCATCCGCAAGGGCAGCTCCTCGTTCTGGAAGATTGAGCAGGCCGAAGCAGGGTTCGCCCGGCTGGCGGCGGATCCCTTCACGACCCCGTTTGTGCGCTGGGCGGGAGAGCTGCACGATCGCTTTTTCCTGCCGAGCTTCGTCTGGTCCGATCTTGCAGCGATCTGCGACGATCTGCGCGCGCATGGGATTCCGTTCGAGGTGGAGTGGCTCCGTCCGCTGTGGGAGTGGCGCTTTCCCAAACTGGGCGAACTCGCCGCACCGCCCCCGGCCGGAGCGAAGGCCCCGCTTCCGCCGATCGTCTTCCGCCAAGCGCTGGAGGCGTGGCCCCTGCTGGGCGAGTCGCCCAACGCCGGCACCGTCTCGCGCACCGTCGACTCCAGCATGGACCGCATCGAGGCGGCGCTCGATCCCGCGCTGCTTGAGCAAGGGCTGCTCCTCGTCAACGGGCTGCCGTGTGCGTTCCGCGAGAACCCCGGCGTATCCGCCTGCGGGATTCGGTTCCGCGCGTTCTACCTGACACCCGCGCTGCATCCCCACATCCCGGTGCATGCGCCCCTGCTGCTCGAGTGGGTCGATCGAACCACTCTCACGGTCGTGGCCGCGGCCCGCTGGCATGTCTGGAATCCGCGCAGCACACCCTACCCTGACCGGCCCCGCGATGAATCCGCCGCCCGGGCCCGCCACGCCGAGCGCTGGGAACCCTGGCCACACACGATTGGGCAGCCGCGCTTCATCCCGAAGATCGATTTCCCGCCGGAGGGCCGACACACGCTCGACCTGCGTCGCTACCCCGCCCAGACGCGCGCCTGATCCAGGCGGCGGTCGGAGCCGGACCCAAAAAAAGCGGACCCTCGCGGGTCCGCTTTTTTGTCAGCGAGTCAAAATCCGATCAGGGCTGCGCGGGAGCCGCCGGAGCCGGAGGGTTGATCTCAAGCAACTCAACTTCGAAAATCAGCGTCGAGGCGGGAGGAATCATGCCCTGACCCTGGTCTCCGTAGGCGAGGGACGGGGGCAGGTAGAGCTTGATCTTGCCGCCCTTGTTCACCTTCTGCATGCCCTCTTTCCAGCCGTCGATCACGCCATCGGCGAGAGACAGGGTGATCGGCTCGCCGCGCTGGACGGAGCTGTCGAACACGGTGCCATTGACGAGCGTGCCGGTGTAGTGGACGCGGATGGTGTCGGTCGGCTTCGGGAAGTCGCCGGTGCCGGGCGTCACGACCTCATAGACGAGACCGCTCGGGAGCACCTGCACGCCGGGCTTCTGCTTGACCTGGGCCAGGAAGGCCTGGCCTTCGGCCTCACCCTGGGCCTTGAGCTTCTCGCCATAGGCGGCCTGCTTCTGGGCGATGAAGGTGTCGAGCTGCGGCCCGATGGCGGCCACATCATAGGGAGCATCGCCCGCCGAGGCGGCCTTGCGCAGGCCGGCGACGATGGCGTCAATCTGGGCCGGGGTGAACTCGAGTTCGGCAATGCCCATCCGGCGTCCCACGAACCAGCCGAAGGTC
>CAYZCV010000296.1:0-1936 GCA_964476965.1 uncultured Opitutus sp. | reverse complement strand
AGATTCTCCTCGGCGCGTTTTCGCTCGGTGATGTCCGCCCGGATCGCGACATACTGCCGTGGACGCCCGGTCTCGTCGAGGAAGGGCACAATGGTCGTGTCGACCCAGTAGAAGGACCCATCCTTGGCCCGGTTCCGGATCTCCCCGCGCCACACCCGCCCCTGGCCGATCGTCGCCCAAAGCGTCTTGAAGAATGCCGCCGGATGATGGCCCGAGTTGATCAGGCGGTGGTCCTGTCCGATGAGTTCCTCCCGCGCATACTTCGAGATGGCGCAGAACTTGTCGTTCACCTGCGTGATTCGACCCTGCGGATCCGTGACCGCGACGATGGCGTGCTCATCGAGGGCCGCGCGCAGATCGCCGACTTCGCGGAGCGATTCCTGGAGTTGGCGTTGAATGGGCATGGGAGCTCTCGCATTCGGCCGACGGGACCGTCACGCGACCGCGCGACCGAACCCCGGCTGGGCGGAGAGAAATCAGGATGAAAGAAGGGACCGCCGGCCGGCGGGTCAGAGCGAGGGGGACTTCAGCAGAGCCCAGGCGAGGCTGAGGCTCGGGGTGACGCGACTCAGTCCCTCAAAATCAAGCGGCTTGAGAATGTAGTTCACCGCTCCGAGACGCGCACACTCCTGGATGGTGCGGTCCTGATGCGAGGACGTCAGCACGACGACCGGGATGGCGCGGGCATGTTCATCGGCCTTAAGCCGCTGGAGCACCTCGAGGCCGGAAACCTTGGGCAATTTCAGATCAAGCAGGACCAACGCCGGCTCCCGGCGCGCCCCCGTCGTCGCCGCCGGATCCACCGGCGGAGCGCCCAGCCCCAGCAACAGCTCCAGCGCCTCGGCGCCGTCCCGCGCAACCCGAATCGGATTGCGCAGGCGGGCTCGCGCGAACGCCCGCAGGGTGAGTTCGACGTCAGCGGGCTCGTCCTCCACCAACAACACCTCGCCCAGCTCCGCGTCGGAACCACTCTGCCCGGCCTCACCGGGCAGGCTGAGCAGGTTGGCAACCGTCACCTCCAGCGCCTTGGCCAGATTGGCGATGTTACGCAGCGTGATGTTCCGGCCACCGCGCTCGATGTCCGCGATGTAGGTGCGGTGCAGATTGGCCCGCCACGCCAGTTCCTCCTGGGTGATGCCGAGCTGATTGCGCAGAACCTTGACGCTTCGACCGAGCTCAGACTGCAGCTCGGCTGCATCAGTTGTAAGATTTTGACGCTTTGCCACTTTTGTTAGGATAACATCCGACACAACAGACTAGGAGTAACAAATCGCCGTCGATGGTCAGCGGGGAAAAATTCCCTGCCCACGGCAGACGTTTCTGGGTGGCCCGAACTGATCCAGAATGACTCTCGCCCTCGACCAACACGACACAAATCAGCCGTCGGGTTGTGCCCGTCTGAAAATATCCTTTCCGGCGTCCGCCCGCGCCCTTTTGCTCTTCGTTCATCCTTTTCCATGACCTCCGCCGAGATCCGCCAGTCGTTCCTCGATTTTTTCGCCCAGCACGGACACACGATCGTGCCCTCGGCCTCGCTGCTGCCGGATTCCCCCGGACTGCTCTTCACCAATGCGGGCATGAATCCGTTCGTGCCGATCTTCCTCGGCGACCGGAAGCCCGATGTCTCCACCTGGGCGGGCGCGCGCCCGGCCAAGGACACGCGCGCGGCCGACACGCAGAAGTGCATCCGCGCGGGCGGCAAGCACAACGACCTCGAGGACGTCGGCTTCGACACCTATCACCACACGCTGTTCGAGATGCTCGGCAACTGGTCCTTCGGCGACTACTTCAAGAAGGATTCGCTGACCTGGGGCTGGGAGCTCATCACCAAGGTGTGGGGCATTCCGCCCAAGCGTCTGTTCGCCACCGTGTACGCGCCGAACAAGGCCAAGGGCGATCCGGCAGAGTTTGACCAGGAGGCCTACGACATCTGGGC
>CAYZCV010000295.1:0-1945 GCA_964476965.1 uncultured Opitutus sp. | reverse complement strand
GACGACGGGTGCATGCACCAGCACGCCGATGGACTGCCAGGATGGAGCCGTGACGAATGGAAAGCGGGTGGAGTAGATGCCCGGGGCCCACAGATAGTGATGCAGATTCGCCCAGACGCTGGCGGCGGCGAGGGACGGGAGCTGGCGCTGATCCCAAGCGCCGAGCATGGAACGCATGCCGAACTCAAGGACATGCCCGAAGCGCAGGTAATTCAGCGCGAGAATGACCGCCACGCAGCCGGCCAGCGGAAGGATTCCGGCCAGGAGGAGCAGCCCCGAAACCTTGCGCGACGGCCGCGAACGCAGGTGACACAGCAGCGCGACTCCGAGCAGAGCGGAGACCCCAAAGATATAGTTGGGGCGCGAGCCGACCGCGAGGCCGGCTGCAAGACTGGCCGCGGCCAACCACCGGAGCGGACGGGCGGTGCCGGGTCGTGCCTTCCAGACCGCCCAGAGGGCGATCATCGCAAATGCGTAGGCGGAGGCGATCGGCAGCTGGTTCAGAGTCCCGTCCCGCAGCACCCCATGGGCACCCTGAGCCAGGACCAGCACGGCCAGGCCACTGAGGGTGACAGCCCAGCCGGTGCGGGGGGCGAGAATTCGCCGGAAATCCAGCGCGATGGCGACGGACGCAGCCGCGCCGATGACACAAAAGGCCCAGGACGCCCAGATGAGGGAAAGGTGTTCCCCCGTCACCGCGCGAAAGGGGGCGAGGAGCAAGGCGGCCGGAACGATGCCGTGATAGAGGTAGTAGCGGCCGTTCGAGTAGCTCAGGTCGTTGAGTCGATAGGGAGCGTTAGCGGCCGGGTCGTAGGGGTCCGGCAGGGCCGCGAGCCGTGGATCAGGCACGCGCGCGAGCGCAAGTTCGCCGGACAGGATCGCATCCGCATACTCGTGGTAGTAGTCGGTCGCGCCGGGCGAGGTCGCCCGGACGCGGAATTCAGGCGGAGCCCAGGCATAGATCCACGCGATCGCCAGGGTGATCAGGGCGAAGACGCCCGTCTGGCGGCGTACGTTGGTGGGGTCAGGCGCCGGGGCAGGGGTCACGGGAATTCCGGCCAGAGTCGCTCGTGGAGGCGGATCTCGCCGGTGAAGAGGGGACCGCAGGAGGTCGCCCGGATTTCATTCCTTCCGATCCGAAGCTGGGCGGGATCGGATTCATAGAAATCAGACGCCGCGTCGATCAGGGTCACTCCGTCCAAGCGGACGACGACGCGCCGCTTGAGCTGCGTCACCTGAGCGTCGCTTCGGCCGGTGAACACGACGTCATCTGCGGGTGGATACAGCGAACCGAGACTGATCTCGAGCTCGTACTCGCGATCGAAGTCGATCCGGAGGGGGGCGGTCAGCGGGCCCCCGTAAAACCAGTGATCGAGCCCGATCCGCACGTGGTCGGCGTCGTGGTAGATGACATAGAGCACGTCGCCCGCCTCGTTTCCGCCCGTCGTGACGAGAGGTTCGGATTGGGGCCAGCGGTTTCGGGGGAATCGAACCTTCAGGCGTACGGGGCCATAGGCCGGGGTTCCGGTCGCGTCGACGGCAGGGGGCGCGATTGCTACGGCGTCTCCGAGGGCGTCGGCATCTCCGGGGAAGGGCAACCCGAAGTACTCGGGTCCGCCCTTGGAGCGGGTCCCCGGAGTGACCGAGAACTGGGTCGTGCCGACCACCTTCGGGCCCAGGTGGAACCGGACCATCGTGGGGTCCTCCGAGCGCTGCGGCGCGACCACCGTCACGTCACGGGCGATCCCGGGTCGGACGAGGTCGGCGGGCGTGGCGGCAAGATGATCGGCGAGCCACTCCTCGTACGTGCGACGATCCCCACCCCTTTGCACGAGGTGGTGTTCGTTCACCGTGTCGGGATTTTCACGGCGAAACTGGTCAAGCCGGATGGGAATCCGGCTGCGGCCCAGCAAGTGAACGGTGTCGGCGAGTCCCCATCTATCGG
>CAYZCV010000294.1:0-1950 GCA_964476965.1 uncultured Opitutus sp. | reverse complement strand
CCCCCCCGATCACCGCGCCCGCCCCCCTGTAGTCGGCTTCACTGTAGCCGGCCTCGCTGAGGCCGGTTCCGGCGTCTCGAAAAAATCCCCCGCGCGCCAACCCTTCGGGTCGCCTCAGCCCCGCAGCTCACGCCTTCCGCTCCTGGTCTTCATCGGCCTCAGAGCCGTCATTTCCCTCCCGGCGCAGGAAGTCACCGTCGCACCGCTGCCCAGCCGGACCGCCCCCGCGGCAACGACGGCAGACGGGGCTGGCCCGACTCACCGCGCCGCCGAGGCGAATCGAGCCCCCGCGCCAGCGACGCCCGCGGTCAATCCGCTCGAGGGCTATCTTTCGGACTGGATGCGTCCGCGTGACCGCGCGCTCCTGCGCGGCGAACAAAGCGCCGCCCCCAACTCCGCGGAATCATGGCGTCGCCTGGCGACGACCAGTCCGACCCCGCGCCGGCCCGCGCCCAAGCCGGCGCCGGGCACCGCCAACCCGTACATCGACGCGATGAACGCGGCCGCCATTACCTCGCCCACGACGGCCGCTCCTGTCACCCCTGCGAACGCCGGTACCCTCAACCCCGTGACGACCTCCGCCCCGGCCTCGCTGGCGGAACCGGAGGCCCCGGCGCCACCTGCGCCGACCCGCTACCAGCCGCCCCCGTCCAGCGACGCGAAGTACTTCCCCCAGCTGAAGCGGTTTTAGGGCTTGGTTTCAGGGGCGCCGGGCCTTAGCCCTTGGCGTTTCATTTATGGCAACCGCACTCCTTTTTGCCGGGCAGGGCGCCCAAAAGGTTGGCATGGGCAAGTCGCTCTATGACCAGTCAGCCGCTGCGCGCGCGCTTTACGATCAGGCTAACCGTGTTCTGGGCTGGGATCTTGCGAAGATTTCCTTCGAAGGACCCGAGGCCGAATTGACCCAGACCAAGGTCTGCCAGCCGGCGCTCTTCGTCCACGGGCTGGCGCTCCATGCGATCCTGCAGGAGCAGGGCAAACTCGCCGAGGTGCGCTTCGCGCTGGGCCTCAGTTTGGGCGAAATCACCGCGCTGACCGCCGCGGGCGTCTTTGACTTTGCCACCGGCTTGCGGGTCGTCGCCGAGCGCGGGCGGCTCATGCAGCAGGCCTGTGAGCAGACCGTCGGCGGCATGGCCGCCGTGATTGGCGAGGAGCGGGCCAAGGTCGCCGAACTCTGCCGCGACTTCGACATCGAAGCGGCCAACTTCAATGCCCCGGGCCAGATCATCATTTCGGGCGACAAGGCCAAGGTCGAGACCGCGGTCGCCGCGGCCAAGGATCGCGGCATGAAGAAGGTGATTCCGCTGAATGTCGCCGGTGCGTACCACAGCCGCCTGATGGAGCCGGCGCGCGCGGCGTTTTCCGCCTTCCTCGACACGGTGCCGTTCAACGCGCCCAACCTGACCGTCTTCACCAACACCACCGGCCAGACCGTGAGCGAACCCGCCGCGATCAAGGCCGCGCTGGTCAAGCAGGTCGTCGCCTCCGTGCTGTGGGAGGACTGCATGCGCGGAGCCGCCGCGGCCGGCGCCACGTCCTTCCTCGAACTCGGGCCCGGCGCGGTGCTCGCCGGACTCGCGCGGCGGACCGACAAGGCCTGGACCGTGAAGAGCCTCTCCGAATTTTCCGACCTTGCCGCTTGAAAGCCGGACCCTCCGGATTTCACCTTACCTGACCGCCTAATGGACGTTTCGCTCACCCGCAATTTCTGCATCATCGCCCACGTCGACCACGGCAAGACGACGCTTTCCGACCGCCTGCTGGAGCACACCAACACGGTGCAGCAGCGCGTGATGACCGACCAGCACCTCGACTCCATGGATCTGGAGAAGGAGCGCGGCATCACGATCAAGAGCCACCCGGTGACGATGACGTACCCGGCCAAGGACGGCCGGCTCTACAAGCTCAACCTCGCGGATACGCCGGGACACGTTGATTTCTCCTACGAGG
>CAYZCV010000293.1:872-1956 GCA_964476965.1 uncultured Opitutus sp. | reverse complement strand
ATCCGCCGGCATTCGAGGCGATTGGCGAAGAGCATAGTTTTGCTGCCACCTATGATCTTGCGCGTATGATCCTGGAAGAACGGCCAGAGGTCACCGCAATCATCGGGACAACCGATATCGCCGCCGTGGCCGCGATCCATGCCGTGCGGGACAGCGGGCGCATTGTGCCGGCAGATTGTTCCGTGATCGGTTTCGACGATCTACCGGAGGCAAGTTATGTCCTGCCACGCCTCACCACCGTCGCCCAGCCCATTCGCGAAGTTGCGCTTGAAGCGACCCGCAGGCTTGAAGAGCGGCTTCTTGATCGCCAGCAAGGACTGGATCGGCGACCGGTGACGCGTGTGCGACTGCCGGTTCGGCTGATCGAACGGGAATCCACCGGCCCGGTTTCCGAGAAACATGCCGGTTGAGGCCATTCAAATGGCTTCGACACCGATCCTGTATTGGGTCGTGAGCGGCATTCTTGCCTTGAAAGGGTAGCTGGTTTCTACACCTGCGTTGTTCAGCGGATTGGGGCGAGCCGATATGCGGACGCCCAGGTCGAAGGCTGCTCGGACGGGCTCGATCCCAATCGCCAGATGGCGGCCATTCCATGGCCTATAGGCGCGACCGCGATTGGACATCCAAAGCATCAGGCTCGGGAAGACCTCCGGATCCCACTGCAGCGTCACCCGATACCGCTCCGCCTTGTTGGTCAGCTGTACGCGTCCGCAGGTGCCGGTGAGCAGCAGCAGCGTTTCCGACGCTCCAGCCGATGGAAGGCGCGTCAACGAGAGTGGCCGGTCTTCCCGGCTCCAGAGGTTGTCGAGGCTTTCAAAATGACGGTTGGGGTGCACCAAGGAGACCGGTCTTTCCTCATCCAGCGGATGGGACCAGACCGTCTTATGCGGGCCGACATCAAGGATGGCGTCGCCCTCACTATTCGGTAGCTTAAAGACGGGATGCAGGCCGATCGGCAGATTGCAGTCGCGGCGTGGCCTAACGGTCAGGCTGCAGGCGATTTCCGTCCGTCCGGCAATGGCCTCGACATGGCGCTCCAGCGCTTCGATCGGGTGATTGTCCGGATAGAGGACCGTGCCCGTGA
>CAYZCV010000293.1:620-862 GCA_964476965.1 uncultured Opitutus sp. | reverse complement strand
ACTGGCTCTGCGATTGTCTCAGGCTCCAATGGTGGTTGGAGCCATAACCATGCGGGTGCGGATCATCAGCGATCTGTGGCGGACCAGGCTTGAAGATGTCCCCCGACCAGGGTTTCGGTAGCGGACGCTGTGGTGCTGCGCCAAAAGGGACGCAGGGCCAGTCACCCCGCAGTCGCCGCAGGATGCCTGGCTGATCGCTCATGTCCTCGTCCTCCCACGGCGCGACATGAAGGGGATAAACT
>CAYZCV010000293.1:0-610 GCA_964476965.1 uncultured Opitutus sp. | reverse complement strand
ATCCTCAAGGTCGAAGCGAACCGGAGCCAGCATGCCACCAATGCTCTGCAAAGTGGCTTCCCCACGATCCCAGCGCATCGAAATACGTTCGAGGTGTTCTTCTTTAGCCATGGGTTGCCTTCGGTCGGTCGATGATCAGATTGATGAAGACGGCGCCGAGGATCAGGACACCGCGGACGACCTGCTGGGCGTAAGGATTGAAGCCCCAGAGGGTCATGGCGTTGAGCAGCACGCCGAGGAAAAGCACGCCGACGAAGGCACCCCAGATCGAGCCCTTGCCACCAAAGAGGCTGACGCCGCCTATGATGACGGCCGAGATCACTTCCAGCTCCATGCCCTTGGCGATGGTCGGGTTGCCGGAGTTCAATAGCGAGGAATAGACGATGCCACCGACCACTGCGAAGAGGCTGGTGATCACGAGGCACCATGTCCGCGTGCGATTGACATGCAGGCCCGAGAGGCGGGCAGCTTCCGCATTGCCGCCGATCGCGTAAACCGAGCGGCCGAAGCTCGTGTAGTTGGCCAAGACATGGGTGATGATGAAGGCGATCAGCAACAGGTAGACCGGGAAGGGGATGTGGAAGATGCGGCCGCTGCCGATGAAGTAGTA
>CAYZCV010000292.1:0-1980 GCA_964476965.1 uncultured Opitutus sp. | reverse complement strand
AACAGCCTGTTCGACCGGTTCGGTTTCCCGGAAAAGGACCTCGAGGCGATGAGCATGGGGCTGGTCGAGGTGATCGAGCAGGCTGAGATGGCGTAAGCGTTCCGCCTGCGAGCAGACGCGTCTTGGGATCGAGCCGCACGCTGAACTGACTGCGATCGGGGGGCGCCCGATATTGAAGCTCGCATCGGAATTCTGAGTGACCCGCGATCATGCCGTGCCGGTCGAGGCGTCACACGGAGTGAGCAAGACCGTCAGGGGTCACAGCCGAGGTCATTCGGACTTGCCTGCCCCTCCTGGAACACCGATTGGACCATCCAGCGGCACTTCGTGAGTACGCATAGTGGGACGAACATCGATCTGTTGTCGGCTTTCGGCGACGGCCATCAACATTGCCAGTGTTTCACCGAAGGTCAGTGTTTTGGCCTTCTGGTGAGGCTGCGGCGGCGTTGCGTCTGAGTTGTCAGCTAAGTTCACGTCCTGCTCCTTTGCAAAAACGAAACAGAACATAGCAGCCGCGGCGGGCAGAAGGGATTATTGGGAGTCCGGCTCTCGTTTTGGGGACCAACAACTGCTCTCTGGTGAGGGGCGACCTGGGCGGTGCGACAGCCCGCACGATCGACATGGGACTTGACGGCACGCTGAGACGCTACTTCTTCCAGAACGCCTCAACGGCCTTCATCCGACGCCGCTTTTCTGTTGTCACATAGACCGTCGTCGTCGCCAGCGACGTGTGCCCCAGGTTCTGCTGAGCGATCTCGATCGGCATCCCGCTGGCGATGGCATGACTGGCATGCGAGTGCCGCATCCAATGCGTGCTGGCCCTCTGGAACCGCTCGGCCCCCGTCGCCTCGCCCTGCTGCCTCAGCACAGTGGCGCAGCCCTCGAAGAACCGCTTGACCTGGTCGTAGAAGGTCGTCGCTGCGATCCCTTCACGCGGATCTAGGATCTGCCCGTTGTCCAGCCCCGGCGCCAGGGTGGCCAGATCGCTTGCCTTGCCCAACAGGTGCGCCCCCTGGTTGCCGATGTTCTCCGGGTCCGCATCGAGCCCACGCGACACCAGGTACCGTGCGAGTTCACCCACCAGGTCCCCTGGCAGCGGAACCTCCCGCTCCTTCTGCCCCTTGCCGACCACTCGCAGCAACCAGCCCTGCATCGGCTGATCGTCGGTCGAATCGGCCGGGTACTCTACCCACTGCAGGTCATCGACGGTGGCGGCCACCACCTCCGACAGCCGCAGCCCGGTGGCGTACAGCAGGTGCAACCCAAAACGAAGCCGCTCGTTGGCTGAGGTATCCGGCAGCTGCTTCAGCTGCCCCTCGATAAACCGCCACTGCGCCACGGTAAAGCTTCTGCCGGCGTTCACCTTCGGCGCTGAACTTCTCGGCACGCTCACCGCCGACCACGGGTTGCCCATCAGGTAGTTCTGGTCGACGAGGAAGCCATAAAGATTCTTCAGGATCGTCACCGCATGCCGCTGCGCCGATGCCGACAGCGGCCCCTCGAAGGGCCGCCACAGCGGCGACCACCGCTCCCGCGCCCGGTCCCCGCACCACCGACTGCGCGGCTGTGGATCGCTCAAGAAATCCCGGTACTCGATGCAGTCCTCGTTGCTCATCGAGGACAGCGCCTTGCCCTTGTGGGTGATCGCCCACAGCAGGAAACGCTCGGCCTCCTTGCGGTAGGCCCGCTGGGTGTGCGAGAGCGCCTGCAGCCAGTCCAGGCCCAGCTCGACCCCGGTGTCCCGTTGCCGCCGACGCGCCTTGAGCGCGGCCTTCTGCTCGGGGCTCAGCCCTTGCTTTGAGCGCAGCCAGGCGAGGATCGCCTGGTAGTCGTTTGTCGCGTTGAGCAGGCACTGCACCTGGGGCCGGCGGTACAGGCCCCGGCTGCCGTCGAGTTCGGCCGGGACGATGAATTTTTCGAGGGGACGGATGTCGGTGGCGGGGGACACCACCGCCTGAAGCTCGTGGGCGAAGAGCTTGC
>CAYZCV010000291.1:0-2014 GCA_964476965.1 uncultured Opitutus sp. | reverse complement strand
GCTTCCGCCTCGCGACCTACGCGATGTGGTGGATCAAGGCCTCGATCCAGGAATACATCCTGCGTTCGTGGAGCCTCGTGAAGATGGGCACCACGGCTGCGCAGAAGAAGCTGTTCTTCAACCTGCGCCGCATGAAAAAGAACCTCGACGCTTACGAGGATTCCGATCTGCGCCCTGACGATCTGACCAAGATCGCGACCGATCTGGGCGTGCCGGAGCAGGAAGTCGTCAACATGAACCGGCGCATGATGATGGGCGGCGATGCGTCGCTCAACGTGTCCTTGCGCGGGGCCGAGGAAGGCTCGGGCGAATGGCAGGACTGGCTGGCGGATGACCGCCCGCTCCAGGACGAAACCGTCGCCGAGACGCAGGAGGCCCAGATGCGCATGGAAATGCTCGGCGAGGCGATGAACAGCCTCAACGAGCGCGAGCGCCACATCCTCACCGAACGCCGCCTGACCGAGAAGCCCCAGACGCTGGAAGAGCTCAGCCAGGAATACGACGTCAGCCGCGAACGCATCCGCCAGATCGAAGTGCGGGCGTTTGAAAAGCTGCAGAAGGCGATGCAACGGATTGCGGGCGAACGGCTGCTGCCGGGGATGGCGTAAGCCTTCGAAGTCCGACTTTTCAAAGCTCTCCGTTCGCCATAGCATGGTGAGCGGAGGGCTTTTTCATGGCCGCGATCATCCGTCACTGCGCCAGCGTGCTTGCGCTGAGCCTCACCACCGTCGGACCAGCCCGGTCGCAACCGGCAGAGACGCCCAAGAGCGAGCCGCGGGTCGACTGCGGCACGGGCTTCGTCTTCCCCGCCAATGCCGGTGGGCTTTTCCTTCCGGCCGTGACCAAGCAGGAAGCGCAACGCTGCGTCAAACAGGTCAGCTACAAGAAACTCTACCTCAGATCCCGCCTGCTGATTTCCATTGAGCCCGGCGGCGACGCGCCCTGCGCTGAGCTCTTTGCGCGAGAGGACGCGCGGACAGTAGAGTTCAGGCCTTTCTTCAAGCCCGACCCCGACGGCAGGCCACTCCACCTGCTGGGCCCAAGCGTGCAGCAACACACGGCCCGCTACATCGAGCCTGGATCGCACGTGGGCCGGGACAGCAGTCCCGAAACCAGGCAGACCCTCTGGATTGGTTGCATCGGCCCGAACAATGGTGAAACGGCGACCTGGTTCATACGCTACCTCGAATACTACGATGCGGCAGACGAGGCCGAAGTCGCAGGCCTCGCCGAGAAGCTCTTCGCCGCGATCGACTGGAGCCCGCTGCTGGGCGAGTGAGTGTCGCGGGCCGTCACAGGCGCTGCGGCTACTTCTTCTTCCCCGCCAGATCCATGACCGCCGCTACCATTGCCCGCGCGCCGAGCGTGATGCTCTCCCTAGGCGCGACCTGGAACAGCGGGGAGTGGTGCCCGGCAATTGCCGGCCCGCCCGCCTTGGCCGCCGCCAGCCGCTCGGGCGTGGTGCCGCCGACCGCGAAGTAGTAGCCCGGCACGCCCAGCCCCGGAGCGACGAAATAGGCGAAGTCCTCCGCGCCCATGTTCTGCTGCACGAAGGGCACCACGGCCGCCTCGCCCAGCTCGCGCGCCATGACCGCGTTCAAGCGCTTGGCAAGCGCGGGATCGTTGTTGGTGGTCGGCGTGCCCGAGAAGTGCTTGACCGTCACCGGCATGCTGTCGGGCAAGCCGTTGGCCTTGCCGATATTGACCGCGATCCGCTCGACCGCGGCGATCACCTGCGCACGGGTCTCTTCGTCATTGGCGCGCACGGTCAGCTTCAGGTTCGCCTCGTCGGGGATGATGTTGTAGGTCGTGCCAGCGTGGATCGAGCCGACCGTCACCACCACCGGCTTCAGCGGAGAAATCTCACGCGAATCAATGGATTGGAGCGCGGTTACGATCTGCGAGGCGATGTAGACCGGGTCCTTGCCCAGATGCGGGGCGGCGCCGTGGGTGCCGATCCCGGGCACCCGCACGTCGAGCGTGTCCGAGCTCGAATACTGGATGCCTTCCGCCG
>CAYZCV010000290.1:0-2052 GCA_964476965.1 uncultured Opitutus sp. | reverse complement strand
GGTTCGTCACCAGGTTGTAGTCCGCGTTGTGCAGCTGGCGGTAGGCCGGCGAGCGGATGACCTCGATCAGGCGCTGCTGCAGCTTCTCGTCCGGGACGCAGATCGCCACGTCCTTCTCCAGCACGCCCGCCACGAAATCGTAGGTCAGGTCCTGCTTGAGGTAGGACCGGTCCGGGCGGCCATTCTCACCCTGGTAGAGATTGTAAACCGTGTAGGTCTGAAACGTGGACCCATCCGGCGCCCGGACCGGCTCGAAGACCACGAAGGCCACGTGGGTGTAACTGATGCCGTCCGGCAGCTGCGAGCGGGGCCGGCCGGCCCGGGCGATGATGGCCGCATTCACCTTCCGCTGGTCGAGTTCGTCGTTGATGCGCAGGGCGAACTCGCGAATGGCCTGGTCGCCGTATTTCTCGACGCCGACCGCACTGTTCTCGCTGCTGCCGGCCCGGGTGTCGGGCGCGACGAAGGCGAAGACGAGGACGAGGAGGGCGGCACGGACCAGCAGAAGGGAGGATTTCATGGCGGGTGGGTGGGGCGGGGGGGGGGGGCGGGCCCCCGCTGAGGGTGGTATTACTGGGGGGGGGGGGGGGGTGGGCGGTTCGAGGGATCAGTTCAGCGACTTCATCGCGTCGGCGGGCGAGGGGTCCTTGCGCTTGGCGGGCGGGACCGCGCGCTCGCGGTCGAGGGTGGGGCGAACCGGGTTCACCGTGCCGGCCGCGGGCTTCGAGGCGCTCTCGGCCATACGCTCGGCCAGGGTCATCGTGGCCGAACCGGCCTTGGCGGCGGAGTCGCCCACGGCCGCCACGACTTCGCCCGACCCGGCGACGGCGACGCCCGACATCCACACGGGCACGGCCGCCACGCCCGAGGCAACCTGGGCGCCACTGGCGACCGTCGCGCCGGCGGCGAGGGAGGCTTCACCCGAGGCGATGCCCGCATGGCGGACGGCGCGGGCGCTGTGGTTGGTGGCAGCCTGGGACTGGGCGAAGCAGGCGATGGAACCGAGGGAGAGGACCAGCGCGGCGAGGAGGAGGTATTTCTTGGAGGTGTTGTTCATGACGCCATTAGCCTACCCGAAAGCGGCGCAACAGCGTTAATCGATAAACCCGATGGGACCTATTGATTGGCTCAATGAGGTCCGCAGCGGGCGGCTGCGCGTGCGGAGTTGTCAACCGAACCCGGGGCCCTTTGATCGCCCCCGATGAACATCCATCACCTGGAGCTTTTCTACTACGTCAGTCGCTACGGAGGGATCAGCAAGGCGGTGCGGCACATGCCCTATGGCATCCAGCAGCCGGCGGTGAGCAGCCAGATTCTGGCGCTCGAGCAGGACCTCGGCGCGAAGCTGTTTGAGCGGCAGCCGTTCCGGCTCACGCCGGAGGGCGTCGAGCTGTATGCCTTTGCCCGGCCGTTCTTCGACAACATCGACGCCGTGGCGGCGCGCATCCGCAAGAGTCGCGCCCCGAAGATCCGCATTGGCGGGTCCGAGCTCATCCTCCGCGACTACCTCCCGCAGATCATCGCGGCCATGCGCGAAAGCCACACGGCCCTCCGCTTTGGCCTCAAGGCGGGGAATCAGGCCGAGATCGAGAGCTGGCTCCTCGCGGGCGACATCGACCTCGCCATCACGGGGGTGTCCGGCCCGCCCCGGCGCGACCTGCACTACCTCCCGATCGTCAAGCTGCCCCTCGTGCTCCTGGTTCCCACCGGCTCGAGCGTGCGCGCCGCCGGTGATCTGTGGGGGCGCGACCCGATCGAGGAACCCTTGATCTGCCTCGGCTCCGGCGACGGCATCACGCGCGCCTTCGAGACCGGATTGAAGCGGCTCAAGGTCGACTGGCCGACGTCGATCGAGGCGAGTTCGACCGAGGTGATCACGCGCTACGTGGCGAACGGCTACGGCATCGGCGTGACCGTTGACATCCCCCATTTGGTCTCGAACCCGAAGGTCCGGGCGATCCCGTTGCCGAATTTCGACCCGGTGGAGATCGTGGCCATCTGGCGAACCCCGGTCCCGCCCGGCCACGACGCCCTGCGCGCCCTGATCGAGGC
>CAYZCV010000289.1:0-2085 GCA_964476965.1 uncultured Opitutus sp. | reverse complement strand
ACACGAGGGAGGGGCATGGGAGGAGGAGACGGCTTGAGGGGCGGGTTGGGGTAAAGGAAACGACGGCGGTACAGCGTGCACCGCAGCGTTCAATGTGCTGCTACAGTCGTTGAATCGCCACGCCTCCGTCAAGCCGCCCGCCCGCCTTCGCCAAGGCTACGGCGCGGCGAGCGCTTACAGACGCGGGATCGTGAGACCGCCATCGACCATGACGACTTGGCCGGTGCTGAACGGGAAGTCGCCGCGGGCGAGACCAGCGACGGCCTTGCCGATGTCCTCGGGGAGGCCCCAGCGGGGCTGCACGCAGAGGCCGCCGGCGATCAGCTTGTCGTACTTCTCGGTCACGCCGGCGGTCATGTCGGTCTTGATCACCCCGGGGCGCACTTCATAGACCGAAAGCCCCTCGCCGCCCAAGCGGGTGGCGAAGAGTTGGGAGAGCATGCTCAGGCCGGCCTTGGCGATGCAGTACTCGCCGCGGTTGATCGAGACCACCGTGGCGGAGATCGACGTGATGTTGATGATCGCCCCGCTGAACGTCGCATCGGCCTTCTTTGCCGCCACCATGTCACGGGCGAAGGCCTGCGTGAGGAAGAACACGCCGCGCAGGTTCGTGTTCATGACGTAGTCGTAACTCTCCTCGCTCGTCTCCAGCAGATCGGCGCGCACCTTGGGGGCGACGCCGGCGTTGTTCACGAGCAGAAAGGAGCGAGTAGCGAGTAGCGAGGAGCGAGTAGGGTCGGAGGACGGATACGAGGCAGCGATAAAATCGTGGGTGGCCTTGACGATGGCGGCTCGGCCTTCGACGGAGCCGACGTCGCCCTGGGCATAGCCGACCTTGACGCCCATCGCACGGAGCTTGGCGAGAGGCTCGGTGACGGCGTCAGCCGGGCGCACGCCATTGATGACGAGATCCCATTTTTCGGCGGCAAGCTTTTCGGCGATGCCGAAGCCGATGCCGCGACTACCGCCAGTGACGAGAGCGACTTTAGACATGATAGAAGGAGTCAGGATTCAGGAGTCAGGATTCAGACGGGGGATGGCAGGCTCGTAATGTCGTCCGATCGAGAAGAAGAGAGGCGAAGAGACATGAATTCAGGCAGGGAGCCCGGCAGTTATTAACCACGGATTCCACGGATTTCACGGATCGGACGAAGCGGTGGCTCTGAACGATCCGTGTTATCCGTGTAATCCGTGGTCAAAGATCGAAGTTCACTTCAGAACCGGAACGTCGACCCACTTGCGTTCGGCCCAGGACTTGAGGCCGAGCTCGGCGAGCTGGACGCCCTTGGCGCCTTGGAAGAGGTCCCACGGGAAGGGGCTGCCGGTGACGACGTGCTTGAGGAAGAGTTCCCACTCCACCTTGAACGCGTTGTCGTAGACGCCCTGGTCCGGCACGCGGACCCAGCCGTCCTTGTACTTGATGGGGCTGTCGACGTCGGGATTCCAGACGCAGCGCGGCGTGGCGGCGAGAGACTGGGCCTTGCAGTCCCGCAGGCCGGCGACGGCGGAGCCCATCGTGCCGTCAACCTGGAGCGTGAGGAGGTCGTCGCGGTCAACGCGGACATCCCAGGAGGAGTTGAAGTGGCAGATGATGCCGTTGACCAATTCGAAGGTGGCGTAGGCCGAGTCGTCGGCGGTGCACTTGTAGGGCTTGCCGGCCTCATCCCAGCGCGTGGGGATGTGGGTGGCGCCGAGGCACGTGAGGCTCTTGACCTCGCCGAAGAGGTTCTGGATCACGTACTGCCAGTGGCAGAGCATGTCGACGATGATGCCGCCGTCCTCCTCCTTGCGGTAGTTCCAGGACGGCCGCTGGAGCTTCTCATGCTCGCCGGTGAAGACCCAGTAGCCGAACTCGCCGCGGACGGAGAGAATTTTTCCGAAGAAGCCGGTGTCGATGAGGTACTTCAGCTTCACCAGGCCGGGCAGCCAGAGCTTGTCCTGCACGACGCCGTTCTTGAGTCCGGCGGCGGTGACCTCCTTGGCGAGGGCCAGGGCCTCGGCGGAGGTCGTGGCGGTGGGCTTCTCGCAGTAGATGTGTTTCTTGGCGGCGATGGCCTTGCGGACGCCGATCGGGCGCTGGCCGGT
>CAYZCV010000288.1:0-2147 GCA_964476965.1 uncultured Opitutus sp. | reverse complement strand
CTGCCTGGCGCCACACCGTCTCGGTCTGGGCCTGCACACCGGACGTTCCGCAGACCACGACGATCGCGCCATCCAGGACGCGCAGGCAGCGCTCGACCTCGATCGTGAAGTCGACATGCCCGGGCGTATCGATCAGGTTGATGCGGTGTTCGTCGTACTGGCCACGCGTGCCGCGCCAGAAACAGGTGGTGGCAGCGGCCGTGATCGTGATGCCGCGCTCCTGCTCCTGCGTCATCCAGTCCATCACGGCAGCGCCGTCGTGGACCTCGCCCATGCGTCGGGAGACGCCGGTATAGAACAGTATCCGCTCGGTGGTCGTGGTCTTGCCGGCATCGATGTGCGCCATGATGCCGATGTTGCGGTAGCGGGTGATCGGAGTGACGCGATCCACGACCTGGGACTCACAGTGCGCCCGGCATGGCCTTCGGACGCTGGAAAGCTGCGCGGTTCCGGCGAGCTTCGCTGCGCCGCCGGTAGATGACCTGGCGCGGCGCAGCGAAGTGCGGCATCAGAACCGGTAGTGGCCGAAGGCCTTGTTGGCTTCCGCCATGCGGTGCGTGTCTTCACGCTTCTTCACCGCCGACCCACGACCCTCTGCGGCGTCCTGGATCTCGTTCGCGAGCCGCATCGCCATCGACTTCTCGCCACGCTTGCGCGAGCTGTCGACCATCCAGCGCATGGCGAGCGCGAGGCGGCGGGACGGGCGGACTTCCACGGGCACCTGGTACGTCGCACCACCGACCCGGCGGGACTTCACCTCGATGTACGGGGCGATCGCGTCGATCGCCTTCTCGAACACCGCGGCGGGGTCCGAGTTGCGCTGCCCGATGCGCTGGAGCGCGCCAAACACGATGCGCTCGGCGACGGATTTCTTGCCACTCACCATCACGTGGTTGATGAACTTGGCAATGAGCTGGTTGTTGAACTTCGGATCCGGAAGGATCTCGCGCTTGGCGGCAATTCTGCGCCTCGGCATGGCTGACTCCTGGCTTCAGGTGATTCCGGGAAGATCGCGATTGCGCTCCCGGCCTTACTGGATGTCGCTGCGCCCGGGAAATGCCGGGCGGAGCAGCATTACTTCGGACGCTTGGCGCCGTACTTCGAACGCGCCTGACGGCGGTCCGACACGCCGGACGTGTCGAGCACGCCGCGGACGGTGTGATAACGAACACCGGGCAGGTCCTTCACGCGACCGCCGCGGATGAGCACCACCGAGTGCTCCTGCAGGTTGTGGCCTTCGCCACCGATGTACGAGATGACCTCGAACCCGTTGACCAGGCGAACCTTGCAGACCTTGCGAAGGGCCGAGTTCGGCTTCTTCGGCGTGGTGGTGTAGACGCGCGTGCACACGCCGCGCTTCTGGGGATTGCCCTGCAGCGCCGGTACGGGGTTCCGCTCCGTCTGCTTGACGCGCGGCTTTCTGACCAGCTGACTGATTCTCGCCATGTTGACTCCGCTGCAGGCCCAGTGAACTCGGAAGGGGAAGCCTGCCCCCCTTCGCGAGGCGCGCGATTCTAGTGAGCGTCCTTCCGACGGTCAACGCGCGTCTGTTGTCGTTCTATCTGTCGGGGCGGCCCGCGATGGACACCCCGGGCACGCCATGCGCGCCCGGGGCTGGCCACATCAGTTGCCCGTGGACGACAACGCCTCCGAAAGTGCCTGCTGCACTTCCTCGGCGGTGGCGCCCTGGCGCAGCTCCTCCGCTTCCTCGCGCCGCTTCTTGCGCTCGGAGTGGTAGGTGAGGCCCGTGCCCGCGGGAATGAGGCGGCCCACCACCACGTTCTCCTTCAGGCCACGCATGTGGTCCCGCTTGCCGGTGACCGCCGCTTCCGTGAGTACGCGGGTGGTCTCCTGGAACGAGGCTGCCGAGAGGAAGCTCTCGGTGGCCAGCGAGGCCTTGGTGATGCCGAGGAGAAGGCGCTCGTATCGCACCGGCGCCTTGCCGTCGCGCTCGAGCTTCTCGTTCTCTTCCAGCACCGCCGCATACTCCGCCTGTTCGCCGCGGATGAACTGCGACTCGCCCGGGTCGGTGATCTCGGCCTTGCGCAGCATCTGCCGCACGATGACCTCGATGTGCTTGTCGTTGATCGTCACGCCCTGCAGGCGGTAGACCTCCTGGATCTCGTTGACGAGGAAGGCTGCGAGTT
>CAYZCV010000287.1:0-2156 GCA_964476965.1 uncultured Opitutus sp. | reverse complement strand
GCGTCTCGGCCGTCGGCACGGCGTACAGGCTGTCCTCAACCGTCTGATACATCTGCCCTTCCTTATCGGGAAGCTGTCCGACCGCCGTCGCGCTCGCCGCGTTGACGAAGATCGGCGGGTTGACCTCGACGTAGCCCGCCTTGCCGGCCTCATCGAGGAAGAACTGCAGCAGCGCGCGCACGATCCGGGCGCCATCCCCCACGTAGAACGGAAACCCGGCACCCGTGACCTTGGCTCCACGGGCGAAATCGAACAGGCGGTCGAAACCGGGAATCTCCCAGTGCGCCTTGGCCACCGGAGAGAGGTCATCGATCGAACCGTGCGTGGCATGGACCACGTTGTCGTCCGGAGTCCGGCCGGCCGGCACGGAGGCATGGGGCAGGTTCGGCAGTCCCAGCAGCGCCTGATGCCAGCGGGCCTCCGTTTCCTTCAAGCCGATCTCCCGCTCCTTCACCTGAGCGGACACGCCCTTCATCTCGCCGACTTTTGCGATGAATTCAGGGGAGCCCTTGGGCAGCGCCGCCATCGCCGTGTTGGCCGCCTTCTGCTGCGAGCGGAGCGCCTCGACCTCCTGGAGCTGGCTCCGCCAGGTCGTGTCCAGGGCGAGCACCGCGTCGAGATCGACATCGAGATGCTTCTTGGCAATCGCCGCACGGACGAGATCAGGCGACTCGCGAAGGAGTTTGGGATCGAGCATGACGGAAGAGCAAAACCACTCCCCTGCCCCGATTCACGCAAAATCTGCCGGTCGCGAAACGAGACGGCAGAGTCACTCCCGGCACCCGGCGCCCCGACGGCCACCCGCAAACCGACCGCGGATCGCCCCGCTGCCTCCGCGCCCGAATCAGCCCGAATTGGCGAGACTCCGGCGATCAGGTGCGCCCAAGCGCTGAAAACGCGCGTACACCTCTTTCGCCGGGAGCAGGCGGAGGTCACCCACCGGCGCCTGAATCACGTGATTCGTCGGTGCCAGCAGCGGATAAGGCCCATGTCGGCGTGGATCGGTTGGGCCGAAAATCCCCAAAACGGGCACCCCGAGAGCCGCGGCCAGGTGCAGCGGTCCGCTATCATTCGCGATCACCCAGGACGCATGCCCCACCAGCGCCGGCAACGAAACCACGCTCGTGTTTCCGGTCAGATTCAGGAACTGCGCGGCAGGAAAAGCGTCCTTGTCCGGCACATAGTGCGAGCCCGCCCAGACCACGCGACGGGTGCGGTCCTCTCGAAGGATGAGGTCGGTGAGCTGCTTGAAGCCCGGCCAGCACCGCTCGGGCCGCCGGCTGTCCGGAAACATCACGATCGGGCGGCCCCGACCCAGACCCAGCACAAAATCCAGATTGAGTCCGGCGATCTCGCGGAACTGGAGCTGACCGCGGAGCTCGGCCTTGGCCCCCAGCAGCGGAGCGAACTGCAGCAGAATTTCGATCGGGTGACTCCGCCGGCCGCCAGCCGGCAGCGAAACCTGCTCATCATAGAACAAACCGGCGCGCTCGCGGGCATCGCTGCGTCCGATCTTGCGGCCGGCATCCGCCCGCCACGCCATCAGGCCGGTGCGCAGCAGGCCCTGAAAATCGAAGAGCAGGTCAAAGTGCGTCCGGCGCAGCTCCCGCGTCAGCCGCAGAAACCCAAGGACCCCGCCCTGCCGGTGAAACACGTGGGTCTGGTCCACCGCCGGGCAGGCCCTCACCACCGGCGCGAAGGAATCTCGCACCACCATCGTGATCTCAAGCTCCGTCACCTGGGCCTTCAACGACGTCGCCACCTGCAGGCTGTGGACAATATCCGCCAGGTTCGAGGAGTTGAGGATGAGGAGACGGGTCATGGAATGCGTGCAGAATCTGCTTTGCAGCGTCAGAGGGTCACGTTTGATGGAAGAAGACCGCACAAAATCAATTGCATATCTGACAAGAGCAACGCGTGGGGCCTTTTTTCATTCAATTTTTCGGCCGGACCGTGGCAATTCTGCCCGAGTGGCTGCTGCGCGGAATCAGTGTGGTCCTCGGCGAAGTGATCCTGACCCTCATCCCCCGGCGGCGACGGGTGCTGTTTTCGAACCTCGATCACGCCTTCCCCGAGCGCACCCGTGCCTGGCAGGTCGGCATCGCCCGGGAAAGCTGCCGGCGGCTGGTCGAGACCGGGTTGCTTTCCCTGGCTTC
>CAYZCV010000286.1:0-2242 GCA_964476965.1 uncultured Opitutus sp. | reverse complement strand
CTGGGAGTGCCCTGATTTGACGGACTGCAGGCGCCCCAAAAACAACAAAACTCGACCAGATCGCATTCAGCTAGGGCCCCATTTTCCGGTAGATCCGTTCCTCCGGCACCCTCCTCCAGCCCCCCAAAATGTGACATTGTTCGGCATGACCCCTTCCGGCTCGGCCCAACCGTGCCGGGATACCGCCTCCTCCAAAGCCTCAACAAAGGAATGCGCTGCTCCGTCCGTCTCGAAGACATCCCGCCGATAGTTTCCCCGCCTGAACACGTGGTACAGCCCACCTGGCTGCTCAATCCGTAGCCTCCTTGCCATGCCTTAGCTCACCTGCACCCACCACTCCACGCCACCTCCGCGACCACAGAATTTCCTGTAGCTGCCGCTCAACCGCCCTCCTCACTCAAAAAAACAACAAAACTCGGCCAGACCCCCTCCGGCTCGGCTGCCCCCCTCCGGCTCGGCGCCAGGCTCGTCGAGCCCAGTTGTTGGATCTCTCGTCGGTACGAAGCGGACCGGGGGTCGACGACCCCGGCTATGATTTGAGCGCCGCGTGGAGCTGGTCGTACGCCGCTTTGTTTTTCGCGTGGAGCGACCAGAGTGACGGGCGCGGCGCGCCCTCGAGCAGGGCGATGAGGAACGCGAGATGCGTATGCCATCCCGAAGCGTAGTTCGTCAGTTCCGCCCGCTCGTCCGCTCCACGGGTGCGATGCGTGAGAACAAGAATCACCTGGTCGCCCTGAGGCGTAAGCTCGAAGGTCACCACCGAGTCGTCGCTCCCAAACGTGTACTCCAGCAGGCGGGGCGGCACGCAGGTGAGCACCTTACCCTCGAAAGTCACGCCCGGGTCCTGCACATGGGCATACTGGGGCGGAGGCGTCTCGTTCGGGGCGAGATTCTTGTGATGCATCGCGAAGACCACCTTTCCGCCGGCCTTCTGCTCCAACCCACCGCCGCAGACCCAGCGGGCCCGCTTATCGGAGTCGGTGAGGTATTGCCAGACACGCTCGATGGGACCGGGCAGCGTGCGCACGATCCGGACCTCGGCCGGGCCCGCAAATTTTCCGAACTCGTCGTTGGTGTTCATGGGGAAGTCTTCTTCTTTGATCTGGCCCTTTTCGCGGCTGCCTCGTCTTCCGCCCGCAGGATCTGCTCAAGGGTGTCGAGTCGGCGTGACCAGACATCGCGGGTTCTCTGCAACCAAGCCTCGACCTCGTCGAAGCCGGCGGGATTGAGGGTCTGGATGCGCGACCGGCCCTCGGCGCGGGTGGTGACGAGCCCGGCCTCGCGCAGCACGTTCAGGTGCTGCGAGATCGCCGGGGCGCTCAGCGCGAACTCCTCGACGAGTTCACCGGCGGTCCGCTCGCGCACGGCGAGGAGTTCGACGATGCGCCGCCGGGTCGGGTCGGCTATGGCGAGGAGGCTCTGCATGCCGATATCAATTAAGCCGCCACTTAATTAAGCAATCACTAAATTATCGCCCGGCAGACTTTTCTACCGTCCCCGCCCAAAACGGGGTCATGCTAGGCCTCACCTGATCTGACGGACCGCAATGGTTCAAAAAACAACAATACGCGGTCCGACCGCCTCGGCTCGGCACCCCGTCCGGGTCGACCCAGGTTAACGGCCGGCTCGGGCAGATCCTTTCAAGCTTAGTCCCAATATTTTTTCCATACGTAGGAGAGCGTTCGTTATGGGACGAATTTTGGCCGTTTAACTCTCGATTCGATTTAAGAAGCAGAGCTCACAAAAAAAGCCCCGGGGGTGGCCGGGGCTTTAGTTTAGGCTATCACTGACAAGCTTCGCATTCTTCGCCTCGCTTCATCGCTTCGATGGAGCAGACGCGCTTTTCTTCGGCGGTGTAGGTCTTCTTTCCTGCAGCCTCGGCCGTTGCGGCGGCGGCACCCGCCGCCATCGCTTTGACGGAGTGGCTGCCACCCGCGTCGCCTGAGTTCTGGCCGCCGGACGAGCCTTCGCTCACCGCGCCGCGCATTTCCTTCTTCACGCCGACCGTCGCCTTTTCGATGTTCGAGGCGCCGAGGGTGCGGAGGTAGTACGTGGTCTTGAGACCCGCATGCCAGGCATGGCGGTACATGTGGGAGAGGTTCTTCAGGTCCGGCGTCTTGAGCCAGAGGTTCACCGACTGGGCCTGGTCGATCCACTTCTGGCGGCGCGCCGCAGCCTCGACGACCCACTTGGGGTCGATGTCGAAGGCCGTGAGGTACTTCGCCTTGAGGTCGGCCGGGAC
>CAYZCV010000285.1:0-2242 GCA_964476965.1 uncultured Opitutus sp. | reverse complement strand
GCCTTGGTCAGCGCCGGCTGCTTCGCGCCGTCGCGATTGACGAGGTTCGCGATGCTCAGCGCCATCGGCATCATGACCATCGCGGTCGCCGTATTGCTCATCCACATCCCGATCAGCCCGGTCACGAAGACCAACCCGCCGATGAGGCGGGGCGCGCTGCCGCTGACATGCCGGAGCAGACCCAGCCCGAGTCGTTCATGGACGCGCCACTTCTGGATCGCGATCGAGAGAATGAATCCGCCCAGAAAGAGAAAGATGAGCTCCGCTGCAAAATTGCTCGCCGCCTGCCGCATGGTCATGATGCCCGTGAGCGGTAGGACCGTCAGCGGCAGCAGCGCCGTCACCGGCAGGGCCACCGCCTCGGTGATCCACCAGGTGGCCATCCACATCGCCAGCCCGCACACCCGCCAGCCCATCTCGCTCATGCCGTCCGGGGCGGGCAGCACGTAAGTCGCGAGAAACAGACCCACACCGAGAAAGAGGCCGATTCGGCGGACCACGGGGGAAGTCTGGTCAGCGCTGGCGTTGAGGGCAGGGGAGGTGGGAGCAGCAGCCATGAGGGTCCGGAAAGCGTCGGGAGGGGTGAGTCGTATCCGCGGCAAACTCCGGCATGCCGTCGCGCCGCCCGATTTTGCCGCCACCGTTTTCGCGGTCCCGCCGCGTTTCGCAAGTGTCCGTCTCGCATCCACCGTTCCAATTCGGCTCCGAGTTTGGAGTGATCCGCGCGGCGTCCGGAATTTCCGCACCTTGCCGGGGAACGGCGTGGGATCCTGCCTCGGCCGGCCGCCGGCGCGTTCTCCGGCCGCCTTCGCGCCTTCCCGACCACGCAAGGGGAGTCTGCCTGATGTTCAGACTCCTGCGCTTGGGCTAGGCTGGGCGGAGCATGAAAAAATCTTCCTCCGCCGTCCCGCCCGCACCGACTCCCTCCGCCGAGGGACAACTGCTGGGCGGACAGCCCGAGAGCGACCAGGACGTCCGCGAGGCCGGTCTGGTCCGGCTGAAGCTGGCCCGGCCGGTCAGCGGTCCGCAGCGCGCCGAGGTCCGGCAGACCTTGGCCGAGGTCCCCGGGGTCGACGCGGTCCGTTTCGACCCGGCCACGAATGAGGCAATCGTCGATGCCCCGGGTGCAAAAGCACCGGCGCTCGTCGCCGCCCTCCGGCACAAGGGTTACCGCGTGACCCTCGGTTGACCCCGGCCGCCGCCGGTCACTGCGCCCGCCCGCGCCAGCGCCACCAGCCCGCGAGGATGCTGCCAATCACGGAATGGAACACGCTCGAGATGGCGCAGGGTACCGCCGTGAGGGGGTCCGCGAAATGCTTGCGGGCAAGTGCCACGCCGAGGCCGGAGTTTTGCATTCCGACCTCAATTGATACCGTTCGGGCCACGGCCTCGTCGAACCGCAGCACCCGGGCTGCGACATAGCCGAGCAAAAAGCCCCCCGCGTGGAGGCCAAAAACCGCGCCGAGCAGGCGCCACCCCGCCTCCTGCACCGCGGCGGCACTGCCGCCGATCACGCTGGCGCAGATCATCGCGATCACGATCACCGACACGAGGGGCAGGCCGAGCTGCACGCGTTGCACCACCCGCGGGGCGAAGCGGTTCACCAGCACGCCCACCGCGACCGGGGCGATCACGATCTGCACCGTCGACCGGAACATCCCCCACGCATCGACCTCCACCAGGGCGCCCGCCAGCCAGGAGGTCAGCAGTGGCGTCAGGGCCACGGCTGCAAAGGTCGAGCACATCGTCATGACAACCGACAGGCATACGTTGGCCCGCGCGAGGTAGGTGACGACATTCGACGCCGTCCCGCCCGGGCAGCATGCCACCAGAATGAGACCCACCGCCAATGGCGTATCCAGCCCGAAGGCCTGGCCCAGACTCCAGCCAAGAAAGGGCATGATCGTGAACTGCGCTCCGAAGCCCAAGGCCACCGCCCGCGGCAGGCGCGCGATTCCGCGGAAATCCTCAAAGGTCAGCGTCAGCCCCATGCCGAGCATGATGACCGCAAGCCCCCACGTGATCCACGGGCCGCTGAACCAGGTGAACCACGTGGGTTCGACCAGGGCGATCGCGGCCAGGGCCACGACCCAGACGGGGAAGGCATTCGTGAGCAGGGTAACGACTCTCGACACGGCCGATGAGTGAGCCGAACACCCCAACCCATGGCGAGTTCCTACTGCTTTCCCTCCCTGAAAGGGGGTCAGGCCGCTCATCGTTACATTTCCGGGCGACTCCCGGC
>CAYZCV010000284.1:0-2243 GCA_964476965.1 uncultured Opitutus sp. | reverse complement strand
GCGCATCTCGTCGGCCGGGTGATACTCGGCATGCATGGCCTCCTCGGTGCGGCGCAGGCGCAGCATTTGGCGATAGAGCTGACGCAGGGTATCCGGCGCGATCCCCGCGATGTCCATGTCGCGGTAAAGTCCGATCTGGGTGATGGTGCGGTGACTAAGTTGCATGATTTCGGGCGGCTTTGGCCGGGATTGAGGGGGAGAGACGAAGGGTTTGT
Source organism: uncultured Opitutus sp. (assembly GCA_964476965.1). Lineage (GTDB taxonomy): Bacteria > Verrucomicrobiota > Verrucomicrobiia > Opitutales > Opitutaceae > CAMAXB01. Next base: position 2,028 of record CAYZCV010000284.1, on the reverse strand, counting down.
GAGCACGCTGGCAAGCTTCCCGGGCGGTCAGGGCGAGGTCCCAGACTCGGGTCAAATAGTCCCGGCGAGGCAGCGCCCCGGCGTCTTCGCGCCTGACGAAGGCAGCGGCCTGGCCTTCGCGGCACTCAATGCCCTGAACGCCGTCGTACTCGTCCCAGTAGAACACCATCCGGAAATCTCCCTGATAACCGAGCTCGCGGGCGTGGAAGTCGGCCAGGAGGCGGGGCTGAGCGCTGCGGTAGCAGGTCTCCTCCTCCACCTCGCGAACCGCCCCGGCCACCACGGATTCGCCCGGCTCGACGTGGCCACCGGGGATCACCCACAGGCCGGGATCATTGATGGTGGGGATGTCGTCACGGTGCTGGAGGAGGGCCGCGCCGTCGGCGCGGAGCACAATGACGCCACAGACCGTTGCCGCCGGTTCGACAGCCGCACTTGAAGCCGAAGTCGTCATCGGGCGTTGGGCGTGTGTTTGTGGCGCCAGATCCACAGAAAATTGGAGGCCATGCTAACAAAAGTGGAGATGCCGACGGCCACGATGCCGGCCAGGAGATAATGAACGCCGGCTTTGGCCAGGACATTGGTCACCAGCCACCAGACCACGAATGCGCCGGCGTTGGCGAGGTGGTAGTGAAGCAGGCGGCGGATGGTCGGGTTGCGGTGGGCGAAGACCCAGTGTTCATTGACCCAGAAGCGGAGGAGGGTGCCGATCTCCGCGGAGAGCAGGGTGGCCAGCCAGATGCTCATGCCTCCCAGCCCCACCATCAGGTAGAGCAGGAGCGTGTTCAGGCCCATGAAGGCAAGCCCGGCCCCGAGCCAGCGCACCATCGGTGCGGCGCGGCCTGAGGCGAACCGTCGGGCCCGATCCAACCACCCGTGCGGGGCGGGAGCCGGAGAGTCGAGGGAGGGAAGGGGCAAGGGATCCTTCACGCGCGGGAATCTCCACGCGGTTGCGCCGCGGCCACGGGTTGAGGGATGAAATCCGCCAGGATCCGGCGTGGACGGTGGCTGTAACGCGCGGCGTCCCGGCCGTGAACCTCGTAGAGCAGATGGGCGAAGACGCGGATCGACTCCCGCAGATTGCGGAATGAGAACGACCGGCTTCCGTCCAGCCCGACCTGACGATGGGTGGGGATTTCGAGGTACGAGACGCCCTGGCGCAGCAGCTTGATGTTGATCTCGGCCACGATGCTGAAGCGCGTTGAATTCAGTTTGAGAGCACGCAGTTGCTCCACGGTGTAGACACAGGGACCGTTGATGTACTGCACATACACATCGAAGCAGGTGGCGTAGATCAGGCCGAAGAGGGTCGAGAGTGCATTGCGGGACCGCCCTCGCTGCTCGCGGTTGTGGAAGTAACACATGACCATGTCGGCCGCCCCGGCGTTGGCGATCAGGGTACGAAGCGCGGCAGCCGGCATATCGTTGTCGCCGGGCACGATGAGGAACTTGCGTCCCCGGGCGTGGGCAAGGGCGGTTTTCAGCCCGCTGCCCAGACCGCGATTGACCGGGTGCTGCACGAGTTCGACCGACGGGTGGTCGCGGGATAGCCGGCGCACGATTTCCGCCGTGGCGTCCGTGCTGCCGTCGTCGATCACCAGAATCTGCGCTGTGGGCCCCTGCAAGCCGGCGACGAGGGCCACCAGACCGGAGACCGTCGCCTCGATCCGCCGCGCCTCGTTGAGGGCGGGGACGAACAGCGTGATGTCTCGATCGTGGGCGGGCGGGGCTGGGTTCATGGCGTATCCGACGGGAAAGGTATCTCGAGCCAGGGCCCGGTTTGTCCACTCACGACTTTGCGCATGCGGACGACGTAGGCCCGCCCGCCCGTCAGTGACCGGAGGATATAGCCGTCGGTGCCCGGATCGGCCTTGCCAAGGGCCATATAGGTCCCGCCGGGTTCCGCGAACTCCATCTCAATCTGGCAAAGCGGGTCCGGCTTCCAGTAGAGGGTGAGGTTCGCCGCATCATTTCAGGCTGCCCCAGTTGGCGCCGGCGGCGGATTCGGCCACGCGCACCCAGGTGCCG
>CAYZCV010000283.1:0-2280 GCA_964476965.1 uncultured Opitutus sp. | reverse complement strand
CCTTCGCGATGGCATCGACGTTGTTGCGGAAGGTCTGCAGGTAGGTTTCACCAGTTCCTGGTCCTTCGGAAAGGGAGGCGACCATGGCGACGTCCGATTCTGCGGCGATGAAGCGGAGCGTGCGCGAGCCGGCGTCCGCCGGGACAAAAACCGCGGGATAGCCGAGCTGCCGGTAGCCGTCCGCCAGCAGCTGGGCTGCAGGGGTGGAGGGCTGCAGGCCCGCCCCCGGTCCGGGAACGGGCACCAGGGTGAACTGGTAGGCGTGGGCGAGGTAGCCGAGGAAATCCAGCGAAGTCGCCAGGCTGCGGCGGTTGCCGCTGATCGGCGCGAATTGTTCCTCCGCGTAGGCATGCGCCGCATCGAGCTGCTGCAGGTACACCTTGAGCTGAGCATCGATCGCGGCGGCGCGCGCGGGAAGCAGATCGCTGAGGGCCAGTGCGATCGTTTGCACGTAGGTCCGGACATTCCGCGGATCGTGCCACGCGTAAGGATCAGGGACCCCCTGATCCGTACCTGGCTCCGTTTCCGGGTCCTGCAATTCGCCCTCGGTGTTCAGCAGGGGAAATCCCTCGCCCGCCACGACCACCTGGCCGGAGAACCCCGCCTCGGCGGAGAGCGACTCCAGTGAGGGTTCGAGATCGAGCCCGTTGACGATGAGCAGGGCGGCGCCGGCGAGAACCTTGGCATCGTCCGAGGTGGGCTCGTAGTCGCGGTAGCGAACGCCCGCCGGCAGGAGGCAGTGGGTTGTGACCGCTTCACCGGCCAGCGAGCGGACCAAGTCGTCGAGCAGGGGATTGGCGGTCACGACGAGTGGCGTCGTCTGCGCAAAAGCGGGGAATCCCCAGGCAACACCGAGAACGGCAACGAGGATGCGGAGGAGGCGCATCAGGGAAGAAAAACCCAATCCAGGCCCGGGGGCGAGTCTGCTTACTCCTTGCGACCGGGCAGAACGAACCGGACCGGTGGGGGTTCGTCCGCCGCCGCGGGCGCGGGGGTGATGACGGGATTCTCGCGCGGCCTGACGACCGGAGCGGGGGCGACGTTGGCCGCGGGGGAATTGACGCTGGCCGGGGCCGGACTGGCCCCGGGTATGGCCAGGACCGGAGTCGGTGGGAGGGCGGCAAATCCCTTTTCGATCAGATTGGCCACCGCCAGGTCGCGCACCTTGCTTTCGGCGGAGCCCATGGTGACCACGATCAAACGCCGTCCATTCCGCTGCGCGGTGGCCGCGAGGCAGAATCCGGCTCCCCGGGTGAACCCCGTTTTGAGCCCGTCGACCCCGGCGACCTTGCCGAGCAGATTGTTGTGATTGCGCATCTCGATCTGCTTGGGGCCGGGCCGGAACATGCGGACTTTGACGGAGGCGTATTTCAGCACATCCGTTTGCGTGAGCAGATGGCGGCTCAGCAGGGCGAGATCCCGGGGTGAGGTCAGATCGCCGTCCGCAATCTTGCGATTCGCCGGCGGCAGGCCGTGGGGACTGCGGAACGTGGTGTGGGTCATGCCGAGGTCCCGGGCGCGCGCGTTCATCAGTTCGACGAAGGCATTCCTCGATCCGGCAACGTGAATCGCCAGCGCGGTGGCGGCGTCATTGGCGGAGCTGATCATGAGGGCGTAGAGCATGTCCTCAACCGGGAAGACTTCCTTTTCCGCGAGGTAAACCTGCGAGCCACCCGTGGTCGAAGCCTCCGCGGTGACGAACACGGGCGTCTGCAGGGTGAGCGTGCCCGCGGCGAGCCGGTCGTGCACCACCAAGAAGGTCATGAGCTTGGTCACACTCGCCGGCGGTGAGACCACATCCGCATTGTCCTCGAAGACGGTCTGTCCCGAATCGGCGTCAATGACGATCGCCCCCTTGTAGTCGGCGGCCGCCGCGAGGATCCCACCGCAGGCAAAAAAGAGAGAGAAAAGACGGCTCAGCCGAGACGCGAAAGGCATGCGCGAACGACAGGACTTTTTCGCCGCATCGGCGAGCCGAAAGCAGCGGGTGAGCGGCAAGAACCGTCACCGCCGGTTCGCGGCCGCCGTGGGGCGGAGCGGGGATCTGTATCGGGCCGGCCGCCGACCCTAGCGGGTCTGCTCAATCGGGAGCTCGTGCAGCTTCAGCTCCGGATTCTTCTCAATGAAGTAGCGCATCGTCCAGTCGTTCGGGAAGAGGACGATGGGCTGATCAAACTTATCGACCCCGAAGGTCACGCCGCTGGCCACGATCAAGGTGCTCGGGTCCTTGAGCGCCGGGTGCGGCTCCAGCCAGCGCAGCAGTGTCCACGGGGTCGCATC
>CAYZCV010000282.1:0-2305 GCA_964476965.1 uncultured Opitutus sp. | reverse complement strand
TGTAGAAGCGCGCGTAGTAGCGTCCGAGCTGCTCGCAGTACAGCTTGTTGCAGCCGTACATGGTCGTGGGCGTCGCAAACGCGTCCTCGCGGTCGCGGCCTGGTACGCGGGCATCCCGGCCGGCGAGAAGCTCGTCCGTCAACTCGGCGTCTCGTCGAGCTATCGGGCCGAGCTGGAGCGCACGCTCTCCCTGGTCGAGGGCAATGTCGCGACCACGCCGGTCCTGTCGGAGTCCTCGATGAACCTGCAGTGGGGCGCCTTCCTCGCGACCGGCGCTGACCAGCATGTGGTGAGCATCCTCACCGGCATGGGCCGGGGCCAGCTGGCCGAGTCGGCCCGCGTTGTCCTCGCCTTCAATGCCGCGCAGCACGACCGCGTGCTGGAGATCTGCCGCCAGGAGCTGGACCGCCAGCCCAACGAGGTTCGCTCGATCCTGCGCGCCGTGATCAATGACGTGGAGCGCAAGGAGCCCACGACCTGATTCACCCGGTCCCGCCGCACCCCGGCAGACCTTCCCGTCCAAGCCGGCTCCCTTTACCCGGGAGCCGGCTTTTTTGTGCAGATCTCCCGGAGAATAACCACCGTACCCTCTGCCGGCACGCCGCGATACCAAGCGAAAACGGGTGCTCGCGAGCCCCCGGGCCCAAGCTGGACACTCCCCAATCCGCCTTCCCCGTTCGCGATCCGAACCCACAACGGGCGCCAGTCTGAATCCTTTTCATAAGCGGCTGACCGGTATGTCACCTGCTTGAAAGGAGGATCATGAGCCCTGCGTCGCTCCGCTCCGTCATGCTGGCCGGCCTTCTGGCGGTCTTGGCGGGGCCATCGAGCGCGATCGAGATCACGACCGAGACCCTCCCGGGGATCAATCCTCGCACGCTTCCGCGGACCGTGGCGGGCCTCGAGCTTCGCGGCAGCGCCACCGTCCCAATCAGGCTTCCGCTGACCGGCCCCGACGGACGCCTCCGGACCGAGGCAACCCCGGCGGTGGCCGTCCTCAAGGACGCCGCCTGGTCTCCCGACGATCCCGCCCGCGATGCCGCCGGCGAATTCGAGGTCCTCGTCGGTGCGGCTCGTCTCGTCCGGTCACGTCCGCTTGTAGGTTTCGTCACCGAGGGAAATCACTTCGGCGCGCTCCAGCCCGGCACGGAGTCCGCCCTCCAGCGCACGGTGCTGATGGGGCTGCCGGTGGTCCGCAGCGCGCGCGACGGCGATGTCCGCGCCGCCCCGGGCGACCTGCTCATTTCCGCCGGTCGCCTTTCCGTCACCGAGGCCCGCCGGATCCTTTCGTATTGCCTGGTCAACTACGGAACATTGCCTCCCGCCGCGAACCCCGCCCGGCCCACCGCGGCCGAGACGGAGGCGATCCGGGAGCGTCTGCGGCTGTACCAGCAGGCCTTCGACCTCGCCAACGTCCCGCTGCTTGCTTCGTACAGCAGCGAGTCCGCCGCCATGGCCGCCCGGCCCTGAACGCGCGGCCGGGCCGGAATCAATCCTTGGTCGACAGCCGCCCCGTAAGGGTCTGTCGACGTGGGAGTTCAGATCGGTCTCCCTCCGTCCCGGAGCGTGTCCGGAAATTGATCTTGCCGGGGCCGCTGCACGGCGGCGAAGCTGATCCCTCAATGAGCACTCCTTCCGCAAAAGAAAACGCGATCATCAGCACGAGCTACGGCGACCTCACCCTCGCCTTCTGGAGCGACGTCGCGCCCAAGACCGTTGAGAATTTCAAGAAGCTGGCCCGTGAGGGTTTCTATGATGGCACGGCCTTCCACCGCATCATCAAGGGCTTCATGGTCCAGGGCGGCTGCCCGAACACCAAGGCCGGCGCCAAGGGCATCCCCGGCACGGGCGACCCGGGCTACAAGCTCAAGGCCGAGTTCAACGCCAAGTCGCATGTGCGCGGCGTGATCTCCATGGCCCGCGCCGCCAGCCCGGACTCCGCCGGTTGCCAGTTCTTCATCTGCCACGGCGACGCCAAGTTCCTCGACCGGCAGTACACCGCGTTCGGCGAGCTCGTTGGCGGCGATGATGTTCTCGAGCGCATCGCAAACGTCCCGACCAAGTCGGGCGGCGGCGGCGAGAAGAGCACCCCGATCGACCGGGTCGAGGTCAAGAGCATCAAGATCGTCCCGGCGGCCTGAGACCTTCGCTAGCCTCGTCTGATTTCAGCCCGCACCACCCGGTGCGGGCTTTTTCGCGCTCAACGGAATCAACCACGAATGGATTAGATCCATCGAAGCGTTCACCCCAGATGAACACAGATCCCCACAGATACAGGTGCGGCAGTGGGATGGGATCTGGGGCC
>CAYZCV010000281.1:0-2342 GCA_964476965.1 uncultured Opitutus sp. | reverse complement strand
CAGGGCAAGATCCTCTTCGTGTTCACCTCGATGCTGATGTTCGCCCTGCGCTTCTGCGCCCACTTCATTGAGAGCAAGCTGAAGATCTCCCCGATCGGCCTGCTGCTGATCTGCTCGATCCTCGGGGTGATCGGCCTGAACATGGTCAGCGGCATCACGACCTTCGTCGGCGCGCTCGTCGCCCTCTCGGTCTACGCGCTCGGCAAGACCTTCTTCTGGCCAACGATGCTGGCCGTGGTCGGTGACCGCTTCCCGCGCACGGGCGCCATTGCCATGTCCATCATGGGCGGCATCGGCATGATGTCCGCCGGTCTCCTCGGCGGCCCCGGCCTCGGCTACGCCAAGGACCGCTTCACGGTCGAGCACCTGAAGGAAACGGCCCCGGCGGTGTACGAGGCCAACAAGGCCGCGACCTCGAGCGGCTTCCTCTTCCTGGATCCGGTCACGGGTCTCGACGGCACCAAGCTCGCCGCCGCGCAGGCCACGGCCCCGGCCGCACGCACCCCGGAGCAGGCGGCGCTGGCGGACGCCAGCATCATCGGCGATCGCAAGACGCTGAAGGCCGACGCCTTCATCCCCGCGACCATGGCGCTGATCTTCCTGCTGCTCCTGCTCTACTTCAAGAGCATCGGCGGCTACCGTCACATCAGCTTGGAATCCCAGAAGGAAAGCTGAGCTTCGTTAGTCCCCTCTGACTGAAAAGCCGGCCTCGCTGAGGCCGGCTTTTTTGTGCGCACCGTTCAGGCCACGCGCCCCCGGGACTTTCCACGGCGGCGGTACTCGGTCGGGGTCATGCCCGTGCAGCGCACGAAGGCCCGGGAAAAAACCGTGGCGCTGTGATAGCCCACCTCCGGGGCGATCGCCTCGAGCTTGGCGTCGGTCGTCGCAAGCCGTTCCTGCGCGCGCTGCACCCGCATGTAGGTGACGTGCTCCATGGGCGTGCGGCCGAGCTCGAGCCGGCACACACGCCGCAGGTGCTCCGCGCTGAGGCGGCAGGCGGCAGCGAGCGAGGTCAGCTTCCAATCCGCCGCAAGGTCGCGGTTCACGAGGGCCCACAATTCGCCCACCCGTGAGCCGCCCCGCCAGGGTCGCGCAGCGCGGCGCGCATGCCCGTGGGCCAGGGCGATCCAGTGGTGCAGCAGGTCGGCGTCGCGCTCGCCGGACCACTCGGCGCGCAGACCGGCCAGCACGCGGCCGAGGTCCTCGGCGCCCTGGGCGAGTCGCAGGGGCGAGTCGGCCCCGACGAGGGGTTTGGTCCAGGCGGCCTCCTCGTAGCGGATCCAGGCAAAGGTCCAGGCCTTGCCCGGAACGGCGTGAAAGGCATTCAGGACCCGCGGCGGCGCGAGGCAGAGCGCTCCGGCGCGGACGCGCTGCCAGCGGCCCTCCAGCCACATGCGGCCCTCACCTTCGAGCGTCGCGAGCACGAAGCTGCCCGACGGGGCCAGCCGCACCCGGCGGTAGGGCGCGAACACGGTGTCGATGCCGAGCCAGGCAATGTGGTGGGTCTTCAACTCGGGACACTGGCGGGCGTCCAACGACCAGCGGCGCGTGCGAGCGCCGTCGACGGTCGTCTCCTGCCAGGTCGGGGGTTTCGACATGGCCTATTGCGATAGCTCACCGCCGCCGGACCCGCAAAGCGAATCGGCAGGCCGGTCGCTCGGAACGAATGTCCCTCCGTTCTCCAGCCGTATTCAGGCCGTGGAGAAACCACAGATGAACACAGATCCACACAAATAAGCCAGGGAGCATGAAGCCCCGGAATCGCTCGGTGCAGCGGTGCATTTCCTCAGTCCTGACGATCTGTGTGCATCTGTGGCCATCTGTGTTTAATGTGACTGGCTCCGGCTGAGCTCCGGAATGCGCACGGATCCGCGTCTGGCCGCACGTGGAAAATCGTCAGTTGAATGTGTGCGCTCCGCGCTTTCGTTTGGGCCCGGCGGCGCGTAGGGTTTTCGCCAACCCCGCCTTCGTCTTATGCCGAACCCCTGGACTGGAAAAGGAAACCCGTACACGCGCGAGGAAGTGCGCGCCCGCCTGCAGGCGACGCTCGACCAGGGCAATGCCATCATTGCGGCCGGCGCCGGCACCGGCATCAGCGCCAAGTTCATCGAGAAGGGCGGCGCGGACCTCATCATCATCTACAACAGCGGCCGCTTCCGCATGATGGGGCACGGGTCCACCGCGGGCATGATGGCCTATGGGGACGCGAACGCGATCGCCATGGAGATCGGCGAGTTCGAGGTGCTGCCGGTGGTCGAGGAATGCCCGGTGATCTGCGGCGTCCACGCCACCGACCCGCGCCGGCGCATGTGGCACTGGCTCGGCCAGGTGAAGGAGATGGG
>CAYZCV010000280.1:0-2359 GCA_964476965.1 uncultured Opitutus sp. | reverse complement strand
GTTGCTCGGCGGCCGTCCGTCTCGACGTCGCGACGCAGCGTGGTGATCTCGTAGGGCACGCCGTCGCTGACAACGGTGAGCGTGCCGTGTTCGATGCCGGTGGGGTGAACCGACATGCCGGCATTGCGGCACGCCTTCTCGACCAGATCGGGCGTCAGTTGCGTGGCGATGTCGACGTCCGCAACGGGCTGGCCCAGCAGCGCGTTGCGCACGCAGCCGCCGACAAACCGCGCGCAGCCCGGCCGCACCGTCTCGAGCGCGTCGATCACTTTTCGCGCGGCGAGCAGCCAGGGCTGGTTCGCCAGCCGGGTCATGGGATCAGCGATTCCGGTCGCGCGGGGCGACCGGAGTTTCGGCGGGCGGCGGCGCTGGCGTGTTGGCGCCGGGCAGCGCCGCAGCCGTGCACGGAATCTCGCGCGGCGGAATGACCTCGCCCTCAGCCGTCAGGCGTGTGGGGTCGAAGCACTTCTCAGACTCGCGCGGCTCCAGCAACGGCGGGATGATCAGGCCAAGGATCGCGATGACGGAGCCGATCACCACCAGGCGCGTCCACGGCCAGCGGTCACGGATGCGCAGGTCGCGCGAGGCGGCGCGATAGATCAGGAACACCGCGAACGGGATCAGGAAAAGCAGGAGTTCGACGAGGATTCTCTGTGTCATGGTCTTCGGTCCTACGCGCCATAGAGCCGGTCGTACAAGGCCTTGATCATGCCCGCCGTAGCGCCCCAGATGTAACGACCGTTGTGGGGCATGGCGTAATAGGCGCGCAAGGCCCCCCGGAACTCGCGTTCGTGCCGCTCGTGGTTGGCGGCGTCCATCAGGAAGGACAGCGGGGTTTCGAATACGTCGGCGACTTCCCGCGCATGGGGAACAGGGACGAAATCGGGCGGCAGGATTCCGACGAAGGGCGAGATGGCAAAGCCGGTTCCCGTCAGGTAGGCGTCGCTCTGGCCCAGAACGCGGACTGTAGCCGGGTCCACGCCAACCTCCTCGTGCGCCTCGCGCAGCGCCGCCTCCAGCCGTGTCTCGCCCGGTTCGACCCGCCCGCCGGGGAACGCCACCTGGCCAGCGTGAGAAGCCATGGTCTCGGGGCGCAGAGTCAGCAGGACGGCGTAATCGTCGCCACGGTCGATCAGGCCGACGAGGACGGCGGCCGGGCGGATGACGGGCGGTTCGGGAGGTATCCAACCGGGATTGAGATCAAAGTCGGTGCGCAGGGGCGCCTCGAACTGGGCGTCGATAGCGGCCAGTCTGGCCGCCGCCCGCGCCTCGAAATCGGACTTGGTGGTGAACGCCATAACGATCAGGCCACCTGACCTATCGCGAAACTGACCCCGGACGAAGCCACGCTCATCATATCCGCTTCGCCCGGAACGGGCTCCGCCATGCTGACGAGTTCGTACCAGGCCGGCCGGCCCAGCCGCGCTTCAAGCCCACCCCGCACACGGACATAAGTGGACGGTTCGCCTGTCTGGCGATCCGTAACGACACGCAGGGGATGGGCCTCATCCACTGCCACGACATCGCCCACATTGGTCGTGACCAATATTACCTGATGTCCGCCCGATTCATGCCGGTCCACCCGCACGCCCACGAAGGGCGCGTCCTCGACCTTAACCACCACTTTTTCGTGAGGGGTGACGAGGTAGTGACCGTCCGGGTCGCGCCGGAGGATTGTGGAAAACAGTCTGACCAGCTTTTCCCTGCTAAACCGCACGCCGTTCTGCCACCAGGAGCCATCCCGCCGGATTTCGAGGCCGATGTCCCCGCAATTGGCAGGATTCCACAAATGCACGGGGGGAAGCGAACGGGGCTTTTCCAAACCCGCTTCCACCTGCAAGGTTGCAATCAGGTCCGCGAGCGACCCGGATACGAGGTCTGGGGCGTTCGGGGCTTTCGCGTTCGTCATGGCGGCTCGGCTCCGGGCTGACCGCAGAGATAGGTAAAAGAGCGACATGAGTGAAGCCGCCACCGCCACCAGCAACGCGGATATCGTCAAGGAAGCCGATGCCGCCGTGCAGGTTCTTGCACAAGTACGCGCCGAGATCGGCAAGGTCGTTTTCGGCCAGGAGCGCGTCGTCGAACTGGTGATCTCCACAATCCTGGCAGGGGGGCATGCCCTGCTGATCGGCGCACCGGGCCTCGCCAAGACCAAGCTGGTGGAAACCACCGCCAAGGCGCTGGGGCTCGACTGGGGCCGGGTGCAGTTCACGCCCGACCTGATGCCGTCGGACATTCTCGGCTCGGAGATCCTGGACGAGACTTCGACCGGCGGCCGGGCCTTCCGGTTCGTGAAGGGCCCGATCTTCACCAGCCTGCTGATGGCGGACGAGATCAACCGCGCCTCGCCGCGCACACA
>CAYZCV010000279.1:0-2389 GCA_964476965.1 uncultured Opitutus sp. | reverse complement strand
CGTGTTCTCCATCTCCGGCCGCGGCACCGTGGTGACCGGCCGTGTCGAGCGCGGCATCATCAAGGTCGGCGAGGAAATCGAAATCGTCGGCATCAAGGCCACGCAGAAGACCACCTGCACCGGCGTCGAAATGTTCCGCAAGCTGCTCGACCAGGGCCAGGCTGGCGACAACGTCGGTATCCTCGTGCGCGGCATCGACCGCGAGCAAGTCGAGCGCGGCCAAGTGCTGTGCAAGCCCGGCTCGGTCAAGCCGCACAAGAAGTTCGAAGCCGAGGTGTACGTCCTCAACAAGGACGAAGGTGGCCGTCACACGCCGTTCTTCGCCAACTACCGTCCGCAGTTCTACTTCCGCACGACCGACGTGACGGGCATCGTGGAACTCCCGGCCGGCACCGAGATGGTCATGCCTGGCGACAACGTCAAACTCGTTGTCTCGCTGATCGCGCCGATCGCGCTGGAAGAAAAACAGCGCTTCGCCATCCGCGAAGGCGGCCGCACGGTTGGTTCGGGCGTCGTTGCCAAGATCATCGAGTAGTCCTCGACTGATCGACTGAACACTGGAGAGGGCGTCAGGGAAACCTGGCGCCCTTTCGTCATTTGGCGTTCGGCGTTTCTGCGCCCGCCTCGCGCGCGTGCGCGTCAATCCCCTCGAATGCGGTAGTGAGAGCGTTGCTCCGCGTGTGTTTCCGATGAGCGCCGGCTGCGGGTTGATCCGCGCTGGCCAGGGAGTGCGCGGACGTGAGCGGGCAGTCGTTCTTCTGCTGCTTCATCAATCTGGATCGCAGCACGGACCGGCGCGAAAGCATCGAGGCGCAGCTGCGGGATGCCGGTGTCGTCGCTGTGCGCGTGGCGGCTTCGAATGGTGTAGCGGAAGAGGGCGAGGGGATTCGCTACAGGCCGGACTGGAGACGCTGGATCGGCGGGCAGCTGGGGCTGGGCGAGATCGGCTGCGCGGAGAGCCATCGTCGTGCGTTGCGTGCGATGATTGAGTCGGGAGCGTCGTTCGGCGTCGTGCTGGAAGACGATGCGCGCCTGTCGCCCGACTTCAGGGGCGTGGTTGAGCACCTCGTGACGCAGACATCAGGGTGGGACCTGGTTCGGCTGGAGCAGCGGAAGGAGGGCGTGCTGGCGGATCCCGGTGTGTTCCTGCTGGCGGGACGCAGGCTCGTCGTGCCGCGCAATGTGACGTTCGGATCAACTGCGATGCTCTATTCGGCGCGGGGCGCGCAGATTGCGCTGGCGTCGCTGGACCGGGGCTACATGCAGCCGGTGGATGCGCATCTTGGCTCGTTGGCGGGGCCGGGCTTTGCTCTGCTCCAGGTCGTGCCGCCGGTTGTGAGCGAGCGGATGACGGAATCGCTCATCGGGCAGCGGTCGGAGTTTCCCGGTGCGGCGGTGCGCCCCTCGGCGAGCCGGGTGGGCGTGCAGCGTTTCTGCAACCGGTTGCTCCGGTTGCGGCGGTCGCTGCTGCGGCGGGCGAGTTCGCGGCTTGCGGCCTCGCGCCTGCGCGCGGCTTGCCGGTGATGGGGCTGCGTGAGACGTTTCGTCTGTGACGCAACAGGCCGCCGCCCGGATCGGGGCAGCGCTGAGCGCCCAAGCCGAAGGATCCGGCATGCTTGGTCGCTTTATCCGGATCGTCAGCCTCTGGATCCATCCCGGTAAGGAAGCCGCGTTTGACGCCTATGAGCGCGCGGCGGCGCGGATCATGGCGAAGCACGGCGGGCGCATCGACCTGGCCATGCGCCCCGAAAATGTGCCGGACGCACCCTTCGAGGTCCATTTGGTCAGCTTTCCGGATCGGGAGGCGGCTGCCGGCTATGCCCGCGATCCAGAGACACTGCTCCTGAGGGAGGGCAGGGAATCGATCATCTCGCGGACGGACATCATTGAAGGGGTGGAGGCGGGGCCCTATTGAGGGCCAGGCTGAGCGGGTTGGCCAATCTGGCTGACCGGGCCGACGGGCGGGATTGCCCTGATTTTTGGGCTATTCGGTAGGTCCCGGCGGGATTTTTCATCCCTGCGGCAGCTCGCCCCAAACGAGTGCTTGACGGGCCAAGGGGAGGGGACTAATACCCCGGCTCGTTTCCGACCGGCTTAGCCGTATCCGAATTCGTTTGGATAAACGTAAGCCACGGAAACAAAAGGAAAAACTCAACGAGTGCGGCGGCCCTCCGGGGGATACTTCCCGGTCAGGCTGCTTTCACGCTGTTTCGGTGGTCCCGATGGCTCAACAGAATATCCGAATCCGCCTGAAGGCGTTCGATCACAGGGCGCTGGACATGTCCGCGCGCGAGATCGTGTCGACCGCCAAGCGCACGGGCGCTCAGGTTCGCGGACCGGTTCCGCTGCCGACCCGCACCGAGAAATTCACCGTCAACCGCTCGCCCCA
>CAYZCV010000278.1:0-2407 GCA_964476965.1 uncultured Opitutus sp. | reverse complement strand
CGAATGAGCGGGAGCTCGATCACCTCGGCGCCGAGCGCCTCCAGCTTGTCGCGGAGATCGCTGGCCTGCTCGCGCATGCGCGTGATGGCAACGCGGCGGCCGAAGAGCGGGAGGTGTTCGAACCAGTCGATCTGCTCGTGATGCGTGACGACCTCGCCCACAATCACAATGGCGGGCGCGGCCAGGCCGGCATTCGCCACGTCGTCGGCGAGGGTCGCGGCGGTGCCGGTCACGCTGCGCTGACGGCCGAGGGACGCCCACTGGACCGCCGCCGCCGGGGTCGAGGCGGGGAGCCCGCCGGCGACCAACTCAGACAGAATGTGGCGCAGGTGGCCCATGCCCATGTAGATCGCGAGCGTGGCATTCTTCAGCGCGCCGTAGGCCCGCCAGTCCACCTGAAGCTCGTGCTTCTTGGGGTCCTCGTGGCCCGTGAGAAAAATCAGGGAGGAACTCGTGTTCCGATGCGTGAGCGGGATGCCGGCGTAGGCGCCGGCGGCCAGCGCGGCGGTCACGCCCGGCACGACCTCGAAGCGCACGCCATCCTTGGCGAGGGTGCGGGCTTCCTCGCCGCCCCGACCGAAGACAAACGGATCGCCGCCCTTGAGGCGCACCACGACCTTGCCGGCCTTGGCGTGACGCACGAGCAGAGCCTCAATTTCCTCCTGGGGAACCGAGTGACGGCCCGCCTGCTTGCCCACGTAGAGCACCTCGCAGCCGACCTTGCACCACGCAACCAACTCCGGGTGCACGAGGTAGTCGTAGACGAGAACATCCGCCCGCGAGATGAGCTCCTTGGCGCGGAACGTGACGAGGCCAAGGTCACCAGGACCTGCGCCGACGAGATAGACAATTCCGGGAGAGGACATGAGGGGAAAGTAGCGAGTAGCGGGGAGTGAGTAGCGAGTAGATACGAATCCCAGATGCTCGCTCCTCGCTACCCGCTACTCGCTACTGAAGTTTGAACCCAAGGTACGCGAGCGTCTTGCGCGCGAACTCGGCGGGCGCATCGAAGTCGGCGGGGGCGAGCGGGAGGCTGCGGAGGCCGACTTCCTCGTGGAAGAACCAGAGGGTGTCGGACGTGGCGTGGGCCGCGAAGGCCGTCTGGCAGCCGCTGCCGAGCGCCGTCTGGAAGGCGCGCTCCAGCGCGACCCGGCGGGCGGTGGGGGCGTCGAAGGCGGCGGCGAAGCGCGCCTCCTCCCCTGCCCGTCCCTGAATCGCCACGGCGGCCTGACCAACCGCAGGGACCATGTGGCCAAAATCGAGCGCGTGAAAGGTCACGCCCGGCCATGAACCGATGCCGAGCCGGGCCAGGCCGGCGGCTGCGAGGATGCTGGCATCAGCCACGCCATCGGTGCCGATTTTCCGCAGGCGGGTGTCGACGTTGCCGCGGATCTCGGTGAAGACCGCGTCGGGAAAGAGCCGCTTGATCTGCAGCCGGCGCCGGGGGCTGCCGGTGGCGATCGTGCGCGGTGTCTCGACGCCCTCGCGCAGCACCAGCATATCGCGCGCGTCGGCCCGCGGGAGATAGCCCGCGATGGACAAACCCGGCGGCATGGTGCCGGGCAGGTCCTTCGTGCTATGGACGGCGAGGTCGGCCTCGCCGCGGGACAGGGCTGCCTCGAGCTCGCTGGTGAACAGACCCTTGCCGCCCTGCTTCTCGAGGGACCACTCGGTCTGACGGTCACCCGTGGTGACAATCTTGAGCAGCTCCGTCTCCACGCCGAGCACTTCGCTGAGCCGCGCAGCCACCATGGTGGTCTGCGCGAGCGCGAGCGGGCTCTTGCGGGTGGCGAGGATGATCTTTTTCAAAGCAGTGGGTAGCGAGTGGCGATTAGCGAGTAGTTCGAACCTGTCACCGCATGCTCGCTACTCACTCCCCGCTACTCGCTACTTTTCAGCAATCAGTACGACGCCTGGACGCCCTTGATGTTCTTCTTGGCCATCCACGGCATCATGCTGCGGAGGTAAGCGCCCGTCTTCTCGATGGGGTGCTTCTCGCCGGCCTTGAGCAGCTTGTTGTAATTCTTGAGGCCGCCCTTGTGCTCCTTGACCCATTCCTTCGTGAACTGGCCGGACTGGATCTCCTTCAGGATCTTCTTCATCTCGGCCTTGGTGTTCTTGTTGATCACGCGCGGGCCGCGGGTGATGTCACCGTACTTGGCGGTCTCGGAGATCGAGAAGCGCATGCCGGCGATGCCGGACTCGTACATGAGATCACAGATGAGCTTCAGCTCGTGGAGGCACTCGAAATAGGCCATCTCGGGCTGGTAGCCAGCCTCGACGAGGGTCTCGAAACCGGCCTGGACGAGCGCGGAGGCGCCGCCGCAGAGCACGGCCTGCTCGCCGAAGAGATCGGTCTCGGTCTCTTCCTTGAAGGACGTCTGGAGGACGCCAGCGCGGGTCGAGC
>CAYZCV010000277.1:0-2418 GCA_964476965.1 uncultured Opitutus sp. | reverse complement strand
CTTCGGATTAAAGAGAACGTCGCGCGCGAACGGCGTCAGGCGCGCCTCGATGTAACGAGGTGCGGCGGCGCCGTCACCCGTCAGGGTGTTGCCGAAATTGCCCTGGGGCTCGATCAGGAAACCGCGCTGGGCGATGCCGACGAGCGCGGCGTCGATCGAGGCATTGCCGTGCGGGTGGAGCGCCATGGTCTGGCCGGTGACATTGGCGACCTTGTGAAAGCGGCCGTCGTCCATGTCCCAAAGCGTGTGCAGAATGCGGCGCTGCACGGGCTTGAGACCGTCGTCGATGTGCGGGACCGCGCGATCGAGAATGACGTAGCTGGCGTATTCGAGGAACCAGCTCTTGTAGTGCTTGGCCAGCGGGGCGTCCTCGGGATTGCGCGGCGCATCCGTGGCGACCGGGACATCCGGCGGCTCGCCGCCGGCGGGCGGCGCCGGAGGGGGCGTCGGCGCGGCCGGGGTGACCGATTCGTCCGCCGGAGACTCGGGGCCGCCATTGAGAGGCAGCTCGGGCTGGTCGGAGGGCTTGGAGTTTTGGCGTTTGGCCATGGTGCGAAAGGATAAAAGGGATCAGGACCGAGGAAGGGCGGGCGGCGACTCAAGGGCGACCAGAGCGGCGGCGAGGTCGGCATCTCGGCCCTGACGCAGATCGTCGAGGCGGACGGTCACGGGAATGTCGGGTACGACGCCGGCGCCTTCGAGCCGCCGACCGTCGAGCCCCACATAGTCCTGAATCGCGAGTTGGAGCTGGCCCCCGTCCGGCAGCCGGTAGTGACGCGCTGCGATGACCGCGCCGGCGGTGGTGCGGCCCACGACGATCGCGCGGCCGTTCTGCTGGAGAACGTGGGAGAAGATCTCCGCGCTGCTGGCCGAGGCCTCGTCGACGAGGATCGCGACCCGGCCGCGGTAGCGCGCAGCGCCCAGCGTGAGCGAGCCGGTCTCACGCTCGCGTCCGTCCCGACGCACGAAGGTTCCAATCGGAACCTCCTCGGGGAAAAATTCGGCGATGGCGAAGCGGACCGACACGAGCAGGCCGCCCGGATTGCCCCGCAGGTCGACGATCACGGCGGGAGCATCGCGTCGCGCCTCGAGTTCGGCGCTGAGCCAGCGGATCGAGGCCGAGTCGAATTCCTCAAAGCGCAGCAGGACAATCCCGCGGTCGAGTTCGCGCACTTCGCGGCGGGGCGCCCACACGACCGAACCGGCTACGAGCGTGAGCGGGACGATGCGGTCGGCGGGATCGAGGAACTCGAGGCGGACCTCCTGGCCCGGCCGCATGGTGAAGCGCGGGGCCCGCTCGCTGATCGGACGACCGTCGCGGGAGCGCACGATCCAGCCGGGCTGGACGCCGGCCTGCGCGGCGGCGGAGCCCGGATAGACGGTGGTCACGACCCAGAGCCCGTCGACCCGGCGCATGATGAAGCCGGTGGCCACGCGGGTGTCGTGACGCAGCTGGAACGCGTCGCGAGGCGGGAGCGCGCCGTTGTGCGACTCGCCGAGTTCGCCGAGCAGCGCATTGATGGCGGTGTAGAGCGCCTCATCATCGGTCGCGGCAACGGCCGCGGCGCGGTGGCGGGCGATGGCCGCAGGCCAGTCGACGCCCCGCATCGTCTGGTCAAAGAAGCGGTCGGCAGCGAGCTCCGCCGCGCGGTCAAAGACCTGGGCGTTGCGCGCGGTGCGGGCGGCGGCGGAGAGGGCGGGCGGCTCGGTCCAGACGCGCGGCGCCGTCGTGCAGCCGCCGGCCAGAAGGGCGGCGAGCAGCAGCAGCAACGGGGCGGTGATGGAACGCGGGCGCGGCATGCGGGCGGGCGATCAGACCTCGACCAGGTCCTTTTCGACCCGGAGATTGGCGATGATGAAGTCCTGCCGGTCGGGCGTGTTCTTGCCCATGTAGAACGAGAGGAGCTGCTCGCTGTTCTGCAGGTGAGCGAGCGAGACGGGCTCGAGGCGGATGTTCTCGCCAATGAAGTCCTTGAACTCATTGGCACTGACCTCGCCGAGACCCTTGAAACGGGTGATCTCGGGATTGGCGCCGAGCTTGGCCATGGCGGCGTTTCGCTCCTGCTCGGAGTAGCAATAGATCGTCTGCTTCTTGTTGCGTACGCGGAAGAGCGGCGTCTCGAGAATGAAGAGATGATTGTTGGTGATCAGCTCGGGGAAGAACTGGAGGAAGAAGGAAAGCAGCAGCAGCCGGATGTGCATGCCGTCGACGTCGGCGTCGGTGGCGATGATCACGCGGTTGTAGCGCAGCCCGTCGAGGCCCTCCTCGATGTTGAGGGCGCTCTGCAGGAGGTGGAATTCCTCGTTCTCGTAGATGACCTTCTTGGTCAGGCCGTAGGTGTTGAGCGGTTTGCCCTTGAGGGCGAAGACGGCCTGGGTCTGGACATCGCGGCAGGCGGTGAGCGAGCCGGAGGCGGA
>CAYZCV010000276.1:0-2421 GCA_964476965.1 uncultured Opitutus sp. | reverse complement strand
CCGCCGCGGTCGACAATCAGGGCGCGCGAACTGGTGGTGCCCTGATCCAGGGCCAGAATAAAGCGGGGTTCGCTCATGCCGGGGTGCACCCACGCTGGGCGAACCACCGACTTCCCGCAAGCCGCGCCCGCCCCTTAGCCGTCCCGATTTCGGGAACCAACCCTCCCGTGAACGGTTGCGCCAGGCGCATCCTCGTCGGCTCGGCGATTTCCTTTATTTTCTTATATCATTGCTAAACAATGCTTAAAGGAACCACGAGATCGTTGGCACGGCCCGTGCAAAGTGAGGATCAAACTCACCCTGCCATGCAACACTCCCTCAAGCTTCTCGCTCTTCTCACGGCAGCCGCCCTGCCCGCGCTGGCCTTGGCCGACTTCGCCGGCCTCCCCTTCCCGTTCACCATCGCCGCCGAGTATGGTCTCTACACTTACGGCGCGGCCTTCGCGGTCCTCCTCGCCCTGCGCGACTACGCGCGCGCGCCGCGAAAGCTGCGCGTGCCTGCGCCCTTGCTGCTCCCGGCCAGGGAGGCCTTCGTTCACGGCGCAATCCCCGCGCGCCCGAGCGCCCGGCGCCGCGCGTATCGCGCTCCCCAGTGCCTCTAATCCTCCCGGCGCGCCTTCCTTGACACCGCTTCCTCCTCTCTCGTCACTTCCTCCATGGCCGACGCGCAGAACCGAATCCTGATTGCCGACGATCAACCGGATGTGCTCGAGGCCCTCCGCCTGCTCCTGAAGGGCGAAGGTTACCAAACCGAGGCGGTCAAATCTCCCGCGGCCGTGATCAAGGCCGTCGAGCATCGCGACTTCGCGATGGTCCTGATCGACCTCAACTACGCGCGGGATACCACCTCGGGCCAGGAGGGACTCGATCTCCTGCAGCGTTTGCAGGCGATCGATCCCACCCTCCCGGTGGTGGTGATGACCGCGTGGGCCAGCGTTGAGGTGGCGGTCGAGGCCATGCGCCGAGGGGCGCGCGATTTCGTCACCAAACCCTGGGAAAACCCGCGCCTGCTGGCGATCATCCGCAACCAGATCGAACTCGGCGCAGCGGTCCGTGCCTACCGCCGGCTCGAGGAGGAGAACCAACTCCTGCGCGGAAAGGGCGGTCCCGCGCTGATCGCCGAATCGGCCGTCATGCGGCCGGTGCTCGACATCATCGCCCGGGTCGGCCCTTCCGACGCCAACGTTCTGATCACCGGAGAGAATGGCACGGGCAAGGGCCTGATCGCCCAGGCCCTGCACGGTGTCTCGGTCCGCGCCGGAAAGCCCTTCATTTCGGTCAACATGGGCGGATTGCCCGAGGGCGTTTTCGAGAGCGAGCTCTTCGGACACGTCCGCGGAGCCTTCACGGACGCGAAGAATGACCGCGCCGGTCGCTTCGAACTCGCCGATGGCGGCACGCTGTTCATGGACGAGATCGGCAATATCCCGCTCAGTCAGCAGGCCAAGATCCTGCGGACGATTGAGACCGGGGATTTTGAGAGGGTCGGTTCCTCGCGCACGTACCGGGCGAACGTTCGCCTCGTCTCGGCGACCAACGCCGACCTGGCCTCGGAGGTTGCCGCCGGGCGATTCCGCCAGGACCTGCTGTTCCGTCTCAACACGATTCACCTGCACCTGCCGCCGCTGCGCGAACGCCGCGAGGATATCGAGCTACTGGCCCTGCACTTCCTGAAGGGCCATGTGGAGCGCTACCGCAAGGCCATCACGGGATTTGACGACGGCGCCATCCAGGCCATGCGCGCCTATGCCTGGCCCGGCAACGTGCGCGAGCTCGACCACGCCGTCGAGCGCGGCGTCCTCATGGCGCAGGGCAAGGTGGTGCGCGCGGTTGATCTGGGCCTCAACGCGGGCAACGCCTCGCCCAAGCTCGAGGACATGAGCCTTGAGGAGGTGGAGTCCTTCCTGATCAAGAAGACGCTCGCTCGCTGTGACGGCAACGCCCGCCAGGCCGCCGAGGAACTCGGCCTGAGCCGCAGTGCGTTTTACCGCCGGCTGGAAAAGTACGGACTTTGAGTGGAGGCCAGCGTTAAGCTATTAGCTTTAAGCGGGAAGCTCCCATCTTCTAGGCTCCTGGAGCGTGAAAGACTATCGTGAGCCCTTGATCTGGCAGCGCAGCCATGATCTCACCCTGAAGATTGATTATCTGAAGAAGTCTTTTTCCAAAAAGGAGCCGTTCGGGTTGATCAATCAGGTTCGCCGAGCAAGCGCGTCAATTGCAGCCAACATCGCTGAGGGTTGCGGACGTGACGGAGACGCCGAATTGAAACGCTTTCTTAACATCGCCCCAGGATCAGCCTGCGAAACGGACTCCTTTGTTCTGCTGGCCCGCGATCTGGGTTACCTCACACTTGGCGAAGCCGAACCCCTCCAGGCCGAAACACTCGAACTTCGTCGCATGCTCGGAGCCTTCATTCAGAAG
>CAYZCV010000275.1:0-2455 GCA_964476965.1 uncultured Opitutus sp. | reverse complement strand
GCGCACCCGTGAAAATGGGCACGTCGGGGTGGGCCGCCTCGACTGTCTGCACGCCTTCGGGCGCACTGACGATGCACACCATGCGGAGATCGGTGGCGCCGCGCTCGCGGAGGAGGCTCAGGGCCTGCACGGCGGAGCCGCCGGTCGCGAGCATGGGATCGATGCAGAGCACGCACTTTCCCGCCAGCGGCGGGAGCTTGCAGTAGTAGCTGCGAGCGACTGCGGTCTCGTGGTCCCGCTCGAGCCCGACGTAGCCGACACTCACCTCCGGGAACAGGTCGGTGAACGGCTGCACCATGCCCAGCCCGGCCCGGAGGATCGGCACCACGACCAACCCCTGCGCGAGCACACGTCCGGCCATCGTCTCCAACGGCGTGACGACAGGCTGGGTGCGCAGCGCGAGATGACGGGTCGCCTCAAGCGCCAGCAGCAGGCTCACCTGGTAGGCGAGGGTCCGAAACGTCGCCGGTTTCGTGGTGTGGTCACGCAGATGCGTCAATGCATGCGTGCCGAGGGGGTGATCAAGAAGGTGAAGAGCCATCGGGGAGGATGAGATTGGCCGGAATCATCAACCAGGGTTGAAGTCTACAGGAGGTCGCGCTCCACCTTTTGCTTGAGCACGCGCTCGAGCTCCTTGCGCAGCATCTTTTCCTTGCCCCGCAAACCGGGCATGAGCGCCAGCCAGGCGTAGACCTCTTCGCGCAGGTGCTTCGGCATGACGGGCTCCATCGCGACCACGCGGTCGAGTGCGCGCACGACGGAGATCGCCAGTTGGTCGCACACCATGGCGCCCGTGGCGGAGGCATGCTGCCCTGCCAGCCGGACCACCTCGTCGCGCGTGGCTCGCCGGGTGTGGGCTCCGCGCTTTTTCAGAAGGGCACGGTAGTTGAACAGGCTGCCGGTCAGCACCGTTGCCGTCCGGGGATAGAAGCTCGCCATCAGATTCCACGGATCGCCCCGCCCCTGGTCCCCGGCGCCGCGGATGTCGCTGCGCAGCACGACCGCCGGCATGTCGGCAAATTTCGCGAACATGAACTCGATCACCGTGCCACTATCGAGCTCCGTGCCGTCGAAATTGAAGATCGCGAGGTCGCATTCCAGCAAAGCCCGGATGTCCTGATCCCGGATTGTCTGCGGATGCAGCCCGCGCAGTTCGAAATCCTGCGGAAGGTGACAGCGGTAGCGCCCGTGCGATTTCTCGTAAATGGCCTCCGCCAGATAGGCGTTGCCGAGGAGGTGCTTGAGGCTGAAGAGCTCGCTGGCGAAATACACCGTGTAGCTCTGCTTTTTCTTTTTCATCAGTCCGCGTAAAGGAGGTCTGCGGCCATCAAGCGATCAAACCCGGCAGGGCACAACGGCAATTTCGAAGGGCGAAACCTGAGACCTGCCGATGGTGCGGCTAGTAGGGTTGAGTGGAGATTGAAAACTCAAGTTTCAGGTTTCAGGTCTCAGGTTTCTCCTCACGGCTTCAGCGTCAGCGTGTGGGCGGTGGCGCCGGGGAGGAAGGGGGAGGGTTCGCCCTTCACCCAGGCGTCGTGGCCGGCCCGATAGAAGGGCGAGAGCGGATGTCCGCTCTGTCCCGCAGGCATGTGAAAAATGCCCTCAGCCTCGCGGCCGGGTGAGACGACGAAGCGCTCGGATGCGCCCGACGACGGGCGCTGCACGCGCGGCAGGTTGCTGTCGCCCGGCAGCGGCTGGGCCGGCATGTCGAGGTGACGGCCGATGAACGCCGGAAGCGCCCGGCTGAGGGGGTGGCGGATGCTGCTGGTGTTGCGCGCACCCCAGGTGGCGCGGGCGGACGGGACCTTCTGGCGGTCCAGATCGGCCATGACGTCGTCCGCCGCGGCGAGCAGCAGGTCGGACCAGCGGGTGAACTCGGGGCGGAGCAGGTGGATCGGCTCGGTCGTCACCAGGGTCCAGAGAGCCTGCTCATAGGGCAGACTGCGGTAACTAAAATCCGGATACGCGGCGAGGCAGGGGGCGAAAAGAGGGGGCAGGGCCCGGTCCGCCACGAAGTCCCGCCAAGCGCGGACGAGGCGGTAACTGACGGAGTCGACGGACGCGCGCCCCTCCCAGGTCCGGACCCGCTCGCGCAGCTCCTGGCGGGCGGGGTGGCCGGCCACGGCCTCATCGGTCAGGGTGGCGAGGAGTTGCCGCTGCCACCCCTCCAGCCAGACGGCGCGGTCGTCGAGCTGGACGGCGAGAAGGTCCGCCGGGGTGGCGCGGCGCGCGGGGTCGAGGCCGACCGCGGCGAGACCGTCGCGGATCTGACGGGCCCGCACCGGGGCGGCGTACCCGCCGTCACCGAGGAGGGCGAGGGCCTCGCCACCCACGAGGCGGTTGTTGGCCGTCCACAAATGGCCGTCAGCCTCGGCCCGGATGACGGGAACGCGTTCGGCGGGAAGCAGGCCCTTCCAGCCGCGGTCACCGAAGCCCCAGCCGACGGGGGTGCGTC
>CAYZCV010000274.1:0-2465 GCA_964476965.1 uncultured Opitutus sp. | reverse complement strand
TGAAGCCGTGGCTCGGGAGTATCGCTTTTTCAGCTATGGCGACGCCATGTTGATTTTGTAGCCAGATTGGTTGCATATGCGGGAATAAGCGCTTGGATGTCGGGCTCTACTCTCGTCGAAGTTAAGCACGTTCCTCCGAATACTCATGGCAAAGACCCTTCCCCTCGCCCTTCGCGCCACCGCCGCCCTGCTGCTGGCCGGCGTCGTGATTTGGTGGGCCATGGGCGGTGCCCATCGCGGTTGGAGCATGAACCGGGTTCCGGTCAACAAGACCGACGAGATCACCGGCATTGCCTACGTCGAGTACGAGGACCGTTTCGTTCCCGGACTCGAGGTCCTGGGCGGGGGCGCCGGCGCCGCCGTGGTCCTGTTTGGACTCTCCTTTTTGTTTCGCAAATCACACTCCACCCTCAAACCCACCAACTCATGATCAAGCACCTCGTCTCCTCCACCGCCTTCGCATTCGCTGCGGCCGCCGCCGTCGCCGCGCCCATTTCCTTCGACTTCAAGGATCCGAAGGGCGTCAACAACGTCGCCTTCCACCTCGATGCCCCGCTTGAGTCCATCTCCGGCACCGCCAGCGGCGTCACCGGCAATGTGCTCTTCGATCCGGCCAATCCCGCCGCCCTCACGGGCAAGATCGTGATCGCCTCGAACTCGCTCAAGCTGCCGAACTCGACCATGCAGGATCACCTGCACAGCCCGAACTGGATCGACGTCGCCAAGCACCCGGAGATCACCTTCGAGGTCACCAAGGTCGCCAATGCCAAGACCGCCGGCACCGACACGACCGCCGACGTCACGGGCAATCTCACGATCAAGGGCATCACCAAGGAAGTGACCGTTCCCGCCAAGGTTTCCTACATGGCCGATGCACTTGGCCGCCGCCAGCCGAACGCCAAGGGTGACATCCTCGTGGTCCGAGCAGAGTTCTCGGTCAAGCGCGACGACTTCGGCATCCAGGCCGGCCAGCGCGGCGACACGGTGGGCGCGGACATCAAGCTGACGCTCGCCCTCGCCGGTATCGCCCCGAAGGCCTGATCGCTTCCCCTCTCCTTTTTCGCTCCGAAAGGACGGCCCGCAAGGCCGTCCTTTCTTTTTGGGCTGATCGCGCTAGGCTCCGACCTCCATGACGCCCGAGGACCTGCAAACCCTGATCGACGACGCGACCTTTGACTACACGATGGGCGAGACCGACGCCGCACTCGCCAAGCTCGCGCAGGCCACCACCGCGATGCCCGACTCGTTCGCGGCCTGGCACGCGCTGAGCGAAATCCTCTTCTCCCTCCGCCGCTTCGACGACGCCCTCGCGGCCGCGAATCGCGGGCACGCGCTGCGCCCGGACGATCTCTTCATCAACACAACCCTTTCGCGCATTTGGATGGAAAAAGGCGACAAGGCCACCGCCGAGAAATACGGCGCCCAGGCCAAAGTCCTCGGTTGGAAAGACCAACTAAAGGCCCCACCCGGTCCGGCAGCGGATGGGTTGAACTGAACGGAAGGACCGGAAGGTCGAGCCGACCACGGACTACACGGATAGAAAACATGAGGCCAAACGGGATCTGGATTTACAGGAGGCAGCGGAGAGAAAGGAGATCTGATCCAACTCGCCGAGGTTTGATCTCGTGCCTGTCTCCCTTCCCTCCTGTTCAAGCCATCCGGGTCTTCATCCGTGAAATCCGCGCAATCCGTGGTTACTCCTCCTGCCTGGCCGGCCCGTTTTTAACGCAACCGAACCGCATCAGCGAGCCCGTTGACACGACTCCCGCCGCCTCCCTAGCCTCCCCGCCCGATGGATAAGCCTGTTTACACGTTGGAATTCGAGAAGCCGCTGCGCGAACTGAGCACCCAGCTCGATCAGCTGCGCCAGCAGTCGCTGGAGAACAACCTCGATCTCTCGAGCGAGATTGCCGGCATCACCCGCAAGATCGAGGCGACCCAGCGAGAGATTTACTCCAGCCTGACGCCGTGGCAGCGGGTCCAGATCGCCCGGCACCCGAAGCGCCCCTACGCCCTCGATTACGTGGGCATGATTTGCGAAGGCTTCCAGGAATTGCACGGCGACCGGCAGTTCAATGACGACCGTGCGCTGGTGGGCGGCACCGCCTTTTTCAACGGCGACGCCGTGATGATCATCGCCCAGCAGAAGGGCCGTGAAACCAAGGAAAAGATCGCGCGCAATTTCGGCATGCCCCAGCCCGAGGGTTACCGCAAGGCCCTCCGTCTGATGAAGACCGCGGAGAAGTTCGGCATCCCGGTGCTCACCTTCATCGACACCCCCGGCGCCTATCCTGGCATCGGCTCCGAGGAGCGCCACGTGTCGGAGGCCATTGCAGTCAATCTGCGTGAGATGGCCATGCTCCGCGTCCCCTCCATCTCCGTCATCGTCGGCGAGGGCGGCTCGGGTGGCGCGCTCGGCATCGGCGTGACCGATCGCGTGCTGATTTTCGAGAACAGCTACTACT
>CAYZCV010000273.1:0-2475 GCA_964476965.1 uncultured Opitutus sp. | reverse complement strand
CTCTTGAAACGGCGGGGGCTCTCCGTAACGTACGCCCGATGTCGCCTTCCTTCCGGTCGGGAATCCTTGCGGTTGCTTTGACCAGCCTGCTCTCGTTTCCCACCGGATCGCTCTCTGCGGCCGAGGCTCAAGCGGCCACCGCCTCGCCCCCGCCGACGCGACCCAAGATCGGGCTCGTCCTCGCCGGCGGGGGAGCCCGCGGGGTCGCGCACGTGGGGGTGATCCGGATGCTGGAGGAGCTGAACGTGCCGGTGGACTACGTCGTCGGCTCGAGCATGGGCGCGATCGTCGCCGGGCTTTATGCGGCGGGCTATGACTCCGCCGAGATGGAGGCCTGGCTGCGCGAATGCGACTGGGATCAGATGCTGGGCGACCGCGCGCCGCGGCCCCAGCGCGGGTTTCGCGCGAAGACCGAGGAGATGGACACGCCACGCTGGCTTGAATTCGGCCTCGATTCCGGGGGCCTCAAGGTGCCCAACGCCATCGTGTCGGGCCAGAACCTGCTGGTGGCGCTGCGCGAGAAGACGGATTTCGTCGGCACGCGGGAGAGCTTCGATGACCTGCCCGTCCCCTACCGAGCGGTCGCCACGGATATCGAGACCGGGGCCATGGTGGTCATTGATCGCGGGGCGCTCGCCGACGCGATGCGCGCGAGCATGGCCCTGCCGGCGGTTTTTGCGCCCTACACGATCAACGGCCGCGTGCTGATCGACGGCTTTGCCTCGCGCAATCTGCCGATCAGCGTGGCCCGCGATCTGGGGGCCGACGTCATCATCGCAGTCGACGTCCGGCCCGAGCTCCTGCCCGCCGACCAGCTGAACAATCCGGTCGCCATGGCGCAGCAACTCGTCGCGATCTTCTCCCAGCGCGACACACTCGAGCAGATCGCCACGCTGACGGACAAGGACGTCCTCGTCCGCCTGAAGCTACCCGGGCACTCCTCCTCCGCCTACCGCGACTCGCTCGAGATCCTCCGGAACGGCTACGCCGAGGCCGAGGCCGCGCGCGCGGCGCTGGCCCCGCTCAGCCTGCCCGCCGCCGAGTATGCGGCCCACGAGAACGCCCGCCGTGCCCTCACGCGCGATCTTCCGATCATCGCCGCGATCGAGGTGGAGGCGAGCAATCCGACCGTGCAGCGCACCATCCGCAACCGCCTCAGCATCCGGCCCGGCGAACGGCTGGACCCGGCGCAGCTTAGCGAGAGCCTCGGGAGGGTCCATGATCTCGGTTACTTCGAAAGCGTGGACTACCGCATCGACGACCGGCCCGAGGGCCGCGTCCTCGTCGTGAGCACCCGGCCCAAGCCGTGGGGTCCCAACTTCGCGATCTTCGGAATCGGCCTGGGCAGCAATCTCGCCGGATCCAGCGAGCTCAATGTGCGATCGGCGCTGCGCTTCACCCAACTCAATCGCTTCAATGGCGAGTTGGCGCTCAAGACCTCGCTCGGCACGATCGACCGGATCGATGCCGAGTTCTTTCAACCCGTCGGCCGCGACGGCCTGTTCTTTGTCGCACCGCGCGCGGAACTTCTCCGCACGCCCGAGGCTTTTTCCTTCGACCTGCGCTCGATCTCGCCGGCTTTCAAGCCGCTGCCCCTCACCTTCGATCGCCAAACCCTCTTCGGTGGCATCGCGGGCGGAATCCGCATCGGGGCCCATGGCGAGGTTCGGGTCGGGGCGGAGCGCGGGACTGTCCGCTACTCCAATGTGAAGACCTCGACCTTCATCGTCATCGGTCCGGACGGCACCGCCACCGTGATCGATCCCTCGACTGTGTTGACGGAGTACACCACCAACCGACTCACGGGCGCCCTCACCTTCGACCGGCTCGACGACGCCTTCTTTCCCCGCAAGGGCTACTACCTGCACGGCCGGGTCGAGCGCGAGAGCGCCGGCTCCGGCACGACCACCGGCGGCTTTCTGGCCACCGCGCCCTTCGCGCTCGGCAGCGTCGTGCTGCAACCGCGGCTGTCGGCGAATTACACGCTCGAATCCGACAAGGATTTCGAACGCCTGCCCTATCACCTCGGCGGCCTGTTCAACCTGTCGGGCGTGCCCACGGACGAGGTCTTCGGCTCCAACGCGCTGGTCGGGTCGCTCATCCTGCGCAAGCGGCTGGGGGGCGGCGATGCGGTCCGCGGCGTCTTCGTGGGCGGATCGATCGAACTGGGCAACACATGGGATGAGTCCGACCGCCTCGCGCCGGAAAGCTGGATCGTCGCGGGCAGCCTTTTCGCGGCGACCTCCACGCCCTTCGGCCCGGTCCACATCGGCCTCGGACTGGCCAAGGGCTACGACCCCACACTGTACTTCTACCTCGGACGTGTGCTGCCGTGAGCGGCCGGAGCCCGCCGGGCGAAACCTGAAACCGGCGGAGCGAAACCTGAGACCTGAAACCTGAGACCTGAGTGGTTCAGAATTCAGCGATCCGATCAGGTCAGGTCAGAGTTCAGTTCGCTCCGAAGGCCCGTTCCTG
>CAYZCV010000272.1:0-2490 GCA_964476965.1 uncultured Opitutus sp. | reverse complement strand
CGGACTGGCTGGCGGCGTGGATTGCGGATCCGCACACGCTGCGGCCGGGCACGCGCATGCCGAAGCTGGCGCTGACGCCGACGGAGGTCGCGGATATCACGGCCTATCTGGTCGCCGATGCGCCGGTGGCGCCCGCGGCCGCGCCGGCGCCCGATGCGGGGCTGATCAATCGCGGCGCGCATCTGTTCACGGATTTGCAGTGCGCGAGTTGTCATGCGTTGCCGGGCAAGCCCTTGGAAGTCGCGGGCCATTCGCGGGTAAGTCTCGCGCAGGTCCCGGTGAAGTGGCGGGCGGCGGCGTTGCAGGAATATCTGCGCGAACCCGAGGCGCTGCACGCCGGGTCGCGCATGCCGAATTTCAAGCTGAGCGAAGCCGAGGCGGCGGCGCTCACGGCCTTCCTGCTGGCGCAGGAGACGCCGGTGCGGGTCGCGGCGGCGGCGAAGGGCGATCCGATCCGCGGGCAGGATACCTTTGTGGCGAAGAGCTGTTTGAACTGTCACGCGCCGGCGGGCCCGGTACGGGCGCAGGACTTTGCGGCGACGCTGGCCGGCGGCTGGACGCGCGGCTGCGTCGCCGAGGATGCGGCGGGGCGGGGCGCGGCCCCGGATTTTGCGTTCACCGCGCAGCAGCGCGCCGCACTGCGGGCGTTCGCGGGGGCGGGGACGGGCGTGCTGGTGCACGATGCGCCGGTGGAGTTCGCGCGCCGCCAGTGGGCGGATCTGCGGTGCTCCGCGTGTCATGCCCGCGACGGCGTGGGCGCCGTGTACACGAGCCTCACCGCGGAAATCGCGGCGCACGAGGCCGCGCACGCGGGGCGTCCGCCGCCGGATGAGGGCGAGGAGAGCAGTGTGGACCCGGATCCGCCGCTGCTGACCTGGGCGGGCGAGAAGCTGAAGCCCGAGTGGATGCAGGCGCAGTTGGCGGGGGCGCTCTCTTATCGCGCGCGGCCCTGGCTGGCGGCGCGCATGCCGGCATTTCCGGCGCGGGCCGCCGCGCTGGCGGCGGGGCTGGCGGCGGAGCATGGCGCCCCGGCGGTGACCCCGGCGGAGGATGCGGGGGCCGCGGCGACGGAGGAGCAGATCGCGGCCGGGCAGCGGCTGGCGGGGACGGAGGGTTTTAACTGCCTTGCGTGTCATGCCGTGGGCGAGACCCCGGCGACGGCGCCCTTCGGCGCGCCCGGGGTGAACTTCGCGCATGTCACGGAGCGGCTCCGGCCGGAGTACTTTATTCGTTGGATGGACAATCCCTTGCGGGTTGTGCCCGGCACGAAGATGCCCAAGTTTACCGATGCCGCCGGGCGCACGCTGAATGCGGACGTGCTCGACGGCGACACCCGCGCCCAGTGGGACGCGCTCTACGCCTACCTTCGTACCCTGCAAACCCCGCCCAACCCCTGATGCCTCTGATCCCCATGAAAACGACCCTGCGCTCCCTGACCCTTGCCGCCGCGCTGGCGGTGGCCCCGTTTGTCACGTTCGCGGCCGAACCCAACACCCTGACGCCGGCGGAAGCCGCGGCGGGTTGGAAGCTCCTCTTTGACGGCAAGACCCTGGACGGCTGGCGCGGCTTCGCGACGGACGGCACTCCGACCAATTGGAAGGTGGAGAACGGCGCGCTGGTGTGGGTGGCGCGCGGCGGCGACCTCGTGACGAAGGAGATGTTTGGCGACTTCGAGCTCTCGCTGGAGTGGAAGGTCGCGAAGGGCGCGAACAGCGGCATCATCTATCGCTCGGGCCTGGGCGAGAAAGCCCCGTGGCACACGGGACCGGAATACCAGATTCTCGATAACATCGACGCGGCGGACAACAAGATCGCCTCCCACCTGGCCGGATCGCTCTACGATCTGATCGCGGCGGGTCCGGATGTGACGAAACCGGTTGGCGAGTGGAATGTGGCCAAGGTGGTCGTGAAGGGCTGGCGCGTGGAGCACTGGCTGAACGGGAAGAAGCTCCTCGAGGCCGACCTCGCGAGCCCTGAGGGCAAGGCGATGATCGCCGGCAGCAAGTTCAAGCCCCAGGCCAAGTTCGCGACGCTGTCGGAGGGCCACATCGTGCTGCAGGACCACGGCGACGTGGTGCATTTCCGCAGTGTGAAGGTGCGGGCGCTGAAGTAGCGCGCGCTTCGCGCGCGGGTTGGAGGTTGGATGCTGGAGGTTGGGGGTTCGATAGCGCGGCGGCGGGCGCCGCCATATGTCAGACTTGAGATTCCGCGGGCAGCGCCCGCGGCGGCACTCGAACTTCCAACCTGCAGCTCCCAACTTCCAACCCCGCTGGCGTCCGCCCGCGGATGCACTCGAACCTCCAACTTCCATCCTCCAGCCTCCAACTCCGCCGCTGGCGGTCCCTCTCTGTAAATCGTTTCGAAAATCGCGATCGGCCGCATCCCGCGGTTGCAATTAACGGTACGGCGGATGCTTTTCGGGGAGAGATTTTGAATTTTCGCGTGATGCCGCCCTTTTTCCCTCCCTCCCGTTCCCTGCTCCTCCCGGCG
>CAYZCV010000271.1:0-2500 GCA_964476965.1 uncultured Opitutus sp. | reverse complement strand
GCGCTGCGCGCCCAGATGCGGCCGCCGTGATCCTCCGCAATGCGCCGGCAGATCGAAAGGCCGAGGCCGGTACCATGGGCCTTGCCATGAGTGGCGAAGGGCTGGAAGAGACGCTCCGCCACCTCGGGCGCGATGCCCGGCCCGGTGTCCGTCAATTCTGTGTGGAGGCTGTCATCCTTGAGCTCGGTACTGACCGTGATCGTGCCGCCCGCCTTGCCCATCGCATCGACCGCATTGCCGATGAGATTATGAAACAGCCGCGGGAGACGGCGCGCATCGATCTCGACCTCGAGTTTCTTGGACGGCGGCTTGATCACCAGCTGCACCTTGCGCTCGGCCAGTTCCTGCCGGAGATCGACCGCAATGCCGTCCAGAAATTCAGCGTACCTGACCTTGGTCGGCACAAACTCCTGCTGGCCCGTGCGGGTGAACTCGATGAGTTCGTGCAGCATGGAGTTCATTCGCTCGACCTGTTTGAGAATCGTCTCCTGCACGCGATGGCGGGATTCGGCCGACGCCTCGATGCGACCGGCCAGCTCCGCGGCGAGCGAGATGATCGCGAGGGGATTCTTGAAATCGTGCACGGTCGAGCGGGCGAGCCGGCCGACGGTGGCGAGTCGCTCCGCCTGCAGGATATAGTCGAGGTAGCGGCGGTTCAGCGCGCGCATGCGGCCCGAGAAATCGCGAATCAGATCGAGCGCGAGCTGCGGCTGCTGATGCAGCAGGCGCAGCAACTCATCGCGGCCGAGAAAGATGGTCCCGGTCGCGACTTCCGCCGTGGCGGAGGCCGAACGCGGCGCATCATCCAGAACCGCCATCTCGCCAAAGAAATCGCCCGGCCCGATCGTCGCCAACAGACGAGAGGCCTCCTCCCCGGCGCCGGCCTCAATCCGGACGCGGCCCGTATCCACGAGATAAAATCCATCGCCCGGATCCCCGGCCGAAAAAATCACTGCGCCGGCCGCGAAATCCCGCCGCTGCCCGACCGCCTTGAGGGCGCGCAGCTCATCCAGCAAAACGCTGGTGAAACGGGAAACGGAGGTCTGCGACATGCCCGCACATTGTAAAGGGTTTAGAAAGACGCAAGTCACCGGTGCATAGGGGGTTTCACTCAACCCAAGGTCTGGATCACCTTCACGATCGGCAGAAAGAGGGCCGCAACCACCGCCCCGACGACGCCGGCCATGCCGACAATCAGCGCGGGTTCCAGCAGCGCCGTCACCGTATCCACCGCCTGATCGACCTCGGCATCAAAGGCGTCGGCGACGTGCTCGAGCATTTCCGGGAGGCCGCCGGATTCCTCCCCGACTTGGATCAGCCCGGTCATCACGGAGGGAAAGCACCCCGCGGCCACGAGGGGTGCCGACAGGGGTTCACCGGACTCCACCCTTCCCCGCGCGCCCCGGAGCACCTCCTCCATGTGGGCATTGCCCGTCGTCGTCCCGGCAATCTCGAGCGCGTCGAGGATGGGAACCCCCGCCATCAGCAGGGCCCCCAGCGTGCGGGTGAAGCGCGCGATCGCCGCCTTCAGGCAGAGGTCGCCCAACAGCGGGAGTCGCAGCAGGGCATGATCCCACGCGCGCCGTCCTCGCCGCGTACGCCGAAGCCCCTCCACGGCGAGCACGCTCCCCGCGCCCACGAGGCCCGTGGCCAGGCCGTGCCCTTGGAAAAAGCGGGCGACCCCGATCACGACCCGGGTCAGTCCGGGCAACGGCTGCCCCTGCAGCAAACCGGCAAAGACGGCTTCAAAGCGGGGAATCACGAAGACCATCAGGGCCGCGACAATCCCAACGGCCACCACCGCGACTACGGCCGGGTACAAGGTCGCCGCCTGGACCCGGCGGCGCACGCGATCTGACTTCTCCTGCAAAGCCGCCAGCCGCTCCAGACAATGGTCCAGCCGGCCAGAAACCTCGCCCGCCTTCACGATGCTCACGTAGCGACCGTCGAAGATGCCCGCCTGGGCCCGCAGAGCATCGGAGAAGCTCCGGCCGTTGCGCAGCGATTCCACCAGCGCAGTCAGGACCGACCGCCAGCCCGCCGGCTGGCGCTGCCGTCCCATGAGCTCGAGGGCCGTGACCAGCGGCACACCGGCCCGCAGGAGGGCGGACAGTTGCCGGGTGAAATGCAGCCGCTCCCGCCGCCAGCCTCGACGGCGGCCGGCCACGGCCCATGCGAGCAGCGCCGAGCGCGGAGGCCGCCCCAGCCGGACTTCGAACGGATGAAGTTCGCGGGCGCGGAGTTTGAGGATCGCCTGATCCACGTGGGGCGCCTCGATCTCGCCCGACCGCTCGCGGCCGGTGGCGCCCTCAATCGCCCGATAGAAAAACGTCGGCATAGGGCGCGCGCTCACAGCACCCGGAGCAGGTCTTCCCACGAGGCCAGCCCCTCACGGACAAGCCGTCCGGCGTCATCCGCAAGAGTCACCCGCCCGGCCCTCTGCGCCACCGGCCGCAGCGCGGTCGCGGCCGTTCCCGCCGCGATCGCCTCGCGCAGCGCC
>CAYZCV010000270.1:0-2529 GCA_964476965.1 uncultured Opitutus sp. | reverse complement strand
GTGACCATCTGTGTCGATCGGTGGTTAACCAGATCGTTGGATCACGCTTCAGTACTCGAACTTCTCACCTTCGAGCCGAGGCGTGGTGCTGGGCAACGTCCGGACGGGCAGGGCCTGCTCGAAGGCATAGCCGAGGGCCAGCAGGCGAGCCTCGCTGAAGGCGGGACCTATAAACGACAGCGCGACAGGGAGGCGGGGATTGCTGGTGAGACCGGCCGGCACGATGAGGTCGGGCCAGCCCGTGATATTGGCCAGATGCGTGGCGGAACCATTGGTGCTTCCGCCGGCAGTCGTTCCCTCAGGCGGGGCCTTGATCAGGCCAGCGGGGCGGATGGAGGTCGGAGCGATGAAGGCATCGAGTTTCTCCTTCGCGATGAACCACTCGAGATTGTCCCGCACGATCTTGGCGCCGTCATGCAGTGCGCTCTGGTACGGGCCGTCCTCCAGCGTGCCGGCCTTGGCCTCGCGCTTGTAGGCATCGAGCCGGTTCTGGTTGCGCACCCAACCCTCGGGGGTGGGGTCCTTGATCTTGTCCGCCAATTCAATGAGTTGGGCGTGCGTCTTCGGGAGGTCCTCACGGGGGAGCGACCCGAGGTAGTCCTCGATCTGGTAGCGAAACTCGGGATCACGAATCGCCGTGTAGAGGCCGCTGTTCAGGCCGATGACGAAACGGGGGAGAGTGATCTCGACCACCTCGGCCCCTTGGGCGCGGAGGACGGCGACCGCGGTCTCGATGATCGCGTCGACCCCCGGGTCGCCCTTCATGTAATCGCGGAGCAGCCCCAACCGGGCTCCCTTGAGCGCGCCGGGCTTGAGGGCCTCCGTGTAGTTGATCTGCTTCGACGCAGCTTCCTTGGTCGCGGGGTCCCGCGCATCAGGCCCGGCCATGACCGTGAGCGCAGCGGCGAGGTCAGAGACATTGCGCGCCATCGGGCCCACGGTGTCCAATGAGAGGGACAGCGGAATAATGCCGCCGCGACCGTTGAGGCCCATGGTGGGCTTGAGTCCGGCGATGCCATTGGCGGAGGAGGGCCCGCGGATCGATCCACCAGTGTCGGTGCCGAGCGCGAAGACGGCAAAGCCCGCGGCGATGCCGGCGCCGCTGCCGCCGCTGGATCCGCTGGGCGAGCGGTCGAGCGCGTGCGGGTTGAGCATTTGGCCCCCGAGGGTTGAAATGGCCGCGCCGCTGGCGAATTCGCTCATGTTGGTCTTGCCGAGGATGACGCAGCCGGCCGCCCGCAGCCGGCGGGTCTGCTCCGCATCCTCGGCCGGCATCGCATCGCGCAGCGCGTAGAAGCCGGCGGTGGTCGGCATGCCCACCATGTCGATGTTGTCCTTGAGCAGGATCGGGATGCCGTGGAGGGGGCCGCGCGGGCCCTTGGTCTTGCGCTCGGCGTCGAGGGCGCGGGCCTCTTCGAGGGCATTCGGATTGAGCGCCATCACGGCCCGCAGCGACGGCCCCTTCTTGTCGTAGGCCTCGATGCGTGCGAGGTAGAGCTGGGTGAGCTTCTCGGAGGTCAGCGCACCCGCGTCGAAGGCGGCATTGATCTCGGCGATTGAGGCCGAGGTCAGATCGAAGGTGGCGGCGCGCAGCCCGCGCGAAGCGAGAGCGAGCAGGAGGGCGACGAGAAGGCGCGGCAGGAGGGGGCGGAGGGGCATGCGGTGGTGACGTTGAAGGGAAGTGACTGCAGGGATCGTGCCGAGTGCGAAGGCCGGCAACGCGTCGAGCGGAGATCGACAGGGACCGCGGGCGAGCCCAAGGTGGGAGCATGCATCCGCTGCTCGTCCGGGCAATTCGTTATGGGCTGATCGGGTTCGGCGCGCTCACGGTGGTGTCGGCGGCGATCAATGTCATCGGTGCGCAAATGCTGATTGAGGTCTCCGACGAGGCGCAGCTCGGTTTCACCCGGAATGAGTTCATGCTGTGGTACGTCGGACCGGCGGTTTTAGGCGTGATGATGATCGTCTTTGGCGCCCTCTGGCGTCGCAAGGGCTGAGGCGTTTCCCGGTCTTCGGCCCGCCGATCGCGCGACCAGGTGTCACGTAATACGTGACACTGGGTTGGGGATTCATGCGCGCCGGGAGGAACCGAACGCGTGAACCTAGGAGGGACGAGTGACGGCGGCGATGCGCTGCGCGGCCGCGGTCCGTGCCATGGTCCTCGCGTCGATCGCGGGACGATTGCGACGTCAGCCGGAGATGAAAACGAAGGGTAGGGGGCCGGACCAAAATCGAATCAGCCGGACAACCGCACCGGCAAAATCAGCCGCCTCGCGAGACCCGATCAGGGTTAAGGAAAGCGGTTTCGAAAATGGGACGGCTGGTTTTCGGTTCTGACACCGGTTCGCTTGTCGCCTTGGAGTAAATCTATTCCTAAAATCCTCATTGATAGAGTGATAGTTCGATAGCCCGTGCTTGGCATACCGACTGCAAAGGGTCCGCCCATGAAAATTGGAAAAACCCTGAA
Source organism: uncultured Opitutus sp. (assembly GCA_964476965.1). Lineage (GTDB taxonomy): Bacteria > Verrucomicrobiota > Verrucomicrobiia > Opitutales > Opitutaceae > CAMAXB01. The sequence continues at coordinate 62 of CAYZCV010000270.1, read as the reverse complement.
GTATGCTGGCCTCGGAGTGGCTGGCTTGTTGACCCTCGTCCTCGTGGCGGTGGGTGGAGTTT
>CAYZCV010000269.1:0-2537 GCA_964476965.1 uncultured Opitutus sp. | reverse complement strand
GCATGTGATGCAAAAGCCGGGATTGGGTGTGCGGTCGCCGCTGGATGGGATGGGGATTGGGGATGGAGAGACCTGAGACTTGAAACCTGAGACCTGAGTTTTAGGCGGGCCTCTCTGCGGCTCCGCGTCTCTGCGCGAAACGTCTGGATAGATCGATCGGCGGTTGCCGCGATCCAGCCTGACCGAAATTGCGTTGGCGGGCGGTGGGTTATCGGGCACATGATGCCATCACCCTCCCATGAGCCAACCCGACCTGCGTCTGCTGCGGACCCTTTCGCTTATCCTCCTCGCTCCCTGGATCGCCTCCGGGGCGGAACCGACCGTCATTCCCCTCTGGCCGGAGGGCGTGCCGGGGCTGCGGGCGGATGCGTCTCCGGAAAAGCTGGAGAATGCGCGGGCCTCCAATGTCCACCAGCCGTCCCTCACGGTCTACCCGGCCCCGGCCGATAAGGCCACGGGGGCGGCGGTGATCATCTGCCCGGGCGGCGGGTATGTGCGGCTGTCGATGGAGAACGAGGGGTCCCAGGTCGCCGCGTGGCTGAACTCGATCGGCGTGACCGCCTTCGTCCTTAAGTACCGCATGGTTGAATACGGCCACCCCGCGCCCCTGCGCGATGTGCTCCGTGCCGTGCGACAGGTCCGCTCGCGGGCAGCGGACTTTTCCGTGCAGCCGGATCGCATCGGCGTGATCGGCTTCTCCGCCGGCGGACATCTCGCCGCCTCGGCGGGGACGCTCTTTGATTCGGCGGAGGGCCGGACCGGCGCGGCGCTCGATGCCGTCAGCGCGCGGCCGGATTTCCTGCTGCTGATGTACCCGGTCATCACGTTGCACGATCCCTACGCCCACGCGGGATCACGGCGGGCGCTGCTCGGCGAGAACGCGACGCCGGAGCAGGTCGCAGCGATGTCGCTGGAGTCGCGCGTGACGTCGGCGACGCCGCCGACGTTTCTCGTTCACACCCAGGAGGACACCTCCGTCCCGATTGAGAACAGCCTGCTCTTCTACCGGGCCCTGCGCGCGGCCGGGGTGCCGACGGAGGTGCATCTCTTCGAGAAGGGCCCCCATGGCTTTGGGATGCGCAAGGAATTTGGCCAGACCTCCGCCTGGATCGACCGCGCCGAGGACTGGATGCGCGGGCGAGGCCTGCTGACGCGCAAGGCTCAGGACTGATCGGCCGTGACTCCCCTGCGCGCGCCCAACGGACGCTCGGGCTGGCTCGAGGCGGCGTGGCGACCGCTGCTCGCCGTGGGCGGCGCGCTCCTGCTCGCGGCCCTCGGGTTTCGTCAGGTGGGTGCACGCGGGAGCGATGCCCCGACCGGCGCCGACTGGCTCGCGGATGCCGCGGGCGTGTTTCAGCGCTGGCTGGAACGCGACGGCGGGACGTGGGCTCCGTTGAGCTGGCTCGTGCACGAGCCGCATGCCGGTGATGCCGGGATCAAGGTCGGACTGCTGCTGGTCAACGGCCAGTGGGATCCGCGGCTGGCCTTTCTGATTGGAATCGTTTTCCAGGCGCTGGCCTGGGTGATCGCGCTGACTTGGTTGCTGCGGGGATTGCGCCCGGCTGCGGCGCTCGCGGTGGGCGGCGGTGGGCTGGCGCTGGCCCTGAGTCCCGCGGCCTTGGCCGCGATGACCACGCCCGGGGCGCCGCTGGCCTCGGCCGTGGTGCTGGCGTCGCTCGTGGCTTTGCGCGCGTCCGCTTCCGGCCGCGGCCGGTGGTTGGCCGCGATCGCGGGGGGCGTGGCGGTCGCGCTTTCCACGTCCGGTCTGGCCGTCGTGGGAGCCGGGCTGGTGCTGGCGCTGCGCGCGCGCCGGCGTCGGGCCGGCCAGCAGGCAATGGGTGAGCGGGCGTGGCTGGCGTGGAACGGCGCGCTCCTGCTCGCCGGGATCGCGCGGGCGCTGGTCGCGCCCGGCGAAGGTCCCTCGCGGCCCGAGCTGCTGTCGGGCGGCGGAGCGCAGCTGCCGGGGATCGTGCTGGGCAGCGTGCTGATCGCGCTGGCGTGGAGCGTGGTCAGGCCCTGGCGCCGGCCGGGGACGGAGGACGATCCGGAGGACGCGTTGCTGGGCGTGGGGCTGTGGGCCTTCGGCTTTGCGATCGTGAGTCCGGATCTGGCGGGCGTCTGGCCGCTGCTCGTCGCGGTGGCGGCGGCGCGGGGGTGCCAGGCGTTGGCGCCGACGGAGGATGCGGGCCCGACCCGGGTATGGGGCCTCGCGTCGGTCTGGTTCCTCGCGATTGCGTTCGGCGTGGCGACAGCGTCCGAGGCAACCCTGCCGCAAGCGGAGGCCACGCGCCTCGGGCAGGAGCGGGCGCGCGAGACCCGGCGGGCACTCGTGACGGGGGACCTCGAGGCCCTGGCCGAGAAGCTGAATCTCGAGGCGGGGGAATGGGCGCGGGTGAGGCCTCGCCTGACGGATCCTCGTTTCGCGCGCTGGCTACCGGCGGCGGTGCGCGAGCCCATCGCTTTGGTTGCGGCCTCCCCAGAATCGGGCTTCGGCGGTCCGGGGGCACCGGTCCTGCCGGCCCTGCCGGTGGGTGCGG
>CAYZCV010000268.1:0-2552 GCA_964476965.1 uncultured Opitutus sp. | reverse complement strand
AGGGGCCTGCGGGCCCCTTGTTCGTTTGGGGCTCGAATGCAGCGGTTGCGGCCGGTCGGCTTGGATGGGCGAACTCATGCTGACCCCCATCAAGCGGACCTCCACCTTGGCGCCTGGCGCCACCGTGATCGTCGGCGAACCATGGGACTGCGGCCAGTCGTATTGCCACCGCGCCGTGTCGCGCCGTGAACGACCGGTCCCTACCTACGCGGCAGACTCGGGTCGACCCCGAACCGATATCCAGTGTGCCGATCTCGCCGCCCTTCAGCAGCTGGTCGATCACCCTCGCAGTTGCCGATCGGATGCCCCAAGGCAGAGGGCACACATCTGCCTGCAGCGTAAGGGCGATCGACGCACAGACCACGAAGTGAAACGGTATGGGCTCAGCAGTTCGGGAACTACCGAACCACTACGCTTTCGGCCCTCCCTCCAGAATGAGTGAACTTCTGCGCGGACCGCAAATGTGCACTGGCCTGCCCTCTCGTTTCACTGCCTCGAGGCTTTGGATGGTTATCGGTCGCACGGGTACAACTGATCCGGAGATCGTCGGCTGGCTTGACATCTCTGAACCTGAATACCCGCAAGTGCCTGATTTCATTGTTTGGCCCGGACTTTGCTTGCTGCCAAACAGCAAGGCATTTTGACGGAGTACGGATGACGCTAAGAACGCTGAAGAAGTGGGCACTCGGAGTAGCGGTTTTTGCGATGACCGGTACGGGTTCCATCGCGCATGCGGCGATCATCAGCGGGACCTATACAGTCTCGGTCACCAACACCGGACCGATCAACCCATTCGAGGTCTCTTTCTCCGTCACGTTCGATAACGATTCAGACGTCGGGACCACAACCAGCGGCATCTCGCTTCTTTCGCAATCTCCTACGTTCAACTTGTCTAGTGCCGTCGCCTTTGCCTACAACAAGAGCCTGGACTTCCTGGGGGTTGGCGGAATCTCGGATGGCATCGGAGGCAACACCAACGACGATTTCTTCCTGATCCTCGGCAATGTCTCGTCTCCTCTGCAACCCGCTGTCTTTTCCCTGGAGTACGTGTCCGGCGGTACAAGCTTCAGCGGCACCGGGACGGTGTCGTTTACGCCGGCCAATGCTGTCCCCGAGCCCGCAAGCCTCGCGCTCCTTGGCCTCGGTCTCTCCGGTGCGCTCCTCGCCCGGCGTCGAGCCTGAGCGAACGAGCAGGGCGGGGCTCCGCCGGGCTGCTGAAGCAAAAGACAAGGGGCCTGCGGGCCCCTTGGTCGTTGAACTCGTCGCTCAGTTGCGACGTCGGGCGCCGGCGGCGTACCACGACCGAGAATTGCCCGTCTAGCAGGCGAGCATCCCTCTGCAGTCTACGTTCGAACGCAAAGTTGTCGCCCTCGATCACGAGATCGCCAGCGCCATCCAACCCGGCCCACCCAACGATTGCCAAGCTGCCTGCCGACGTCGTGGCGCTGCGCTGGTGGATACGCCGCGCACGCCCCCCGAGTACGGGGGGCGGTAAGCCGATTTACGCCCTTTTACGCGGCGGATTGCTGTAATGGCCGGCATGTCCACGGCATGTGTCGGCACGGTGCCGGCGGAACCGTCCCGTTCCGGGCATGGCCTCGACGGCGCAAGGACGTCGGGCTTCGATCACAAGGAAAAAATCATGAGGAGTTGGACCGTGGCAAGACACCTTGCTCGATGGATGCTTGCTGCAACGGCCGCCCTGCCACTGGTCTGCCACGCAGCGGCGGTGACCTATGAATTCCGGGTGACGGGCACCGATGGCGCGCTGAAGGGCGCTTCCTCCACGGGGAGTTTCACGTTCGACGATGCGATCGCCCCTGTCGGCGGTGGGCAGGTCCGTTCGCTTGGCTTGTTGTCGCAACTGTCCTTCCTCTGGGACGGCGTCAACTTCACTGCCGCCCAGGCGAACACCGGCTACCTGGACTTCGACTCGACCGGGGCGCTGATCGGGTTCTCGATCGGCACGAGGCAGTGTGACTTCTGCTCCCTCGACGGGCCCAACGAGTGGTTCATGTTTGTCAGTCCCTCTTCGAGCGAGTTCGGGGCATTTCGTGCCGACGGGGCTTCCTTCACGCAAGGCACGGTGGAGTTTCCGTTCCGAAGCGATGTGCCTGAACCCGCCGGCCTCGCGCTGGCCGGGCTGGCTCTGACCGCCCTGGTCGCGACGCGCGCACGCAGCCACCGCCGGGGCTGAAGGCGCTGGCGGCCGCCACCGCGCAGGGCCGCGACGTTTTCGGTTCAGAACATCAAGAACCTGCCCGAGCGCGAGCAGTACGTCATGTCGATGTGTTGCGAGCACGACATGAACCTGAAGGAGATCGCCGCGGTGCTGGGCGTCACCGAAAGCCGCGTGTGCCAGCTGCACCGCCAGAGCGTCGCGAGGCTGCGGACGCGGCTGCGGGAGTGGTGAGCTGAGAGGGCAGGGCAGGGCGGCGTTGCGGCGCAGAAGAAGACACGGGGCCTGCAGGCCCCTTGTTCGTCGAGATGACCCGCCAAAGGGGGCAGGTGTTCGACAACTCTCGACAAAACGGCCCAAGGCCTCGAAGCGT
>CAYZCV010000267.1:0-2567 GCA_964476965.1 uncultured Opitutus sp. | reverse complement strand
GACGTCGTCGGGTGCTCGAAGAGCAGGCGGAGCGGAAGCTCGGTGCCGAAGATTTCGAAGAGGCGCCACATGACTTGAGTGGCGAGGAGGGAGTGGCCTCCGAGGTCGAAGAAACTGTCCTCGCGGCCGATCTTGTCCGCCTTGAGGACGTCGGCCCAGAGGCCCGCGATGGTTTCCTCGACCGGACCCTTCGGGGCTTCGTAGGCGGCGCGGGTGGGACCCGTGCCGGCGCCTGCGATGAGGGCGCGGAGGGCCTTGCGGTCCACCTTGCTGTGCACATTGAGGGGGAATTCGGCCAGGACCACGAAGGCGGCCGGGACCATGAAGTCGGGGAGGCGGCTGCGGAGGTGCGCCCGCAGGTCGGCGTCGGTCGGCGTCGCAGCGTCGCGGGGCTGGACGCACGCGACCAGGCGCTTGTCGCCGGGGCGGTCCTCGATCACCAGCACCATCGCCTCCTTCACCGCCGGGTGCGCCGCGAGCGCGCTCTCGATCTCGCCGAGCTCGATGCGGAAGCCGCGGATCTTGACCTGAAAATCCCGGCGCCCGAGGAACTCGATCGTCCCGTCCGGCGCCCAGCGCGCGAGGTCGCCCGTGCGGTAGATGCGCTCGCCCGGCGTCCGCGCGTGGGGATTCGGGATAAACGTCTCCGCCGTCAGCGCGGGCAGCGCGAGGTAGCACCGCGCATTGCCGTCGCCGCCGATGTAGAGGTCGCCCGGCACGCCGATGGGCGCGGGCTCCATCTCGGAATCGAGGATGTAGAGCGTCGTGTTCGACATCGGCGGGCCGATCGTGACCGTGTAGCCCACGTCCGCCGGCTTCCGCAGCATCCCGCAGCTCGCAAAGGTCGTCGTCTCCGTCGGCCCGTAGCCGTTGATCAGCGTCAGCCCCGGATGCGTCGCCAGGACTTTCTTGGCGTGCGGCACCGAGATGATGTCCCCGCCCACCAGCAGGTGCTTCACCGTCGCAAATGCCGCCACGCGCTCGTCCACCATCAGGTTGAACAGCGCCGAGGTCAGATAAAGCGTCGTGATCCGGTGCCGCTCGATCGTGTCCGCCAGCTCGCGGATCGACGGCGCCCCCGGCCGCAGCACCACGAGAAGCGCGCCATTGCACAGCGCCCCCCACAGCTCGAAGGTCGACGCATCAAACGACACCGGCGCCAGCTCGAGGATGCGCAGCTCCGGCCCGTAATCGAGGTAGTTGGTATTCCGCACGAGCCGCACCACGCCCCGATGCGGAATGCAGATCCCCTTCGGCACGCCGGTCGAACCGGAGGTGTACGTCGTGTACGCCAGATTCTCCGGCGTAGTCACGCTAGCCAAAGGCTCCGCAGACTCGGCCAGTAACGCCGGATCGTCCAACCTCACATCAAGAAACGGAACCCCACAGTCCGGAATCCACCCCCCGCTCACCGTCCTCCGCCCTGCTTCTTCCGAATTCCGCTTTCCGTCTCCTGAATCCTGACTCCTGAATCCTGACTCCTTTTCCCCACCTGCCTCCACCGGCGCCATCACCAGCCGGACCGCGGCTTGCGTAAACAGAAACCTCAGCCGCTCCGCCGGGTCCGCCGGATCAAACGGCAGGTAATTCCCTCCCGCTTTCAGCACCGCGACCAGCGCCACAACCATCTCCAGCGTGCGCTCGGCGCAGACTGCGACCGACGTATCCGCGCCGACGCCGGCCGCGCGGAGGCGGCGGGCGAGGCGGTTCGAAAGCAGGTCCAGCTCGCGGTAGGTCAGCTGACGCTCGCCCGCGAGCACCGCGGGTGCGTCGGGGGTTTTGGCCACGGACTCGGCAAAGAGGTCGTGGATGCAGGCCTCGCGCGGGTAGGGCGTCGCGCTGTTATTCCAGTCGTGCAGGAGCTGGTGCCGGTCCGCCGGCGTGAGGAGCGGGAGCTTGGCGATGCGCGTCGCGGGCGCGGCGGCGATGGCTTCGAGCAGCGTGCGGTAGTGGGCGAGCAGCCGCGCGATCGTCGCCGGTTCGAAGAGGTCGCGGCTGTACTCGACGGCCACGAGCAGGCCGGCGCGCGTGTCCTCGACCGTCACGCTCAGGTCGAAGCGCGCCATGGAGCTGTCCATGTTGAGCTGCTCCAGCTCCAGCCCGTCGCCCAGCCGCAGTGTATCGCGGTGCGCCTGCAGGAGGGAGAAGCAGACCTGGAAGAGCGGGTTCTGGCTCATGCTCCGCTCGGGCTGCAGCTCCTCGATGATCCGCTCCAGCGGCGTCTCGGCATGCGCATACGCCGCCCGCGCCACCGCGCGGACGCGTCCGAGCAGCTCGGGGAACGTCGGGTTGCCGTCGAGCGCCGTGCGGAGGACGAGCGTGTTGGTCAGAAATCCGATCAGCGGCTCGAGGTCCGGGTGCGCGCGGTTGGCGATCGACGTGCCGACGGCGACATCGGTCTGCCCGGTGTAGCGGAAGAGCAGGGTCTGAAACCCTGCCAGCAGCACCTGGAAGAGCGTGGCCTCCTCGCGCTTCGCCAGCTCGCCCAGCGCCTTGGCCAGCGCGGGCGGAAAGGTCTCCACCGCCGTCGCGCCGGCGTAGGTCATGGCCGGCGGACGCGGGTGATC
>CAYZCV010000266.1:0-2576 GCA_964476965.1 uncultured Opitutus sp. | reverse complement strand
GCAGCGCAATTCGACCGGACGGCCGGACCCGTCGGGCAGGATGGCAAAGGCCGCCCGCTGCCCGCCCGTGAAGCGGTTGCGGATGGCGGTGTGATGCTGGAGCGAGGCGCCGCCCGAGACCGTGACATCGGCTTCCACCGGGACGTCCTCCTTCAGGCCTGACAGGGATCCGCCCTCGAAATCCACGGTGAATCTCACCCAGTCGGTGTCGTGGGTCTGCGACCGTCCAATCCGCGTCGCCATCGCGCGGGCCGCTGGTGCCTGCACGCCGCCGACGCCCTCCTGAAACCAGTGGATCCGGTAAGCCAACTCGAGCGCCTGCCCCGCCTCCACCGGACGCTCGGGTACCCAGAACACCCCGATGTTGTCCTCGGTCTCGTTGGGCGTGGGCAGCTCCACCAGTCGCACGCTACCCCGCCCCCAATCGCCCACCGGCTCGACCCAGGCGCTTGGACGCAGGTGATAGTACGCCTCCAGATCCTGATAGGCCGAAAACTGCCGGTCTCGCTGCAACAGGCCGAAGCCGCGCGGATTCTCGTCACTGAACGCGCTGGTGCGAATCGTCCGGGGATTCACGAGGGGGCGCCAGAGCCATTCACCATTGCCGCGGGCAATGGCCAGCCCGTCGGAGTCGTGCACCTCGGGCCGGAAGTCCCCGTAGGTGGTGCCGGAATTCTCCCCGTACCAGAACATGCTCGTGAGTGGGGCGATCCCCACCACGCCCGGCGCGGCCCCCGCGCGAAAGAAGAGCGCCGACTTGATTTCCACCACTGTGGCATCGCCCGGCGTGACCGTGAACTGGTAGGCGCCCGCCACGCTGACGCTGTCCAGCAGCGCGTAAAGGATCACCACGCCCGAGCCCGGCAGCGGGCGCTCGATCCAGAACTCCTCAAAGATTGGAAACTCCTCCGGCCGCGGCCCTCCACTGTTCAGGGCCAGTCCCCGGGCGGAGAGTCCGTAGTGCAACGAGCGGCCGAGCGCGCGGAAGTAACTCGCGCCCTGAAACACGATCAGCTCATCGAAGCCCTGCGGATCATTCAACGGATGCAGGATGCGGAACCCGGCAAAGCCCAAATCGGCCGGAATGGCGCCGAGGTCCCGGTCAAAATGATAATCGAAGGCGGTCCGATCAAACGGGATTGGGGTCACCCTCCCACCGCTCACTTCGGAAACCTGGATGGTCCGCTTGAGGAGGAAACCGGGGTGGGCAAACTGGAGCTGGAACGGCAGGCCCGTTCCCGCCCACCACGCGCGCTCACGGCGGTAACTGATCCGGCGAAAATCATCATAGTCGAGCGACTGCAGGGATGCCGGAACCGAGGAGACTCGTTCCTGATACGGCGCGGCCGCGAGGCGCTCGGCGCGAGCCTTCACCGCGGCAAAGCCCATGGGCTCGGCGGCCGCCAAGGCGGCTCCGCCCGCGAGCGAGGCGACCAGAAGAAGAAGGACTCGCTTCATTTATCGAGAAAGAATCCGCGCTGCTTCTCCGAAATGGGCAGCGCCGCCTTTTCCATCACCTGAAGCAGGTCCTCCCAGATTGCGCGCTTCGAACGGTTGGTCGGGTTGCGGAGGATGTAGCTCGGGTGGTAGGTCACCATGACAGGCTTGCCCCCGAAGGTCTTCCAGCGACCCCGGACTTCGCCCAGCGTCTTGAAACTGCCAAAGCCGAGCAGGCCTTGGGCCGCGGTTGCTCCCAGCGCCACGATCAATTCCGGGTTCACGATCTCCAGCTGCGCCCGCAGGTACGGAAGGCAGTAAGCCATTTCTTCCTCGGTCGGCGGGCGATTTCCGACCTGAACGCCGCCCGGCGGCGTGGGCAAATCGGGCCGCCAGTTCATGATGTTTCCAATGTAAACCTGGTCGCGCGAAAGGCCCATCCCCTGAATCATCCGGGTCAAGAGTTGACCAGCCGGACCGACAAAGGGCTCACCCTGGATTTCCTCCTCCGCTCCGGGCGCCTCGCCACAGAAAAAGATCCGGGCATCAAGATTGCCAACGCCAAGCACCACCTGCTTGCCGGGCCGGACCCGCTCGCGGCAGACGGGATTGTCCCGGACCAGCGCCTTCAGCGCCGCCCAGCGAGTGGCCTTGTCGCCCACGGGTAACGCCACCGACGGCGGTGGCGGCAACGTCGGCTCCAGCGCGACCGGCTTGGGCGCCGCTGCGGCGACCCGGACCGACGGCTCAGCGGGTGCCGGCTGTGCGACGCGCTCGGCCCGGGCACTCGCCGTCGACGTCGGGGCCGCCGCGGAGTTGGCCTGGAGCGCGGTGACCGCCCGGCGAAGCGCCGCCACGCTCTGGTCGGAGACGGCCAACGTCTTCACCCCGTCGGCCTTCAGCCGCCGGAGCTCATCCGTGATCGCAATGAGCGCGGTCCGCATGGTGGTTTTCAGGAAAGGCGGTGAGCCGTCAGCTTCTCGACGTACTTGCCGAGCAGATCGAACTCGAGGTTGACGCGATCACCCACCCGCCGCGAATGAAGATTCGTCACGGCGAGCGTCGTCGGGATCAGCCAGACCGCGAACTCATCGCCCGCCACCTCCGCCACGGTGAGGGAGATACCGTCAATGGCCACG
>CAYZCV010000265.1:0-2591 GCA_964476965.1 uncultured Opitutus sp. | reverse complement strand
TACTGGACTCGAACCAGTGACCTCTTCCATGTCAAGGAAACGCTCTAACCAACTGAGCTAAAGGTCCAATCTATCGGGTCGGAGAGTAAGCACGATTCTGGTTTGGGCGTGCAAGCAAAAATCTTGGTTTCGTCGCGGGCGTTTCGGCCTGACCCCAAGCTGCCCAAGGCCGGTCCGAGCGGGCGGCGGCGGAGCCGACAATGTGGTGGGAACGCGCGAACCGGCTTTGACGCGCCGGACGGCGGCGTGCAACCGTAGCGCCCATGCTGCAATCGCTCCGTATCCGGAATCTGGCCCTGCTGGAGGAAGTCGCCCTTGATTTCGAAGCGGGTTTCACCGTGGTCACCGGCGAAACGGGTGCCGGTAAAAGCATTCTGCTTGGCGCGCTGAGTCTGCTCGCCGGGGAGCGGGCTGAGAAAACGGTGATCCGTCAGGGCGCGCCGGCCTGCGAGGTCGAGGCCTCGCTCCACTTCGAGGATTCCAAGGGCATTGACGCGGTGCTGGTCGAGTTGGACCTGCCGGTCTGCGAGGACGGCTTGCTGATTCTGAAGCGCAGCGTTGCGCGCGAGAAGGCGCCACGGATCAGTGTCAACGGTGGGCTCGCGACCTTGGCGGCCCTGCAGCGGCTGGGGGAGCACTGGATTGACTTCCATGGCCCGGGGGAACCGCGCCGTCTTTTGAAGGAAGGCTGTCAGCTCGAGTTGCTGGACCTTTATGGCCGGGCGGGCGACGACCTGGGAGCTTACCAGACAGCCTACCGCGCCTGGCGTGAGTTGCAGGCCGATCGCGATCGGGTCGCCTCTGAAACCAAGCTCGCACCGGACCAGATCTCCTACCTGGAGAACCAGCTGGCGCGGCTCGACGCGCTTGATTTGACCGATGAGGCGATGGAGACGCTCGAGCGCGATTTCCAACGCATGACCAAGGCGCAGGAGCTGATCGAGCTGGCCTCAAGCCTCGCGGGCGGGCTCAGCGGTGAGGAGGGTGTGACCGCTCGCGTCGCGGCGCTGGTGCGCGAGGCGGGGCAGCTGGAGGCGATCGACCCAGCGAGCAAGGCGCTGGCCGACCGTTTGTCGGCGGCCAGCATCGAGCTGGCCGACCTCGGAGCGGAATTTGAGGCGCTGGGGGGCCAGTACACCTTTGATCCGGAGCAGGCCGAGCAGCTCCAGACGGCGATGAACACCTGGCTCGACGCGCGTCGGCGTCATGGCGGCGACGTCGCGGCCGTGCGGCTGGCCCGGGACGAGATGCGGCGCCGGTTGGAGGTTCAGGGCGACATCGAAGGCACACTGGCGAAGCTCGAGTCGCAGATCGCAGAAGCCGCGAAGCGTGCGCGAAAAGAGGCCGCCCGCCTGCGCGAGCGCCGAGAGAAGGCGGCCAAGGACCTGGCCAAGGTCGCCGCGAAGAGCATTGCCCAGCTGGGCTTCAAGAAAGCGGACTTCCGCGTGCGGATTGTCCCGCTCGATGACCTCGGCCCCACAGGGGACTGCGGCGTGGAATTTCTGTTCTCACCGAACGTCGGGGAGGCGCCGCTCCCGCTGAACCGGATCGCCTCCAGCGGTGAATTGGCGCGCGTGATGCTCGCGCTGAAGACCGTGCTGGCCGAGCTCGACGGAGTTCCGGTGCTCGTCTTTGACGAGGTGGATGCGAACGTGGGTGGGGAAATCGGCCGCGTGGTTGGCGAACAAATGGCCGCGATCGCCCGTGGCCATCAGGTCCTCTGTGTCACCCACCTGCCGCAAGTTGCGGCGCTGGGGGACTCCCATTTGGTGGTGACCAAGGACCAATCGAAGGATCGCGCGGTTGTCTCGATCGCGCCCATCCAGGCCAATCGCAAGGCCCGCATCGGCGAACTGGCCCGCATGCTGGGGGACCGCACGGCCAAGAGCGCCCTCGCGCATGCCGAGGAACTCCTCACGCGCTGATGCGCTTTTGCAGCTGGCTATTCTGTCAACTATTGGCTGACAGGAGCCATGGCAGTACCAGCAACAGCGGCAATTGAGTTGATCGAGCTCTTGGTCAGGATGGCGGCGGAGGGCGCGGAAAAGCGTCTCAAGGCGTTCCGGCTCGAGCGGCGCGCGCGTGCGGGCAGGACGCTGCGCCCGGGACGCGAAACGCCGTTATGGAACGCGATTGCGGACGAAGTGCAGCCACTGCTCAAGGTGCACGGCACCCAGGCGGCCCTCGGGCGACTACTGGGACTGGATCGCCAGGCCATCCATGCCTACTTCATTGGGCGAACCCGCATGCCGGACGCGGAGCGCACGCTGCAGATCGTAACCTGGCTCATCCTGGTGAAGCAGGGAAGAAATCCTGAGGGCATGAAAGTCCCGTCAACCCCTAGTTGACAGGATCGCGGGCGGCCCCGGCGCTGATTACTCAGCCGACTGCTGAAGGGGCTGGAGCGGGCGGGGCGGGGCGGGGTCGCGATTGCTCGCGAAACTGCGCCACTTGTCGAGGGGCAGGCTGCCCACGCCGATGATCACCAGCTGGCTGGCGACAAACGCGACCAGCCAGAAGAACGCGGAATCCATGAAGCCGTAGCTGTGGAGGCCGACGCCGAGCATGTTGGTGCCGAACCAGCTCCAGCT
>CAYZCV010000264.1:0-2635 GCA_964476965.1 uncultured Opitutus sp. | reverse complement strand
AGGGGCATGCTTCGGATCCGGCTCGCGGCCTGCAAGCGTCGGGATTCCGACGGGGGAATAAGGCAAAAGGCTTGCAAGAACGACAATGATTTGCAGGGATGGCTGGCAACCCATGCAGCCCGCGCGCATCTACGTCGCCACCGAGGTCACCGGAAAGGTGGTCGTCGGAGCGTTCCAACCGAGACGAGGCGGAGGCCTCCAGTGGTTGGGTCCGGTCGCGACGCGGGCCACGGCGGGCCGGGTCGCAGCGGAAGCCTGCCGCTTCGCGCTCCCGGCCGATGCCGGCTGGTACCGAACCCTGCGTTTGCCTGGATCGCCGGGGCGGGCGAGGGCCCGGCTCATCGCCTTCGAGGCCAGCCGGGTGTTCCCGATCTCCGGCCTCGACCTGGTGTGGGACCACGGTCCGACCCTCGCCCTGGGCGGCACCCCCGCCGAGCTTCTGGTCGGTCTGGCCCGAGGGGAGGTCGCCTCGCGCCAAGCCCGGCTGCGTGAACAGGGCTACCGGTTGAGCCACCTCGAGCCGGCCGGCGCCGCGCTGTATCGAAGTTTCCGTTACCTTCACCCAACGGAGGCGCGGCCCGGACTGATCATCGATCTCGGCGGAAGCACGAACCAGGTGCTCGCCGTCGAGGGGCCCCGCTGGATGCTTCGTCCCGTGGCGGAGGCCCCAGTGCAGGGGGGGCCGAGCCGCCTGGAGCGCCTTCATCTCGAGATCGCCCGGCTGGTTGCCACGATGCCGCCGGAGCGACCGCCCGTCTGGGGCGTCGTGGTCGGCGAGGCCGAGGCGGCCGCTGCGATCACGCGCGAGCTGGCGGAACGTCTCAGCCTCCCGCTGGTGCCGTTCGATGTCTGGCCCGAGGTCGGTGGCCCGGAGGGGGACGTCTTTCCCTCGAGCGATATCCCGCGGTCACTCCTGCCCGTGCTGCTCGGCCTCGCGCTACGCCCTTCGGCCGGAGAGAAGGGGCTCAATCTGCTGCCGCCCGCGTTGCAGCGGGAGGAAACCCGGCGCCGCCGGCGTCCGGCCCTGATTGCGGCCTCCACGGTGGTCGCCCTGTCGCTCGGTGGGCTCGCCTGGCGGGACGGTGCGCGCGCCGCCGAAGTGACGGAGCGCGCCGATCGTCTGCGGAGGGAGCTTCCCGAATTGAGGGAATCCGCGCGGCGGCAGGAGGTGGCGGCTGCGCAAACCCACGCGCAGGAGGAGCGTCTGAGGCGGGCTCAGTGGTTGGGCGACGAGCAGGCCCGGTGGCCTCGCTTCCTGGCCGATCTCCAGCGCGCCGTCGACGCGGCCGGCGATGCGTGGATTGATCGCCTCGAGCCGGAGTCGGAGCCGAAGGCGACCGAAGTGGCGTGGATCATTGTTCACGGCCGCGTGCTGGACCCCACCGCCCGCGCCGGTGGCGTCAGCGATGAGGCGCGACGCGGGATCAAGGCGATGTTGGTCGCCCTGCGGTCGTCCCAGTCGGTGGCCGGGGTCGCGGGCGAGCGCTTTTCGCCGGATGAGCCCGGCATCCTTCGCTTTGAACTGCGCGCCCAATTGGCCTCGGCGACCGTTAACAATCAGGAATTGTGAAAAGACTTCTTCATGTCCTGCAGGTGCGTGCGCTGGAGGCAGTGCTGGCTGCGGCCGTGCTGGCGGCGGCCGCCGGGTGGGGCGCGGCGGCGCGAGCGGCGCGCCACGCGGAGGAAGCGTTGAGTGGGGTTGACGCCGAGACCCGTCGCCTACTCCGGACCAGAGCTGAGTTTGCGGACGGACCCGACGGAGCGCGACCGGAATCACCCGAGCAAACCGCGGCCCGGGCAGACCGCTGGGAAAAGGCGCTGGGTCGTGATATCGAGGAGTCTCCGCGCGACATGCCAGGCGAGGGGACCGACGCCTATTTCGCCTTGGCGCGACGGACCGAGGAGGCGAAACGTCAGCTCCACGACGCCGGCGTCGCGACCCGGGAGGCGGAGCGTTTCGGTTTCGCCTCGTATCGCTTCAACGGACCGCCGGTCGAACGCGTCGCGGCGGTGATGAGGCAGGAAGGTCAGGTGGCGCGCATCGTCGACGCGGTGGCCCAGGCGCGGGCGCGCGCTCTGGTCAGAATCGAACGGGAAGCGCTGCCGCTCGACCGCGGTGATTCAATCGTGGCGGATGATTTCTTCGAGCCCGTGGGTTCGCTGCGGTTGCCATTGCCCGCGGAGTGGGGGCAATCCCTGTTTCGCGTCGTCTTCGTGGGCGAAACCGCGGTGCTGCGCCGCTTTCTTGATCGATTAAGGGAGCGGGCGCCCCACGGCTTTGTGCGATGGGTGGAGGTCCGGCCGTGGACGGGCGAAGCGGTCGCCGGATCGATTGCCCCGGGGGCAACGGACGTCGTCCGGGAATTTGTCGTGACCGTGGCGTTTGTCGACTGGCCGCGCACGATCCTCCACGAGCGGGAGGGCGGATCATGAAGTCATGGCCACGCTGGCGGGTCCTCGCTGCGGTGGGGATTCCAATGCTCGGGCTCCTGTCGCCGGCCGCCGCCGCAGACCGCCCGGCCGAGCCTGAGCGGGCGCAGTGGCCCGAGCGCACGACGGGCGGCGATCTGTTTGCCCCGAGGAGCCTGCCACGCGCGTCCGTCGACGCTGGTGCGGCGCTCCCGCCGCCGTTGCC
>CAYZCV010000263.1:0-2709 GCA_964476965.1 uncultured Opitutus sp. | reverse complement strand
CATGGTGCAGTTTCAGGTCTCGGCCACCGGCGTGATCTCCGGGGCGCGGATCGTCCAATCGTCCGGGAATGCTGAATTTGACCAGGCGATCATCAAGGCCTTGCAGACCATCCGGCCGGTCGGACCGCCCCCGACGAACCGGGCCGAAACCTTCCGCATTCCCATCCGGATGCGCGAACGGTGAGCCGGGGCAAAAAACTCCTTGCCTTCGGCGGCAAAACTTTGATTTTCCCTACCTTCCCGTCAGTCACGGGCTCTTAGCTCAGTTGGTAGAGCGCCTCAATGGCATTGAGGAGGTCAGCGGTTCGAACCCGCTAGGGTCCACCACTTTAGAAGCGCCGGCGCCTTTCAGGCCCCGGCGCTTTTTCGTTTCAATGGCTTTCGGCTGCCCAAGGGGCCCCCTCCGGCCGGGCCGGCTCGCCGAGGCCCAACCCACTCCGCGGTCCGCCATGCGAATTCCGCCCTCGGCGCCTGGGACCCTACGGTGACCCGGTGATGGCCCAACGGAGGGCGCGCAGGGTGTCAGGATTGCCGACGAACATCCCCTCCGGGTACTGTTTGCCGACCGTCATCTTGCGGTGGATGTTGGCCTGGATGTAGAGATTCGATCCCATGCCGGCGAGGTACTGCAGGCGCAGGTTGCGGTCGCGGTTGATCTGCGCGTCGGCGAGCCAGCCCTGCATGTCAGACGGCTGACCAACATAGGTGCCGAGCAGCGCCGCCGCGGAGGGGAAACCGATCTCGGCCAATGAGTCCTTCACCTGGTGGTACTCCGGGCTCTGCAGCCGGGCCTCGATCCGATCCACGTCGATCTTCAGGGGCTCGACCTGGCCGACGAGGACGACGTCATAGCCTTCGCCCAGGTAAGTGTTGGTGAAGACCGCGCCGTTGGGGAAAACCTCAAAGAAGGTCGCGACCTCGCTCTTCACCGCGGCCTCCGTGCTCTCGTACAGCTGAACGAAGACCGTGACGACCCCGCCGGGATTCAGTCGCGCCTTGGCCACCTCGAAGAATTCCTTGGTGTAGAGGGAGGCTGCGCCCTTCACCCACGGGTCGAAGGGATCGGAGGTGATCGCGTCAAATTTCTGGTCGGTCGACAGCAGGAAGTGACGGGCGTCGTCGATCTGCACGTGGGTTTTCGGGTTGTCGACCACGTTGAAGTTATGCGCGCCGAAGTACTTGGCGACGACCTTGGGCACCAGCGGTTCGATCTCCGCGATCGTGAGCTTCTTCAGGGCCGGTTCGATGCTCACGGCCCCGGCCGTGACGCCCGCGCCGCAGCCGATCACCAGAACGCTGTCGGTCTTGGCGGGCAGCAGCGTGGTGAGATGCCCCAGCATGCGCTGCAGCCGCATGTCCTGGGGTTCGCTCGAGGCCTGGACCTTGCCGGCGTTGTGGTAGTTGCGGACCCCGCCGCCAATT
This sequence comes from uncultured Opitutus sp., assembly GCA_964476965.1. GTDB lineage: Bacteria > Verrucomicrobiota > Verrucomicrobiia > Opitutales > Opitutaceae > CAMAXB01. Next base: position 1,287 of record CAYZCV010000263.1, on the reverse strand, counting down.
TCGGATACGGCCATGGAGGAGTTCATGCCCTCGCCGACAAAGATGAACTCACCGTGATCGGCGGCGCGGGCGGCCGTGTTCCGACCAAAGCCAACGAGCAGCGCCGGCACGGGGATCACGGTGGAGGCCACCCACAGACCCACCGCAAGAATGGCCGCCGCCCAGGCGCCCTGGGACCAACCGATGCGCAGGCGGCCCTCGTCTGTCCGGGTAAGGACCAGCATCAGCAATGCGGACAGTGCGGCCAGGCCGATCAGGATCTGTTGCGATCGCTGCGTGCCCACGGTCGGGATCAGCACGATGCTGGCGACGAAGGCGCCGATGATGGCGCCCACCGTATTGGCGGCATACACGCGCCCGACGAGCTGGCCGGGGTCCGCCTGATCGCGGGCCAGAGCCGCAAGCGCCAGCGGGAAGCTGGCGCCCCACAGCAGGGCCGCCGGCAACACCACCCAAAGGCAGCGGGCGATGTCGAGCTGGAGCTGGGATCCGGCTTGCGTCGCCAACGACGGGTACACCGGCCAGTAGGGCACGCCCTGCGTGAGGGCATAGGCGGCCCAGCCCACGGCGCCGATCAGGAGGAATTGGCACACCCCAAGAGCGACGCGGGCATCGCGCACCGAGCGTCCCACGTTCGAACCCACGCTGCTGCCAATCGCCAGTCCGAAGAGAAAGCCAGCCAGGATGAGGGAGAAGGTGTAGACCGTCTGTCCGAGCAGGAGCGAGAGCAGCCGGGTCCAAACCACCTCGGCGCCCAGGGCGCTCATCCCGGACAGCGCGATGGCGACATAGACCGGCCAGGTGCCGCCGAGGGTGGGCGTCGGTCGTGAGGTGGGCGGGGGCGTGTCGTTGTCGGCCTGATACGGTGCCCACCGGGCGGTCACGAAAGCCGCCGCCGCCACGATCAGGTTGAGCCCGACCGCGGCGTAGGTGGCTACGGCGACATCGTGCAGGCGGAGCAGGTAGAAGCCGGCCAGCAGACAGCCGGCCACCGCGCCGACGATGTTGCCACCGTAGAAGAAGCCGAGCCAGGACACGCCCTGCGGCGTCATCTTCACCCAGCGGGCCATGGCGGGGAGCGTTGCGCCCATCAGAACCGTTGGCGGAAGCAGGCAGAGGCCGGCGATCAGCCCGCGGATCAGCAGTCCGGTGAAGCCCTCGCCGGCGAGCGCGAGGTACAGATTGCCGATGAAGGGGAGGGCGGCGAGGACGAGCAGTCCGCACGCTGCGATCGCGAGCTCCAAAAGGGCGTAGACCTTGAGAGGGTGATGCCGGGCCGACACCAGC
>CAYZCV010000262.1:0-2808 GCA_964476965.1 uncultured Opitutus sp. | reverse complement strand
TCGGCGGGACGCGTGTATTGAGGAAAGTCGAGCAACTTGCCGGTGAAGGATTCGTGCGTCAATGACTTTTCTTCCCCGAGAACACCCGGAATGAAGCGCGCAAGGGCATCGATCACCACCGCAGCCGGCAAGGTGCCGTTCGTGAGCACGTAATCGCCAATGCTGATCTCCCGGTCGATGATCTTGTCGCGGATCCGCTGATCAATGCCTTCGTAATGGCCGCTAAGCAAAATGAGGTGCTGCTGCTTCGCGAGGTCCTTGGCAATCGGCTCTGAGTACGGAACGCCGTCCGGAGTCAGGTAGATCCGCTGACAGCCGGGCGTTTGCAATTGCTCAATGGCCGCAAAGACGGGCTCGGGCTTCATCACCATCCCCGCCCCGCCCCCAAAGGGCCGGTCGTCGGTCGTCCGGTGTTTGTCCACCGACCAGGCCCGCACATCGTGGACCTTCACCGTGAGCAGCCCCGCCTGCAACCCCTTGCCGAGGATGCTCTCAGCGAGGAAGCCCTCGAGCATGCGAGGGAAAAGGGTCAGGACGTCGATGTGCAACGGCATGGCGAGGGAGGTTTAGTTATGCAGGCGGAAGCGGAAATCGGAAATTTGACCACGGATCACACGGATATCACGGATTGAATCCTCGAACGACGGATCGATCCGTGCAACCCGCGGAATCCGTGGTTACCGATCGAAACCCCGTTCCCGCCCGTAAAAACAAAAAGCCCCGGAAAATCCGGGGCCTTCGATCAAACCGCTCTTTGGGAAGAGCTTAGGCGGCCGGAGCCGCGGCCTTCTTGGCCTTCTTCACCAGCGAGTGGGCGGTGTCGGTCGGCTTGGCACCCTTGCTCAGCCAGTAGTCAACGCGAGCGACGTCCAGCGAGAGCGGGGCCGTCTTGGACTGGGGCGTGTAGGTGCCGAGGATCTCGACCGCACGACCGTCACGACGGGAGCGGGTTTCAGCCACGACCACGTGGTAGATGGGCTTGTGGGTGGCGCCGATGCGGGACAGGCGGATTTTGAGCGACATGGAAGCTATAAAGACAGACGAGTAGTTTGGAAAAGCTGGAGATAGCACCGGTCGATAAATGGCTTGTCAAGCCCCGAGTCCCCCCGCTGTGTTTGCCACCTTATGCTCAAAGCCGGCATCGTCGGTCTGCCCAACGTGGGCAAATCCACCCTTTTCAACGCCCTCACCCGCTCCCGCAAGGCCGAGGCCGCCAATTATCCATTCTGCACGATCGACCCGAACGTCGGCGTGGTGATCGTGCCCGACGAGCGCGCCTACGTCCTGCAAAAGATCGCCAAGACCAACGTGGTCGTGCCAGCCGCCATCGAATTCGTTGATATCGCCGGCCTCGTCGCGGGCGCCAGCAAGGGCGAGGGTCTCGGGAACCAGTTCCTCGCCAATATCCGCGAGGTCGATGCCATCGTCCAGGTGGTCCGCTGCTTCGAAGATGGCGACATCATCCACACGATGGGGAGCGTCGATCCCGTCCGCGACATCGAAGTCATCACGACCGAGCTCGTCCTCGCCGACCTCGACGCCGTCGCGAAGCGCATGTCCAAGACGCAGAAGAGCGCCAAGGCCGGCGACAAGGACGCGATCCTTGAGCTGGCGCTGCTCAACAAGCTCGAGCCCCACCTGAACGCCGGCAAGACGGCCAACACCCTCGCCGCCACACCCGAAGAGATTGCGCTGATGAAGCTGTTCCAGCTTCTCACGGCCAAGCCCGTCCTCTTCGCGTGCAATGTCGCCGAGTCCGACCTCGCGACGGCCGAGCAGAATCCCTTCGTCATGAAGGTCGCGGAGTATGTCCGCACCCATCACGACGCCGCCTACGTTCCGATCAGCGCGCGCATTGAGGCGGAGCTCATCGATCTGCCGCCGGAGGACGCCCAGGCTTTCCTCAAGGATCTCGGCGTCGACGACTCCGGCGTGTCTTCGCTCATCAAGGGCACCTACAACCTGCTCGGCCTGATGACTTATTTCACCGCGGGCGAAAAGGAAGTGCGCGCCTGGACGATCAAGAAGGGCTGGAAGGCCCCGCAGGCCGCCGGCGTGATTCACACCGACTTCGAAAAGGGCTTCATCAAGGCCGAGATCGTTTCCTACGCCGACCTCACCCGCCTGGGGAGCGTGGCCGCCGCGCGCGACGCCGGCAAATACCGGCTCGAGGGCAAGGAGTACGTATTCGCGGACGGCGACGTCGCGCTGTTCCGTTTCAACAACTGAGACAACCCGCCGCTCAATTGCGCGGCGGGAAATCCGAATGCCGAAGCCCGAACCGACTGCCCGGTCGGGGCGTTCGTCATTCGGATTTCGTCATTCGAGTTTGCGGCCTTGGCCGCTCAGATCACCGTTCCGCTCGGCACGATCACGCCCTTGGGCACGACCATGACGCCGTCGCGGATGACCACGCCGTGGGCATAGTTGCCGTCGGCCTTGCCCTCGGACGAGAGCGTGACGTTGTCGCCAATTCGCGCGTTCTTGTCGATGATCGCACCCTTGATCCGGCAGTGGTTGCCGAGCCCGAGATTGGGCCGGCCCAGCTTGGCATTGGTCCGGATCTCCTCCTCCGTTTCGTAATTGTCGGCCCCCATCATCACCACGTCCTCCAGCGCGCAGCCGGCCCGCACGAAGGACCGGATGCCAAGGAGGCTGTGCTTGAGCGAGGAGTCCTCGACGATGGAGCCGTCACCGATGACGACGTAGTCGATCGAGCACTTGTTGATCTTGGACGCTGGCAGATAGCGGTCCTGCGTGTAGATCGGCGCGCTCGCGTCGAAAAAGTTGAACGGGGGCAACGGCTGC
>CAYZCV010000261.1:0-2810 GCA_964476965.1 uncultured Opitutus sp. | reverse complement strand
CCGCAAGGTCCCCGGCGCCGCGGCCTACGAGCCCGCCAAGCTGCTCTGACCGCGGCGGTTGGCCGACCGGCCGGCAGCGGAGGCGGTCCCTCTCGCGGCCGGGTCGGTTTTTTGGGTTTGCCAGCGGCGCGGGCCGCCCGTCAAGCTGACCGTTCACGTTCTCTAATCCTATTTCCCTAAACAACAGCCATGGCCGAAGAACTCGTAGGTAATGTCCTGGTGGGCCAGTCCGGAGGCCCCACCGCCGTCATCAATGCCAGCGTGGCCGGCGTCGTCGCCGAAGCCCTGAATCACAGCTGCATTGAGGAGATCTATGGCTCGCTGAACGGCGTCCTCGGCATCCTCAATGAGGACCTGATCGACCTCGCCTCGGAGTCCCAGCAGACCATCCGCGGCCTCCGCTCGACCCCCGGCGCCGCCCTCGGCACCTGCCGCTACAAGCTCAAGAAGCAGGCCGACTTCGAGCGCGTCCTTGAGGTCTTCAAGGCCCACAACATCCGCTATTTCTTCTACGCCGGCGGCAACGACTCCCAGGACACCGCCGACAAGATCTCCAAGCTCGCGCAGCAGCAGGGCTACGAGCTCCGCGTCATCGGCATTCCGAAGACGGTCGACAACGACCTGGTCTCCACCGACCACTGCCCCGGCTACGGCTCGGTCATCAAGTACATCTCCACCACGGTCCGTGAGATCGCCGCCGACAACGAGGCCATGGGCCAGGGCGACCTCGTCTCCATCGTCGAGGTCATGGGCCGCAACGCCGGCTGGATCGCCGCCGGCGCCGCGCTCGCGAAGCGCCGCGACCACCCGCACGATCCCCCGCACCTGATTTATCTCCCCGAGGTCGCCTTCTCCACCGAGAAGTTCGTCGCGGACGTCCAGCGCGTCCTCAAGCGCGAGAAGTACTGCCTCATCGTCGTCGGTGAGGGCCTCGTCGATGCGGACGGCAATTACGTCTCCGCCGCGGAAGCCACGGATGCCTTCGGTCACGCCCAGCTGGGCGGCGCCGGTGACTACCTCCGCAGCCTCGTCGAGCAGCACCTCCCGGGCGTCAAGGCCCGCACCGCCAAGTTCGGCATCGCCCAGCGCGCCGCCGTCCATGCCGGCTCCAAGACCGATTCCGACGAGGCCTTCCTCGCCGGCCAGGCCGCGGTCAAGGCCGCGATCAATGGCGAGACCGACAAGATGGTCACGCTCGTCCGCGGCGATGGCGACCACTACACCTGCGAGACCGGCCTCGCGCCCCTGAGCGACATCGCCAATGGCGTGAAGAAGCTCCCCCGCGAGTGGATCAATGAGGACGGCGTCAGCATGAACTTCCAGTTCCTGCGCTACGCCCAGCCCCTCATCCAGGGCGAGACCCCGCTGGCTTACGACAACGGCCTCCCCGTTTTCGCCAAGCTCGAGAAGGTCCGCGTCGACAAGACCCTCCCGGCCTACACCGCCTAAAGCTCCTTAAAGCTTAAATTTCAAAGGCCGGTCGCAAGACCGGCCTTTTTCGTGGGCAGCTGCGGCGGTCGGGGGATTCGATCGGGAACGCAGAGGGCGCAGAGGGGAAGAGAGGACGCGGAGAAAACCTCGGAAGAGGAATTTAACACGGAGAGCACGGAGGACACGGAGCGATCCCCGCAATTTAGAGGACCGGAACTCCGTGTTCTCCGTGTCCTCCGTGTTAAAAATCATTCCTCCAGACGCCGAAGGTATTCTCTGCTCCCTCCCTTCCCCTCCGCGCCCTCTGCGTTCCAAAAAATTCCCCGATTACCCTAGGCTCACCGCCAGCAATCGGTCGTGCACCGCGGTCGCTGCGATCGGCTCGGGGCTCGCGCCTGTCCCGATCAGCACCGGCCACTCGTCTCGGTTCGCCGGACACACCCCGTGCGATCCGCGCACCTGGCCGCCGTGGAGCGGGATCAAGTCCATCAGGATGCGGAAACCGAGTTTCTTCTGCACCAGCTTCCAGGCCGCGCGCAGTTTCGGCGCGCTCTTCTCCGGATCGAAGAACAGCTCCGCCGGGTCATAGCCGTACTTGCGGTGAATATCCACGCAGCGCGCAAAATCCGGCGCCTTCGCGTCGTCGTCCCAATAGTAGTACGTGAACCAGGCATCCTCCGCCGAGAGCGCCACGAGATCACCCGAGCGCGGATGATCGAGCCCGGCCGCCCGCTTGCCGGCCTCATCGAGCACCGCCGTCACGCCGTCGACCGCCTCCACCGCCGCGCGCACGTCGCGCAGGATCGAGGGATCATTCACGTAAATGTGCGCCACCTGATGATCCGCGATCGCGAAGGCCTTGCTCGCCCCACAATCCATCAGCTCCCGCCCCATCTCCTCCTTGATCGTGATCCACCCGCGCGCCCGGAACACCCGGTTCAACGCAATCGTGCGCTTCACTGCCGTGATGCCGTACTCGGAGAGCAGCACGGTCTTCACCCCGCGCTGCGCATAGAAATCCATCAGCCCGCCGACGATCCCGTCAATCGCCCGGTAGTCCGCGGCGATCGCCGGATCATCCGGACCCAGCCGCTGCAGATTGTAGTCGAGGTGGGGCAGATAGACCAGGGACAGGTCCGGCGAGTGCCGTGACTCGATCCACTCGGCCGATTTCGCAATCCACGCCGTGGACGGCAGGCCCGCCATCGGACCCCAGAAGGACGGAAAAGGAAAATCCCCGAGGTCCTGCTTGATCGCCTCGCGCACACCCATCGGGTGCGAGTACACGTCGAAGACCTTGCGTCCATCCGCCGGATACATCGGCCGCGGGGTGATCGACCAGTCGGCGGTCGAGTACATGTTGTACCACCAAAACAGCT
>CAYZCV010000260.1:0-2825 GCA_964476965.1 uncultured Opitutus sp. | reverse complement strand
GCGGCTCGGCCCAGTCTCTATCGCCGGCTCACGAGCAGCTTGCCCGTGCTGGTGAGTGTGGGGCTACATGCCGTCCTGATCGCGGCTGCGGCGGTTTTCGTCGTCTCGGAGACCATCGTGGGCAAGAAGAAGCGATTCGAGGCCCCGCCGCCGGCCGATACGGCGCCGCGCAAACAGGTTGAACATCGTCTCCAAGTGGCGCGAAAAGGAGGGGCAACCAGTTCCTCCCCGGCCGCAAGCGCCCGCATCCTCACCACGGCATCCGGCGCGCTCGCGCTTCCGCCCATGCCCGCGCTGGCTACACCGGGCGCGTCCGGCTTGGGCGGATTCGGGGGTTTTGGAGCGGGACTGGGATTGGGGGCCGGTGGGGGCGGGCTCGGCACGAGTCTGGGCAACGCCAACCTCGGCGGGCGCGGGTTCATGAGTCTGAGCTTTCTCGGACTCTCGAATGTTCGGGCCCAGAAGGTGGTCTTTGTCGTCGATGTCGGCCGCAGCCTGATGGACATCCGGAAGGGCGGATTTCAGGCGTTCGGGATCATCCGGACGGAGATCATGAAGCTGATCGGCAACCTCCCGCCGTCGTCCGAGTTTGGCGTCGTGCTCTTTGATGGCATGAAGCTTAGCCCGTATGCCGATCGTCTCCAGCCAGCCACCGTGAAGAACAAGACTGCATTCTTCTCCTGGATGGGGCCGGTTAACACGAAGCTCGATGCGCTGGGAATCGCCTACGCCGGCGGAGGCACATCGTGGGAGGCGGTTGCGCCGGAGGGATCGGCCGTCGATCCCGGTTACAGTCCGAGCCCGTGGGTCCAGGCGGTTCATGCCGGGCTGCAGTTGAAGCCCGATACCGTCTTTGTGATCACCGGCGCCGCGGGCTATGGCAGCAAACGGCTGGGCGACGGAGAACTGCAGGGCCGCCGGCGCGCGCGCGAGCGGGATCTCGAGGCGCTCCGGCGCGAGGGACTCGATCTGAAGGAGGTCACGAAGGCCCGCCAGGCGGCGCTGGCCAAGGCACGAAAGGAATTGGAGGCGATCAATCGTCGCCTGATCGCGGAGAAGCGGGATCCGTTCGTCGTGACCGAGACCCGGCGGATTCTGGACGCCGATTTTCAGGCCGCGCTGGCGCGGGCGGGCGTGGCGATCACGATGGATCTCACGGGCTGGAGTGACCGCACCGGAAAGCCCGTGTGGGTGGACCCCGATGCGCGTCTGTCCGAAGTCGAGCCGGCTTCCGTGACGGATGCGCAGGCCTTCATCGCCGCGCTGGTGAGCACGTTTGCGCGTGACCGGCTGGCATTGAACCTCTTTCTCTTCGCCGGGCCCGATGACCGGCCGCAGGCGGCGATGGACGGGCTGGCGCAAGTCGCCCGCCGGCACGGCGGACGTTTTGAGCTCCTGACAACGCGTCGGCTGGAGGAGCTGACGACCCCTTGATCGCGTGTGCGGCGGTCGTTGTCGCGCCGCCCGCGCCGCAGGAGACGGGGCGGTCCGTGGTCGGAGGCTCGAGGGACGAGTGGTTTTCGCCGGTGACAGAACGACCGGGAGGTGTAGGGTGGAGGCATGGCTACCGTCAAAAAACTCCTGCACACGCGCATGCGCGTGAACGACATCGAGCGCACCGCAAAATTCTACCAGGAAGCGCTGGGCCTCACGGTCTCGCGCCGGCACACCTCGCCGCGCGGAGCGCAATTGGTTTTTCTCGCGACGCCGAACAGCGACGAGGAGATTGAGCTTTGCCAGCTGCCCAACAGTCCCTCGGTTCAGGTCCAGCCGGACCTCATGCATCTCGCGTTCGAGGTCGACGACCTCACGGCCTTTGCCGCGCAGCTGAAGAGCCGTGGCTTTGCGCTGAGTGATGGACCCACGCCGACCGGCAGCGGCTCGATGATCGCCTTCATCGACGCGCCCGAGGGCTATGAGGTGGAGTTGATTCAGCGGTCGAAGTGACGTGACCGAATCCGCGCCGGCTGCAGACCACGGATGGGCCGGCGCGTGGCCGGATGCGCTGGCCTTTGTCTCCGGACTGGGGCTGGCGTGGTACCTCGGCTGGAACACCACGGATCTGGTGTGGAGCCTCTGGCTGTCGAGTCTGGTCGTCGGCTACACCATGATCGTTTGGGGAATCTTCAGCCCGGCGATGCTTCGTGTTCGTGAAGGCGCGGCGGGAGCCGGGGCGATCACTGCTTTTGGCGGATTGTTCCTACTGGCATTCTTCACGTTTCATTTCGGCATGTTTCACCTGGTGCACTCGGTTTTCCTGAGTGCCTTCTTCCCGCCGGACGGGGTGCAGCGCCTGGGAGGTCAGTTTGGCGGTCTTCCGCTGTACCTTGGGGTCGTGAGGGACTACGCGTGGTTCCTGCCCGTAGCCTTCCTCGCGGAGCGCCGGCACTTCCGCATCGAACCCGTTCCGCCGGAGCCACCGCGGACCTCGGTCAAGGCGGCTGACATTGCCGCGCGGAAGGCGCGAAAGGGTTTCGGCGGCGGGAGCCTGATGGCTCCGTACAAGAACGTGGTCCGCATGCACCTGCTGATCTTCTTCTTCGCGGCAGCCCACGCGCTCAAGTGGGAGCACTTCGCAGTCTACGTCGTCGTTTACGCGGCCTACTTCTTCCCTTGGCGGCTGCTCTCGCTGGCCGCGCGGCGCTCGTAGGCAAAGAGGTACTGCTGGGCGAGCCCAGCCAGCGGCCCGAAGTGGGCACGCCCGAACTGCGCCACCTGCGCCGGCTTCCAGCCATCGAGGCCGTAGCGACGCGCGAGTGCCTTGAGGATCCATGTATCGACGGGAAAGGCCTCAAGCCGGCCCGCCCCAAAAAGCAGCACGCAGT
>CAYZCV010000259.1:0-2837 GCA_964476965.1 uncultured Opitutus sp. | reverse complement strand
TGATCCCGGCGAAGCGCGCCCCGCGCCAGCCGTCGATCTTCGGCTCGGCCATGACGCCGCCCGCCGGAAGCGTGCCGCGCCAGTCCTGGGCGAGCTGGACAAGGGTGGGCTGGGTCATTCGCCCTGCTCCCCTACCTGTGGGCCGATCCGCTCGTGAAACAGGTTCAACGCCCGAACACCGTCGATGAAGCGCCGCGAGACGACCTCAAAGCTGAGGCAAAGGGCTGCGGCGGCACGCTGCATCCGGAAAATGTTGATCCTGCTTTCAAGGGGGTGGATCGGCGCGTCCTTGCCGTTGCGCGCGAAGTAGATTCGCTTGCCGCGCTTGGCCTTGCGGCGGTCCGTTGATGCAGCGAGATGGACCATCTTCGGCGTGACGACGATCGGTTTCGGCGGCTCCGGATGGAACTCCCAGACCGTATCGCCCGAGAGCTGCACCCTGACCGACCGCAGCGCTCCGATGAGCATTTGGTTGCGGTTCTCGTCCTGGGTCATGGCTTGCGCCACCAGCGCCACGAACCGAAGAGCAAGCGGCCACGGACAAGCCACGCGAACGAAAGCATGGCCGAGCCGATAACCAGCGCTGCGATCCCGCCCATGAAGGCGCTTGCAACGGCCCCGGTCACCGCTTCACCTGCATCGGCTCGTAGATCGCCCGGCCAAGGCCAAGTTCCAGCGCCTTGGCCCGCTGGCGCATCGTCTCGCCTTGATCCCCCCACGGGTCCACCGGATCACCGCCAAGCGTCTTCCAGAACGGGTCTTCCGCTTCGAGCGCAAGCATAGCCACTGGGCGCGAAACCCCATCGGCATAGGCCAGATGGTCGATTGCGTGCGGCCCGCTGCGGTCAAATATGGGCGCAGCCTGGCCCGATCCGAAACAGTGCTTGCAGGTCCGCTTCCAGTTTTCGTCCACAGCCTTCATCCCAGTGCCGTGGCACGCGGGGCATTGGCGCTGTTGATGTTCCATCATTCCATTCCTTTCGTTGCCCTCGTGTCCCGGCGGCAGGGCAAGCTCCGTCCGGTGGCGCCGGGATAGCCCCGGGCCACGGATCCTGCAAGCCCGGCCCTGTCCGCCGGTAGGGGGGTGTCCTGCCTAAGCGGCGGTAGGGGTGGCCTCGGCTTCCTCGCGCGCCCGCACACCGTCTCGGTGCCCCGCGTCATAGGCGAAGCAATAGTCGGGATGCTGGGCCAGGCGGCGGCTCTCGACGCCATAGAGGCCGTCAAGGTAGCCATCGGCCCTTGCCCGTGCCCTCGCGCTCATGGCGAGCCGCATCCGCTCTTGCTGGGTCGCGCTCATGCCGCTTCCCCCCGGTTGTCGCAGGTAGCCCCCTCGGCGCGGTAATCCGAGGTAGGGTCCTTGCGGATGCTGTCGCGGTAGGACTCGGCGAAGGCATCGCCGTGCCCCGCCACATACCCGGCCTTGTAGGGCGTCCCGGCCACCAGGACCGGGGCACCGTCCACGCGCCGGACCACGACGCGCGAGGGGTTGAGGTGGCCGGAGCGGGTGCCCGCCGGGTCATAGCTGGCCCGGTAGCGCACACCATCGAACCCGGTAAAGGTGAAGGGGTAGCCGTTCATTGCGCGGCCTCCCCGTCAGCGTCAGCATCGATCGCGCGGATGGCGGCTTCAAGGGTGAGCATTTCGACATCAAGCGCCCATCGGTCGATGCTCTCCGGATAGACCCGGAAGCAGGTGGCCTTGAGCGGGTGGCAGGTCGTCCAGTCCCCGTTTTCGTCGGGGTCGTGGATCGGGTCGATCTCATAGCCGCGATAGGTGAGGGTGTGCGGGTTGGTCACAGCGCAGCCTCCCCGTCGATGCGGGCCAGGATGGCGCGGATTTCACCCAGCTTGGCGTCCGGCGTTCCGGTCCTGTGTTGGAACCCAGCAAGCTCCTTTTCAGCCCACCGCAGCGCGGCGAGCATGGCCGGGGCTTCGGCGCGGGCGCGAGCATCGGCCACGGGCTCGAACGAGATGTAGGTGCCGTCCATATGGGCGGCCAGATCGGCCCAGGTCTCGTGTTCCTCTTCCCAGTCCTCGTTAAGCTGCTGGCGGGCCAGTTCTTCGGCTTCCGCGTCGGTCGCGGCTTCGCCCTTCCAGGTCCAGATGCTTTCATCGCGCCAGACATCAATCGTGTAGAAGTTCATCGATCAGTTCCTTTCGTGGCCTCTCAATCCCTGCCCGCCGGCCAATCCGGGTAGGGTCTGGCATCGCGCCACCTCGCGCCCCTAAACAGCGATAGGGGGGCCAGGTGGCGGCGGGGACGGTGCCCCGCGCGCCGGGTGTGTCGGGTAGGGGGTCAGGGCAGCCGGGACAGCGCCTTGGCGGCCAGCTTGTCGAGCTGATCGGCGCGCAGCTTCTCGAACGCGGCGAGCGGCAAGGTCAGCTTGAAATCGCCCACGGTGCAGTCCGGGTTGGTCCCGTAGCACCGCAACCATTCGATATGGTCCCGGCCATAGTTCAGGTCGGTATTCAGGTAGGCGTCAATATAGACCTCCGGCCCCCCGGTTTCGTTCTGCGGATCGCCGGGCGCGTGGAACATGACGCGGGCTTTCCAGAAGTAGCAGTCCGAATCGGCCTCCCAGGCCTCGCTTTCCCATTCCTCGGCCTCGCTCTGCCATTCGTGCCCCGGTTCGCCGGGCTGCGCGTTGATGCAGTCGAGCAAGCCGGGCCGCTCCGGGAAGCGCCGCGCCCATTCCTCGGCAATGAAGCGGTCGCCCTCGTCCAGGATCGGTTGCAGCGGGGCCGGGGCCGTGCCCGTTCCCCAGTGATGCGCGAGCCGGGCCGCGTGGCAGATCGTGAAGCCGCCGCTGGTCCAGGGAATGAAGCCGTCGCGGGCCT
>CAYZCV010000258.1:0-2876 GCA_964476965.1 uncultured Opitutus sp. | reverse complement strand
AGCTCCTTGCGCTCGCGCTCGCTGTCCTCGATCTTGCGCTTGAGCGCCTCGGCCGCCTCGGGGTTGCGGTGCAGCCAGTTGTCGAGCTGCGACTGCATGAAGTTCGTGACGAACTGGCGGATCGACGGACCGCCTGGGCCGATGTCGTTGGAACCCAGCTTCGTCTTGGTCTGCGACTCGAAGACCGGCTCCATCACCCGGACGGACACGGCGGCGACGATCGACTGGCGGATGTCGGCGGCGTCGTAGTCCTTCTTGTAGAAATTGCGGATCGTCGCGACCAGCGCCTCACGGAAGGCGCCGAGGTGGGTGCCGCCCATCGTGGTGTGCTGGCCGTTGACGAAGGACCAGTACTCCTCGCCGTAGTGGCCGCCATGGGTCATCGCGACCTCGATGTCGTCGGCCTCGATGTGGATCAGCGGATACAGCGGCTCGCCGGTGAGCTTTTTGGTGAGGAGGTTCTTGAGTCCGTTCTCGGAGCGGTAGTTCTTCCCGTTGAAGACGAGCGTGAGGCCGCGGTTGAGGTAGGCGTAGTTCCAGAGCATCTCCTCGATGAACTCGGGGCGGAACTTGAAGTCCTTGCCGAAGAGCGCCTCGTCCGGGGTGAACTCGATCAGGGTGCCGTTCTTCTCTTCCTTGGCGGCGACGACCTTGCCGTCCTTCTTGAGCTTGCCCTGGTAGAACTCAACCGAGCGCGTCTGCCCGTCGCGATAGGCCTGCGCGCGGTACTCGAGGGCGAGGGCGTTGACGGCCTTTTGGCCGACGCCGTTGAGGCCGATCGCCTTCTTGAAGGTCTCGCTGTCGTACTTGGCGCCGGTGTTGATGATCGACACGCACTCAACCAGCTTGCCGAGCGGGATGCCGCGGCCGTAGTCGCGGACGCGGAGCGTGCGCTCGATCAGCTCGATCTCGACCTTCTTGCCGAAGCCCATCGTGTACTCGTCGATGCAGTTATCGATCGTTTCCTTGAGCAGCACGTAGATGCCGTCCTCGGGGTGGGCGCCATTGCCCAGCCGGCCGATGTACATGCCCGGGCGCAGGCGGATGTGCTCGAGCGGGGAAAGGGTCTTGATGGAGGCTTCGGTGTAGTTGGAGGCCATGGTAAAGGGTGCGTGAAAGGGAAACGGAAGATCAGGGAGCGGGCGCAAGCACAAGCACGCGCTCCGCGGACGGCCCGGCGAGCGCCGGGATGCGGGGATCGAAAGTAATCAGGCGACCACGACGGTGAGTCGTGAGCGCGAGCAGGTAGGCGTCATTCACCTGCTGGTGTCCGAGTGACCGGGAAAGATCCGCGGGCGCGAGAGCCGGCGCGGAATCCCAAAAATGATGGCCCGCGTGCCCGGTGCAAAGGCCGAGCAGGCGGGCCGCCTCCGCCGGGGCCGCGGGAAAACGCGTGAACGCCGGATTGGACGAAAGACGGACGAATGCGAGCTGCGTCAACGCACAGGTCGCCCAGCCCTGGCCCGCCTCGCGCGCAAACCACCGGTGGGCGGCGGCGTGGAACTGGTGATTGGGCCACGCGAGCGCGAGCAGCACGTTGGCGTCCAGCAGGGCCTGGCTCACGTCTCCTCCTCCGCGAGGAGGCGACCGGCGAGGTCACCCGGAATGATCGGGGCATCCGTCGGCACCTGAAAAATGGGGAGTCCGTTCTTGGCCGTAAAGTCGCGCTCGGCGGTGAGCCCCTTCCGCACCAGTGCGGAAACGACGACCCCCAGGTTTTCGCCCGAAGCGTCGGCCAGGGTGCGCGCCGCTTCGTAAACATCGGGATCGAGGCTTAGGGTGGTGCGCATAACGATGCGCCGATACATTGATACAACTACACAATAACGTCAACGAATCACTGCATCACAGTATCACTTACGTTACTTATTTACCCAGAGATCATTCTGCTTCCCGCCGGTAGCGCACCATGAGCTGCATCGAACCCTTACCGGTCGCAAAGGTGACCGGGCGGCGGTCGTCACCGCCGACGTCGTAGCAGAGCTGGAGCAGGTCTCCGCGGACGCGGAAGATGGCCCGGATGGTCTTGTTGCCGTGGGGGCCGGCAGTTCCCACGAGGTCCACCGCGGCGGGGCTGGCGGACGCGTCGATCCGCAGCTCGCCCTCGTCCCGGCCACCTTCGGACTCCACCACATAGCGGGTCCCGGTGATCACCCAGCGTGACTCGGGCGTCGGCAGGGCCTCGCCGGAAAACTCCACGCCGTGCGGGATCCAGATTCCGTCAAGCATGGCTGCGATTAGGGCCCGTCGCGACGGCCGACGCCGCCCGCAAGAGAACGGTACGCAGCTCGGCGCGCGGGATGGGCTTGGGCAGATAGTCGTCCATCCCGGCGGCGAGGCAGCGTGCGCGATCTTCCGGCAGGGCGTGCGCGGTGATGGCAATGATGTAGGGCCGGTGGCCGCCTTGGGCCTCGCGGGCCCGAATCTCCTTCGTCGCGCCGAAGCCATCCAGCACCGGCATCTCGACATCCATGAGGATCGCGTCGAAACGCTCGGCGGCACTGCGAATCACGGCCTCGGCGCCATCGGCCACGGCCTCGGTGCGGTGCCCGTCCTTCTCGAGCATGCGCACGACCAGCTGGCGATTGAGCACATTGTCCTCGGCGACGAGCACACGCAGACCCGCGCCAGGTGGGGGCGCCTCCTTGCGGACCGGCCCCACCCCGACTGGCACGAAGGCAACGGGTGCCGGGAGCACGGAGGGATCGACCACCTCGACCATGATCTCGGCCGCAAACTCGGAGCCCTCGCCAGGCACGCTGGTCAACGTCACCGTTCCTTCCATCAGCTCGGCCAGGCGGCGCGTGATGGCCAGGCCCAGGCCGGATCCGCCAAAGCGCCGCTCGGTGCCGGCGTCAGCCTGGCTGAACCGGCGG
>CAYZCV010000257.1:0-2884 GCA_964476965.1 uncultured Opitutus sp. | reverse complement strand
GTGATCTCAATCCCTCTGTGGGACAGCCCGATGGTCCAGGCGGTGCAGTGGCGGCTCGGTTCTGCAGACACTGCTCCTGCCAACGATGCGCGCGCCGTCTCAGGTGACAACCGCACACGCGAAGTCATGCTCGCCTTTGAAGCCTTTGCCGAGAATCCGATCTGGGGCGCCGGGTGGAGTCAAGCCGAGCGGACGGTCGGGCACTTCGCTGCCAACCCCTTGGGGCCGCTCGGCTACTCCGGCCTGCTGGCGTTGCTGCTCTATCTGCCGCTTCTTGAGAGACTGTTTCGCTGCATGGTCTCGGCTCAGGACGCCCATGAGCTGCTCGTGGTGCTGCTGGTAGCCGTGTTCTTTTCGCAGCGACCGTACTTTTACTTCCCCATCTTCATCTTCCTGATGGAGGTGTTGAGGCGCCAGATGATCCGTCCGCGCCTACACCACTCTGCACGGTCAGATCCAGTGAAGGCCCGACCGCGTGCAAGGCGCAGACGGCCCATGCCAGCCGTCGACATCAGGGCCAAGACATGAAGCCCGCAGACACCGCCGCAAAGGAAATCGTCGTCGGCTCACGGAACGATTTTGACAACTATTTCAACTCGGCGAGGCCCGCGCTGCTAGCCCTCCTGCGTGACTTTGAACCTCAGCATGCCCTTGAAATCGGATGCGGCGCTGCCGCAAATCTGGCACTGTTGCGGCAGCGTTTCCCCAACTGCCGTACGGCCGGTGTAGAGATCAATCGGGAGGCCGCGGAGCGTGCCCGTTTCCACCATGCCGTCGACGAGATCCAGGTGGGTGATGTGCGCGATCCCGCTTCAGTTGACTTTCCTCGCGGACACTTTGACCTGCTGGTGCTGAGCCACGTACTCGAGCATCTAGAGGACCCTGCTCATGTGCTTCGACGCGCGCTTGGATGGCTGAGCCCGGGCGGCCGTGTCTTGGTTGCCCTGCCAAACCTGCGACATTATTCGGTGGTTCATGGACTCGTCGTTCAAGGCGACTTTCAGTACAGGCAAGACGGCATCCTTGATCGAACCCATCTGCGCTTCTACACACGACGCAGCGCGACGCGTTTTCTGTGCGAGCAAGGGCTGAAGGTATTGGCCTGTAAAGCAGAGATATCCGGTCGCGGCTCTAGGCTGCTCAGCGCAGCGAGCCTGGGAATCGCCGACGAATTCGCCGCCTTCGCCTACAACTTCCTACTCAAACGAGCGGCCGAATGCAAATCCTGATCGACGCCCGAAAGGCCTTCGATTCCGGTATCGGCACCTACATCCGCTGTGTGGTGCCGCGCGTCATCGCTCGATTTTCGGGGGTGTCCTTCAGCGCGCTGATCGAGTCCGGAGGTCAAGCCAGGCACGACTATCTTGCGCCAGGAACGGTGAGGTTCATCGAGAGTGATGCTCGTCCACTTGGTGTACGTGAACAGATTGACTTGCGTCGCCTGACGAAGGATGCCGACCTGTTCTGGGCGACGAGCCTGGCGCATCCCTTGTTCACCCGCACGCCCATGTTGGCAACGGTGCATGACGTGGCCCAACTGGCCATGGGCTCTCACGGCCCCTCAGAGCTGCTTGTACGCTCAGCGGCCAGACTCTTCTTCAGGAGCCTTCGTTCCAGAGGACAGTTGATCTTGTTCAACTCGGCCTTCACCGCCTCGGAGTTCGTTCGATATGTCGGGACGGCGCGGCACCGATCGCTGGTCACGCCGCTCGGGGTCGAGCCCGTGTGGTTTGGAGGAGTGGCTGTGCCGAGCGATTCCCGACCTCCACGCTTCGTGTGTATCGGGAATCTGCGGCCACACAAAAACCTTGTGCTGCTCCTGCAGGCCTTTGAGGGCCTGGCGGCTCGCATTCCGCATCGCTTGGTGCTGGTCGGCAAGGCCGAGGGCTATCGCACCAACGACACGCAGACCCGTGAATTGATCCGGCGCTTGTCCCACCGCCTGGATTTCACCGGCTTCTTGTCCGATGAAGCCTTGCGCGAGCTTCTTCCCGGAGCGGACGGGCTGGTCGTCCCGTCGCTGTATGAAGGCTTCGGCCTACCCGCCCTTGAGGCGATGGCCGCGGGAGTACCGGTGATCGCTGCACGCGCGGCCGCGCTGCCGGAAGTCTGTGGCGATTGTGCAGATTATTTCGATCCGACCTCCCGCGAGTCCTTGGAGGCATGCTTGCTGGCGCAGACACTCCGCACTGACGTCGATCGTCAAGCGCGGATTGGCGCGGCACGACAACGGGCGCGCGAATTCACCTGGGACTCCACAGCGGAACTCACGGCCAGGGCGCTGTCTGAGCTGCTGGATGCTGGCCTGAAAACCCCATGAACTCCCCCCGTTCTCCAGTGCCCCACGGACGTCATCCCGCACCTCTTCACATCGGCAAGATCATCCCGCCACCCTATGCAGGGATCGAGGCCCACATTGACACCTTGCTCCGGGCCCTGGGCAAGGACGTGGCGGCCACGCTGGTGGCCACGCAGGGCTACACGGCGCCGGATCCAGATCCGTCACGTCCTTATCGTCTGCTCCCAGTGCGAGGCTTCGGAAAGCTTGCATCGGTAGCACTCAGCCCTGGGATTCCCTTGGCCGCGGCGGCAGAGTTTCGCTCTGGGAACTGCAATCTGCTCCATCTGCATGCACCAAATCCATGGGGAGATCTGTCCGCGCTCACGATTGGGCGAGATGTGCCCATGGTCCTGAGTTGGCACAGCGACATCGTCCGACAGAAGCGGCTGATGAAGCTGTATGCACCGCTGCAACGGCGAACGATCGAGCGCGCAGACAAGGTGGTCGTTTTCACGCCCAAGCACTATGAGAGTTCGACTCAGCTGAGGCAGGCGGGCATCGAATCGAAACTCGTCGCGATCCCGATGGGTATCGACTTTGCGC
>CAYZCV010000256.1:0-2904 GCA_964476965.1 uncultured Opitutus sp. | reverse complement strand
AATGGCGTGTAAGAGGCTGGAATGCGCTGCAAAGGCGACGCTGTGAAATCCCTTTCCTACGACTACATCATCATTGGCGCGGGTTCGGCCGGTTGCGTTCTGGCATCGCGGCTGAGCGAGGATCCCCGTGTTCAGGTGCTTCTCGTGGAGGCCGGTTCGCCGGCCTCGTCGGTGTTCATCCACATGCCTGCCGGCATCCGGGTCCTGTACACCGGCGCCCGGCACAACTGGCGCTACTGGACCGAGCCGCAGGCCAACCTGGGCAACCGGAGCGTCTACGTGCCTCGCGGCCGCGTCGTCGGAGGATCGTCATCGATCAATTCGATGATCGCTATTCGCGGCAATCCACAAGACTACGACGCATGGGCCGCCCGTGGCCTGCCGTCGTGGGGCTATGCGAGCCTGCGCCCATACCTTCGCAAGATCGAAGACGCCACTCTCGTTACCAACTCGCGCGACCCGGACCGGGGTTACGATGGCCCGATCCGGCTGTCATACGGCACGCAGCGCAGTCCGGTGTCTCTGGCGTTCATTGAAGGTGCGAAATCGGCCGGCTTGCCCGCGAACGACGGCTTCAACGGCGCGTCGCAGGCGGGAGCGGGGTTCTACGAGCTCAGCATCGCCGACGGGCGGCGTTCGGGTGCCTTCAAGTATCTTGAGCAGGCGAAGGGCCGGCCCAATCTCACTCTCCTGACCAATTGCCTCGTCCGGCGGCTGGCGATGAACGGGCTGGAGGTTCGCGGCGTCGTGATCTCCAAGGGCGGCCGCGAGACGACGCTGGTCGCCGAGCGCGAAGTGATCCTGTCAGCCGGAGCCATCTGCTCGCCGCAACTGCTGATGCTGTCAGGAATCGGGCCCGCCGACCACCTCAAGTCACATGGCATCGATCCGATATTGGACCTGCCGAGCGTCGGCGCTAACCTCCACGACCATCTCGACTGTGCGTTGCGCATGGAGGCTTCGCAGCCGGTCACCCTCACGCCTTATCTCGGCATGTTGAAGGGAGGAGCTGCCGGTGCGCAGTACATTCTGACCGGCGGCGGGCCAGCCACGTCGCAGGGTGTCGAAGCCGGTGCCTTCTGGGGGCCGGGCAGCGATAGCAACTGGCCAGAGTGGCAGGCTCACTTGAGCATTGCGTTGCGCAACCCACCCCCCAACGAGAAGATTTCGCACGGCTTCACGGTTCGCGTCTGTCAGCTCCGACCAAAAAGCCGCGGAACGTTGCGCCTGAGGTCGGCGGATCCCACCGCAGCACCGGCGATCGATCCCGGCTTCCTCACCGACGAATCGGACTTCGTGAGCATGCAGGCCGCCGTAGAGCAGATGTGCGGCATCATCGACCAGCCTTCGCTCGCACGCCTCGTCAAGAGACGGATCGATGAAGACGCCTTCACTAGCGCGGCCACTCGGCGCAAGTGGATCCGCGACCGCGCCGAGACGATCTACCACCCCGTCGGCACCTGCCGCATGGGCCAGGATCGCGACGCTGTCGTCGATGCGCGCCTGCGGGTTCGCGGGATCGACAAGCTGCGGGTCGTCGACGGGTCGATCATGCCGACGGTGATCAGCGGCAACACCAACCTTCCGATACTCGCGATGGCCGAAAAGGCGGCTGATCTCATTCGTGAATAGACGCCGGTAGAGCCACGATTGGGCTGCGCTGTCGCATGTATTGGCACGGCGGCGAGCAATGGGGTGATTGAGATGACAGAAGAGGCATTCGACCTGTTCGTGATGGGCGGTGGTTCGGGCGGCGTGCTCGCCGCACGGATCGTCGCGGAACACGGCGCGCGCGTCGCGATCCCCGAGGAGAACCGCTTCAGCGGCACCTGCGCAATCTGCGGCTGCGTCCCGCGATCGTCCGCGGTCCGTCGCGTCCGCACGGTTGCGGACGGGCGGCTTACAGATCGGGCGTCGGGGGCCCGAACAGCCGCGCTATGGCCAAGTGGGGTCGGCGCGCCGTGGCAATGAAACCAACAAGCCAAGCAACCGAATTAAGGACAGTTCGATGACAGCCGCCTACACTGACACACGCCTCTTGATTGCCAACGAATGGGTCGACGCGGTAGATGGCCGCAAGATCGATGTCGTCAACCCGGCAACCAACCACCCGATTGGTACGGTGGCACACGCCGGGATCGTCGATCTGGATCGAGCTCTCCACGCCGCGCAGCGCGGTTTCGCCGCGTGGCGCGACGTGCCCGCGAATGAGCGCGCCGCGACGATGCGGCGGGCCGCCGAGCTGCTGCGCGAACGCGTGGACAAGATTGCGACGCTGATGACGCAAGAGCAAGGCAAGCCTCTTGCCGAGGCGCAGATCGAGGTGCGGTCCGCAGCAGACATCATCGACTGGTTTGCCGACGAGGGTCGGCGCGCCTACGGGCGAATCGTGCCGCCGCGCAACCTCGCTGTGCAGCAGATGGTGCTGAAGGAGCCAGTGGGCCCAGTGGCCGCATTCACTCCTTGGAACTTCCCGGTCAACCAGGTAGTACGCAAGCTGTCGGCGGCACTGACTACCGGTTGCTCGTTCCTTGTGAAAGCGCCGGAGGAAACGCCTGCTTCACCCGCGGCGCTGCTGCAGGCTTTCGTCGACGCGGGGGTGCCAGCCGGAACTATCGGTCTTGTTTTTGGCAATCCGGCAGAGATCTCGAGGTATCTGATCGCGCACGCCGTGATCCGCAAGGTCACGTTCACCGGCTCCACCCCCGTCGGCAAACAGCTGGCCGCGCTGGCCGGCCAACACATGAAGCGCGTGACGATGGAACTTGGCGGCCATGCACCCGTGATCGTCGCTGAGGACGCCGACCTGACCCAGGCCGTCAAGGCCGCGGGCGCCGCCAAGTTCCGCAACGCCGGCCAGGTCTGCATCTCGCCGACACGATTCCTCGTGCATGAGAGCGTGAA
>CAYZCV010000255.1:0-2918 GCA_964476965.1 uncultured Opitutus sp. | reverse complement strand
GCGGAAACGATGCGTGGACGCGCTTACCTGGAGTTTGACCAGCGTTCACCCTGCCTCGCCGCCAGCCCGTGGGCGTCGGGACGGGGAGCGAGGCACCGCGGTGACACCCGGGGCGGGTGCCTTGGATCCGACGACGGACGGGTGCAGCGTGGCGTGCCCGGCGGGATTCGAACCCACGACCGCTCGCTTAGAAGGCGAGAGCTCTATCCAGTTGAGCTACGGGCACCCAAGGCGCTGTTTACCTAGGCGCAGGGCGTCGGGCCTACAAGGGCAAAGCCGGAGACCGGTTTGGAGACCGACCCCTGGTGCATCCGTGGGGGTGGGATCGGGAATTTCCCTCAGGGGCGATATTTCTGCGTTTACTTGGATAACATGCAGTTGCCTTATTCTGGCCCCCAATGTCCACCGCCTCGGGAGACTACCCAGACTGCCGCCCTTGGATATCCTGATCCGCGCCATGTCCGACCCCAACGCCTCTCTTGCTCCGCTTGATTTCGCCGCACTGGCGACCGCTGCCTGGCAGCAGGTCGAGGTGGGCTTTTGTCTTTCGGATTCCGCGGGCATCATTCGCTTCGTCAACGACGCCTTCTGCACGATCACGGGCTACACGGCGGCGGACCTGGTGGGGGGATCCCACATCCGGCTCCATCCGCCCGAGGTCGCCTTCCTGGCCTCGAGCGCGCACGCGGCGATCATTGCCGGGGAAACGCCGTCGCCGGCGATCGCCTACGTGCGCCAGTCCGGGCGTCCGATTTTCGCGCAGGTCTCCGATCGCCGCCTCGTCGCCCCCAGCGGCGAGGTCTTCCGCGTGACCACGGTCGTCGACCTCGAGACCGAGATCGCGCGCGATGGCCGGCTCGAGCAGCTTCATCGGGCCGAGAGTTTTCTCTCGTCCGCCAGCTCGATCAGCAACGACTACAACAACCTGCTCGCGATCATCATGGGTTACACCGCGTTCCTGCAGGACAGCGGCGGCGACCCCAAGCGTATCCAGACTGCGGTGCAGGGCATCGACAATGCCGTCCAGCGCTCGGCGGATCTCGTCAAGCAGACGCTTTACATCACGCGCCAGTCCGTGCCGGCCTTGCAGCGGATCCACCTGAACGTGCTCCTCGACGAGATCGCGCGGAACGTGGGCGCGAATGACACCTGGCGGGCGGCGGTCGAGTTGGAGACCGAGCCCCTGCTCGGTCCGGCCGGGCTCGACCCCAAGCACATGGCCTACATGGTCAATGAGCTCTGCCGTCGCGCGCACGAGGTGATGGGCCGGGGCTTCCGCCTGCGGAT
This sequence comes from uncultured Opitutus sp., assembly GCA_964476965.1. Classification (GTDB taxonomy): domain Bacteria; phylum Verrucomicrobiota; class Verrucomicrobiia; order Opitutales; family Opitutaceae; genus CAMAXB01. The sequence goes on along the minus strand of CAYZCV010000255.1, from coordinate 1,631 downwards.
GGTCACGCGGCGGATCAGCGGCGAGGAACTGCTGGTCAGGTTCAGCCACGCTCGGGAGCCGGTGTATGCCAGCCTGGAGATCCAGCTTTCTCCCTCGTTGACGGGCTCGCGCCGGGCTTCGCGCACGCCGTGGGAGCATCGGCGGGATCTGTCGCTCGCGGCGATCGAAAGCATCATGGCCGGACACCGGGGTTGCGTGGAGCGCGACCAGGCTCCGGGTGAGGCCGTGGTTTTCCGCCTCTATTTTCCCATGCTGGCGGAGCCGCAGCTGCCCTTGGACCCGGCTGCGGGCGTGGGGGCGGGGGCGACGATTCTGGTGGTCGACGATGAGGATTCGCTGCTCCACGCGCTGGGTTTCGTCCTGGAACGCCATGGCTACAAGGTGCTCAAGGCGCGGGACGGCGCGGAGGCGGTCGAGACCTTTGAACGCCATCACGCGATGGTGTCGCTGGTGCTGTGCGACCTCGGTCTACCGCGCATGAGCGGTTGGGAGGCCTTCATGCGGATGCGGCAGATTCGGGCGGATATCCGCGTGATCCTGATGACCGGCCAGCTTGGCCATGCGCTGCAGGAGGAAATCAACCGGGCGGGCGCGGCCGGCTTTTTGCAGAAGCCCTTCGCGATTCCGGAAGCGCTCGCGGCGGTCCAGGCGCGACTCGGGACGGCGGCGGTGAGTTGACGGTGAATGTGGGAGCCGGGCGCGCCGATCCCGACATGGCTGGGCGCGACGATGTTGCCAACCGCCGGGCCTCTGCAAGGCCGGCCCCATCAACTCGATCGGCCGGTGAACCGGTAGCGTGAATTGAAGATCAGTTCGATCTTCGGGCTGACCCAGATCCTGACCTTGATCGTGCCGGAAACCGCGTCCTCGGGCGTGGCCTGGCCCTCGACGCGGCGGGGCTCGCCCTCGAGGTTCTGCGCATGGCCGATGAACGCGACCCGTTCGCCCGCCGCCAGACGCCGCAGCTGGTCAGGGGGCAGGTCGATCTTGATGCTGCCCTTCTCGTTGTAGAAGAAATAGGGAAAGACGCGCGCCGAGTAGGACGACTCGTAGCCGCCGTCGGTCAGCCGGAAGGGCGGCATCTCGAGCGTCACGCTGCCGACATAAATCGAGGTCTTCACCTTGTCGACCGTCGCCTCGGTGTACGCGGGACCAGGCAGGCCGTCCGCCGCCGCCGCCGCGGCCCGCCCGGCGCCGAGGGCGGCGAGAAGGAAGATCAGGGTGAACCAGCGGCGCATGCCGGCAGCGTGGGCGGGAAGCCGACCCGGGCAATCCATCTTTCGCGTTGCGCCGCGTGCGCCGGGGTTCTGTGCTGCACGTCTATTATGGCTAAGAAATCCCAGGCCACGTGGGGCGGGCGGTTCTCCGCCGGTCCGGCGGACCTCATGTTGCGTTTCAGCGAATCGGTGTCCTTTGACCACCGGCTCGCCCCCTTCGACATTGCGGGGAGCAAGGCCCACTCGGCCATGCTCGCGCACGTCGGGCTGATCACGGCGAAGGAGCGCGACGCGATTCATGGCGGTCTTGACGCCATTCTGGCCGAGATCACGGCCGGGCGCTTCACGTGGAGCACGCAGCTCGAGGACGTGCACATGAACATCGAGCAGGCGCTGACCAAGCGCGTGCCGGC
>CAYZCV010000254.1:0-2952 GCA_964476965.1 uncultured Opitutus sp. | reverse complement strand
TCACGGAAGCGCGGGATGTACTTCAGGATGCCGCGCAGGTCCGTCGGCTTGATCGTCGTGGTGGAAGCCGGGGTGGCCGGCGTAGCGGAGCCATTGCTCATGGAAGTGGGTCGACTTGTTTGTCTGCGAACCGGACGGGCGCGTCAATGGTGCCGTGAGCCGCGGGCCGCGGGCCTGCGCGATTGCGGATTTCGGAATGCGGAGTGCGGATGGAGGATGCGGACTGACGGCCCTCCGGAGAAGGCGAGCCATCGGCCTCAGCGCACATCCAGATTCCAGCGCTGCGACTGGCGCGCACCGACGAGGGTGGCGACGTAGCGACCGGGCTTGAGCGTGCCGGCGGGAATCTCGATCAGCACGACGCTCTCGGTCGTGCGGGCGAGCAGGCTGCCCTCGATCTTCTCGAAGGTGGGGATCAGGGTGAGCTCGCGGTCACGCACATAGACCTCGGCGCCGGAGAGCTGCTCCTTGTTGTCGGGCACCGTGCAGGTGAACTGCAGCCGATAGGCCGACCCGGCCGCGGCCTCGCGGAGGGCGGTCACGGAGTTTACCCGATCGGGCATGAGCGGGATCTCGACCAGCGTCTCGCTCAGGCGCGGGGGAAGGCCGCCGGGCGCGACCGCGGGCTCGGCCTTGGCGCCGGCCGGAGCGGTCTTGGCGGGGTCGGCCGGCCGCAGGGCATCCACCGCGACCCGCTGGTAACCGGCATCGAGCAGGCGCATCACATTGGCCCGGTTCTTGGAGTCCTCGTAGGGCTGGAAGGCCGGTCCTGGCTTGCGGTACCGGATCGTGATCCACGTGTACGGAATGATGCACGCGAGGATGACGATCGCGACCCACTTGAGGGACCAGGGCTTCTTGGCGGAGGAACGGGCAGACATGGCAGGTCGGCGAGCAAAGCGGATGGGATGGCGCGGGGCAAGCGGGGAGGGGCGCGCCAGGCGCATTTGAAATCGCAAATCTCAGATTTGAAATCCGTATTTCAGCCCCGATGGCGGTGGGCCGTCGGGGCTGGAATACGGTTGCCCCGGGGGAGGGTGGGTGCTTCGTTGGCGGGCTTCATGAAGCTCTGGTCCCAGTTTTTCATCCCGACCCTCAAGGAAAGCCCGGCCGACGCGGAAATCGCGTCCCACAAGCTGCTGGTTCGCGCCGGTCTCGTGCGCAAGCTTGGCGGCGGCCTTTACACCTACATGCCGCTCGGCCTGCGCGTGATGCAGAAGCTCACCCAGATCTGCCGTGAGGAGCTCGACGCCGCCGGCGGCATCGAGCTGTGGATGCCCCACCTCCATCCGGCCGAGAACTGGGAGCAGGGCCCCCGCTGGGCCGCCGCCCGCGAGATCATGTTCCGCGCCGACAGCGCCGGGGACGGCAAGCGCGCCGGCCGCGAACCCGAGTTCGTGCTCGGGCCGACCCATGAGGAGGTCATCACGCCCCTCGTGAAGGCCGAGATCTCGAGCTACCGCGACCTGCCCAAGAATTTCTACCAGATCGCGACCAAGTTCCGGAACGAGATCCGCCCGCGCTTCGGCCTGATGCGCGCGCGCGAGTTCGTGATGATGGATGCCTACTCGTTCGACGCGAATGACGACGGCGCGGTGAAGAGCTATTTCGCAATGAAGGGCGCCTACGAGGCATTCTTCCGCCGCATCGGGGTGACGGCCATCGCCGTCGAGGCAGATACGGGCGTGATGGGCGGCAGCTTCTCCCACGAGTTCATGGTCCCGGCCGAGATCGGTGACGACGACGTGATCTACAATGAGGAGAGCGGCTACGCGGCGAATCGCGAGAAGGCGACGAGTGCGCTGGTGCCTGCGGACCTGGCCGATGCGGCCCCGGTCGGCGCGGTGGAGGAGTTTGCGACGCCGGGGGTTGTCACCATCGCGGCCCTGGCCTCGGCCCCGTTCTCCGTGCCGGCCGATCAGCAGTTCAAGACGCTCGTCTACATCGGCGACGGCAAGCCCTTCATCGTGATCATCCGCGGCTCGGACGAACTGGAGGAGGCGAAGCTGGGTTCGCTCGGCTTCACCGTTTTCCGCGCGGCCACGGCCGAAGAGATCGAACCTGTGCTCGGCGCCAAGCCCGGCAGCCTGGGCGCAGTCAAGGGCACGATCCGCAATGCCGCGGCGCTGGCCGGGGTCTTTGCCGACCACGCGATCCGCCTCATCGGCAATGGCACGACCGGCGCCAATAAGGATGGTTTCCACCTGCGTCACGTGAACGTGAGCCGCGATCTCGCGATCACCAAGTTCGGCGATTTCCGCCGCGTGCGTCCGGGCGAGCCCGACCCCAAGAGCGGTCAACCCCTCAAGGTCCGTCGCGGCATTGAGGTCGGCCACATTTTCAAGCTCGGCACCAAGTACTCGGAGAAGTACGGCGCCGTTTACACCGACGACCAGAAGCAGTCCCACCTGATGGTCATGGGCTGCTACGGCATCGGCATCAGCCGCACCCTGCAGGCCGTGATCGAGCAGAGCCACGACGCCGACGGCATTGTCTGGCCGTGGGCGGTGGCTCCGTTCCACGTGCTCATCGTCGTGCTCGATCCGCAGCTGCCGGAGATGATGGAACTCGCCCGCAAGCTGGCTTCGGCCGCGGAAAAGGCCGGCGCGGATGTCCTCATCGACGACCGCGTCGAGCGCCCCGGCGTGAAGTTCAAGGATGCCGATCTGATCGGACTCCCGCTGCGCCTCACGATCGGCAGCAAGGGACTCAAGGACGGCATCGTCGAACTCAAGGCCCGCACGTCGAAGGACGTCGCGAAGGTGCCGCTGGCCGAGGCGGAGTCGCGCCTCGCGGCGGCGGTGTCCGAGGCCGCCACCCGCGCATGAGCGGACCGGGAACGAAGACCGCGCCGGCACCCGAGCTGAGCGCCGCGACCCAGCTGGCCCTGCAGGACCAGTGGCGGGTTGTGGTGCTCAATGACCCGGTGAACCTGATGAGCTACGTGGTGCT
>CAYZCV010000253.1:0-3003 GCA_964476965.1 uncultured Opitutus sp. | reverse complement strand
CGACCGGGCCGTGGCGGAACTTGAGCACCTTTACGCGCTCCTGCGCAAACCGCGTTCGCTCGCGCCGGCCCCGCTGGTCGAAGTCGCCAAGGTCACCGTGCCGCCCGGCAACTTCACCCGCGAGCGCTTTGAGCAGGTGGTCGAGGAGACCAAGGAATTCATCCGGTCGGGCGACATCATCCAGGTCGTCCCCTCCCAGCGCTTCACGACGCCGTTCACCCGGTCGGCGCTCGATCTCTACCGCGCCCTGCGCACGGTCAATCCGTCCCCCTACACCTTCATCCTCGAGACGGGTGACTTTGCGATTGTGGGGGCCTCGCCCGAAGTCCACGTCCGCCTCACGGATGGCCTCGTCGAGATTCGTCCGATCGCCGGCACCCGCAAGCGTGGCGCCACGCCCGCCGAGGACCTCGCCCTGGAAAAGGATCTGCTCGCCGATGACAAGGAACGCGCCGAGCACCTCATGCTCGTCGACCTCGCCCGCAACGACATCGGTCGGGTCTGCGAGTTTGGCAGCGTCACCGTGCCGGAGATGATGATCGTCGAGCGCTACTCGCACGTCATGCACATCGTCTCGCAGGTCGAGGGCAAGATCGCGAAGGAGCGCACTGCCTACGACCTCATGCGTGCCACCTTCCCCGCCGGGACCGTCAGCGGCGCACCCAAGATCAGGGCGATGCAGATCATCGCCGCCAACGAGCCTTCGCAGCGCGGCTTCTATGCCGGTGCCCTCGGCTACTTCGGCTACGACGGCAATCTCGACTCCTGCATCATGCTGCGCACGTCGCTGCTCAAGGACGGCCGCCTGCACATCCAGGCTGGCGCCGGCGTGGTCGCCGACAGCGTGCCCGCGTCGGAGTACCAGGAGACCGTCAACAAGGCCTCCGCCTTGTTCAAGGCCGCGGCCATCGCGAGCCAGCTCTGATTCGGACAGATGGCAGATCGTGCCCGCGGATCACGCGGAAACGATCCGGATTCAGCCACCGATCCCACGAGGGGCCAAGACGGCCGGGGGACGTTGGGGCCTTCCACGGGATCTGGCTTGATCCGCGTCCCTCCGCGCAATCCGCGGCCAAGCACTCGGCTAGTCCGACGGGAGCCAGTCGAGGACGACTGCCCCGGGTGAATCGTGCGACGCATCCAAACGCCCGCGTCGTTCGTTTCATTCAGCGAACTCACTCCCCTTGTGCGCCACGCTCGCCGCCCTGTCCCACCCCTTCGCGCCATCCTGGCCCGCCCTTTAGCGGTCCGAACGGACGGTCTCGAGGGAGGGCCTCTCCGGACTGCACTGGAACGCTTCCCGCTAAAGGGGGTCACAACCTAAATTGGCGCCCACGGGAATTTTCTCTCCGCACCCACCTCTCACCTGAGCGCTCCCCACGTCATGGCTTCAATCACGACACACGCACGTTCGACTGCAGACGAGGGCGATTCCCTCGACTCCACGGCCACCGCCACCCTCACGTCGGCGCCCGACGCGCCTCCGTCCTTCCTTGAACGCGACAAGGCCGAGCCCGGCCAGCGCGAATCACTCCCCTCGTCGTCCGACCGCAGCAATCTCCAGCTGTACCTTCAGGAGATCGGCAAGACCGCCCTCCTCACGCCGGCCGAGGAAGTCACGCTCGCCCGTCGCATCCGCCGCGGGGACAAGGCCGCCCGCGATCACATGATCTCGGCGAACCTCCGTCTCGTGGTAAAAATCGCGATGGATTATAAGGACTTCGGTCTGCCGCTGCTCGACCTCATCAGCGAGGGCAACATCGGCCTGATCAAGGCCGTCGAGCGCTTCGATCCCCGTAAGGGCGGCAAGCTTTCCACCTACGCGGCCTGGTGGATCAAGCAGTCGATCAAGCGCGCCCTCGCCAACCAATCCAAGACCATCCGCCTGCCCGTCCATCTCGTCGACAAGATCGCCAAGATGCGCCGCACCGCGATGGCCCTGACCGAGGAACTCGGCCGCGAGCCGACGGACGAAGAGTTGGCCATCGAACTCCAGATCCCGACCAATAAGGTCGCGCATCTGAAGAGCGTCAGCGTGCGCCCGACGTCCCTCGACGCCCCCATCGGCGAGGACGGTGATTCGTCGACCTTCGGCGACATCGTCGGCGACGAAAACGCCACGAGCCCGTATGAGTCGCTCAGCGAGCGCTCGAAGAATTCCGACCTCCACAAGATGATCGCGTCGCTTGAGCCGCGTGAGGCGGAGATCATCCGCCATCGCTTCGGACTCGACGGGTATGACGAGCTCACGCTCGAGGAGGTCGGTCGCAAGTTCAAGGTGACCCGCGAACGCATCCGCCAGCTGCAGAACATTGCGCTGTCGAAGATGCGGAAGGCGATTCACCGGAACGAGACCCAGCTCACCAAGGAGGAGATCGAGGTCGAGGAACGTCAGCGCCAGCGGATGGAAGTCATCCGCGAGTTCATCGAGACCCGCTCCGCCAAGCCGGCCAAGTCAGCCCGGAACTGAGGGTCAGCTCCCTCCCGCCACTTCGAAGGCCGGCCAGCCATGGCCGGCCTTTTTATTGGTCCCATCGGTCCCATCAGTCCTATAGGTCTCATGGGACTGATAGGACCGATGGGACGGATGCCCAACACGCTGCGTGGCAATCGGACGGCCGCCATCCGCCCACAAAAAAGCCGCCCGGATTGCTCCGGGCGGCTTTGAATTCTGAAGGGTCGTGAGGACTTATTCCTTCTTGGCGGCCTCGTCGAGGATGTCGCCGAGGTTCATCATGTCGCCACTCGAGTCGCGGTTGAGCGCCTCGTAGGTCGCCGTCTCGGCGGCCAGCTGGTCGGCCGAGTAGTTGGCGGCCTTGATCGAGAGGCCCAGGCGGCGCTCTTCGCGGTCGATCTTGATGACGCGGGCCGTGACTGCCTGGCCCGGCTTGAGGATGTCCTTCACCTTGTCGATGCGCTCCTCGCTGATCTGCGAGATGTGCACCAGACCGTCGATGCCGTCCTTGAGCTCCACGAAGGCGCCGAAGGAGGTGATCTTGGTGA
>CAYZCV010000252.1:0-3007 GCA_964476965.1 uncultured Opitutus sp. | reverse complement strand
GCGAAGGCGGGCTGGACCTTGCGGAAAAAGAACCAGCCGGTGATGAGCGCAACCGCTCCGGTCAGGTAGGTGTAGCCGAGCCAGGCCAGGTCAAGGGGCTGGTGCCACAGCAGCGCGTCCCGGGAGAGATGGATGGTCTGCAGAATCGGATTCCATTGCAGGATGGACCACACCGAGGGCGTCACCAGCGCCGTGGAGTAAAACACGGCGGACGCGTACAGCAGAATCTGCGAGGTGAAGGCCACCACCTGCGTGATGTCGCGAAAAAACACCCCGATGGCCGACAGCCACAGGCCCATCCCGGCGGAAAGCAGGGCATGGGGCACCAGAATGAGCGGCAGCCAGAGCAAACCCTCGAGGGTGAGGCCCCGGCCGATGACCGCGGCTCCGACGATGAGCAGAACGAGGCTGACCAGGGCGGTGAACCAGAAAGCCCCGATTTGAGAAACCGGCAGAATTTCCAGCGGGAAAACGACCTTCTTGACCAGGTTGGGACTGCCGGTGATGAGCGTCGGGGCCGCGCCCAAGGTCTCGGCGACCACATGGAAAAGGATCAGTCCGAGGAAAACCCCGAGCGCGAAATCGATGCCGGTCTCGTCGGGCAGCACCTTGAAGCGGTTGTTGAAGAAGAGTCCGAAGACGACGCCGTAGAGGGCGAGCATCATGAGGGGATTGAGCAGGGCCCACAGCAGGCCGAGGTGGCTGCCCCGGTGCTTCATCTCGATCGCCCGCACGGTGAACTGCCACCAAAGTTCGCGGCGTCGCGCGAGGTGGTGCCAGGGTGAACGGGGAGGAGGAGGGAGGGACATCGCGGGACTTGCGTGCTCGGGCCGGAAGGCCGGCTGGGCAAGATCAGTCGGCGATATTGCCGGGATGATCAAGCGAGAGTTGCGGCACGGCGCCTTGCAATCGGCGGATCCGGCCGCTTTCTCCTACTCTGCGCTTCCCCTCTTTCATGGAGTCTCCCTCTCATCTGCCCTCCAGTCCCCGCCGTGGGAAGGCCTTCGAGACCGCCCTGCTGGGGGTCGTGCTGGTGCTGGCTGCCTTCTTCTATGTTTGGACCGCCACCTCGGCTCTGGATCGTTGGTCGTTCAAGCTGCAGCCCCATGATCTCTACAATCGCCTGGCGGATGGATTCCTGGCGGGACAGTTAAGCTTCGTCGAAAGGCCGGCGCCGGAATTGGCTGAGCTCGCAGATCCGTACGACCCGGCGCAAAACGCGCCGTTCCGCCGATTTCATGACGTCAGCTACCGCAATGGACGGTACTACCTCTATTTCGGACCGGCTCCGGCCGTGGTGTTGCTGGCTCCGTGGAAGGCGCTGACGGGGTCCTACCTTCCCCAGCATATCGCCACCGCGGTGTTTGGCTGGGGCACGGCTGCGTTGGGCGTGGTCCTCGTTTGCGCACTGCGTCGCCGTTACTTTCCCGCCACGCCTAGCTGGGTGGTCGTGGCGGCCGCGATCGCCGTGGCCTTTGGCAGCCTGATTCCCGTGCTGCTGCGGCGCCCGGTCTACTACGAGCTCGCGATTGCCTGCGGCAGTTTCTTCACGCTCTTGGCCCTCGTGTTCATAGAGCGGGCTGCGCGGCGGACCGTGCGGACCGAATGGTGGCTGGCCGGATCAAGCCTGGCGCTTGGCCTCGCGGTGGCCTCGCGTCCGCACTTCGTCCTGACGGCCGCCGCGGTGCTGGGCTGGCATCTCGCTCCACGGATCCGGGCCGCCTGGCGGGCGGGGCTGCGCGACGACGTGCTCGGCTGGGGTCGCCTGCTGGGAGCTGGGCTCGGACCGATTGGATTCATTGGGCTGTGCCTGATGACCTACAATGTCGCCCGTTTTGGCAGCATCACGGAGTTCGGCACGCACTTTCAGCTCGCCGGAGGAAATCAGCAGACCGCCTCCATGTTTGCCGCCGGCTTTGCCCGCGCGAACCTGTGGTTCTACCTGCTGGCCCCCGCGCAGCTCAGCATCTATTTCCCCTTCGTCCAAGTCACCCCCTTTGCGCCCTTCGTCTTTCCGGCCGGATACACCGGCCAGGAGAACATGTATGGGTCTCTGGTGACCCTGCCGGTGCTGTGGATGGCACTGGGACTGCTGCGCCTGAGGCGGGTGGTGGACGATGAGGCGCGCGTGGCCTTGCGTCATTTTCTCGTGTGCGCGGGGCTCGTGGTGGTCATCAACCAGGGATTCCTGCTCCTGCTGTCCGGAGCGAATAATCGCTACTTCGTCGATTTCGTCCCGGTCATGATGGTGGTGGCGGTCGCAGGGATTATGGCCTGGGAAGGAAGCGTCGGCGGACGGCTGCGTCGGGCCGGTCGCATGGTCTGGCTGGGAGCGCTGGCAGTGACCGTGCTTTTCAATGTCTTCGTCAGTCTTCAGCACAACGATCTGCTTCGCTACCACAACCCCGAGACCTACGGGAAACTGGCGCGCGCCTTCAACCATCTGTCGCAGTGGATGGGCGGCGACGGCGCCACGCGACATGGCCCGCTGCGCATCCGTCTGCAGTTCCCGGCGGGCCGCACGGGCCAGTTGGAGCCGTTGGTCGTCACGGGCCTGTCGTTCCGCGCGGACTTCCTGTACGTCTACTACCAGGACGATCGTAGCGTGGTGCTCGGATTCGAGCACACCAGCTACGGTGGGCCGAAAACCCCGCCCCTGCCGATCGACTACGCAGCGGAGCATGTGCTCGAGCTGGATATGGGCGCGTTGTATCCGCCGGCTGAGCACCCCTGGTTTGATGGCCTCACCCCGGAGGAGGTGAGCGCACGGAAGCGGCGTTTCCGTCTCACGCTCAACGGTGCCGAGGTGCTGGCGGGTGAGTACGAAACCTACGACGCCTCGCCGGGCGACATTGCGGTCGGCCACAACCCGGTGTCCGACGCATTCGGACGCAAGTTTACCGGGCGGATCGTCGCAGTAGAGCGGCTCCCTGCCGAAAGATAAGGCCCCTTTCCCTATGAAGATCTGTGTCATTGGTGGCGGACTGGTTGGACTGGGCAGCGCCTG
>CAYZCV010000251.1:0-3108 GCA_964476965.1 uncultured Opitutus sp. | reverse complement strand
TCCCCGGGCTCAACGAGCCCGGCTACAGGTTCAGATTCCGCAAACTCAGGTTTCAGGTCTCAAGTCTCAGGTTTCTCCGCGCGCTTCCGCCTCCCGTCTCCAGCCTCCCGTCTCCCCGGTAACGCGCGCCCCGCGCGTTACCGCGCCGGCACCTTCGCCACCGTGTTATAGATCTCGTAGTCCAACGGCGCGCCGCTCGCGCTATCGACGAGGAACTTGATCTTCATCTGCATGACCGGCTTCAGGCCCGGGATTTCGAGGAAGACTTTTTTCCCGTCGGCGGAGAGCTTGGCGCTCTTGACCGTGACCGGATCGCGGACCTGCTTGGTCGGGTCGACCACCGAGTATTCGGCCGAGCCATACGCCTGGGACCAGAGGTAATTCCACTGCTCGAGGCTCCAGTTCTGCAGATCCTCGGCCGAGGCCTTGTTGAGCGGGGCGGTGAAGCCGACCTCAATGCCATCGGGCTTCACGCTGAGCGCCACCGGGACCTCGACGGGCTTGTCCGTGCGGCGGACGCGCTGGAAGGCGCCGTCGCGGCGGGCGGTCGTCTGCCAGCCCTTGAGGCCGGCGATGTAGAGCTGGCCGTCCTTGGGATTGAAGCGCGGGCGCATCATGCCCGCCTCGAACTCGAGGGGCAGACGGCTCACGCCGCCCTGCACCGTGCCGTCGGCGAGCGCCTCGTAGGCGACGACGAAGAGGGAGCTCTTGCCATAGCTGGTGTGAAGGAGCTGGCCCTTGGGCAGGCCGAAGCGCTCATCGGGAACCCAGACCTGGCCGCCGGAGGAATTGTCGATGGAGTGCGGGATCCACGTGACCGGATTGCCCGGGGTCGTGGGGGCCTCGTCGCGATGCGAGAGGTCGACCACGCCGAGGAAATCGCCCGGCTTCACGATGTTGAGGCGGGAGGTCGGGGTCCAGGTGCCCTCGTTGTCGGCGAGGGTGATCTCGCCGCGCGGGCCGCCGGCGCTCATGCCATTCGGGGCGCGCACGCCCGTGGCGAAGACATCGAGCTTCTTTCCGTCCTTGGAGATGCGGATCACGCTGCCCGTGTGCGGGGTGATGACCTGCCAGCCGCGGCCGCCTGGGCGGACCGCGCCGCCCTTGGCGAAGTAGAAATTGCCCTCGGCATCCGTCTGCAGATCGAGCGCGAACTCGTGAAAGCTCGGCGAGACGATCACGTCATTGTTAAAGGACTCGTAGAAATCGGCCTCGCCGTCGTTGTTGAGATCCTTGAGGCGCACGAGCTGGTCGCGGCAGAGGGCGTAGATCTCGTCGTTGACGATGCGCAGGCCGAGCGGCTGGTGGAGGCCGGTGGCGAAGCGCTTCCACTTGAGCTCGCCGAGGGTCGCATCGATCCCGGAGACGATCCAGACATCGCCGCTCCAGGTGGTGAGGGCGGCGCGGGTGCCGTCGGCGAAGAGGTCCATCGCGCCGAAGCGCAGCCAGGACTTGTAGGGATTGTCGTAGGGGGCGGTGATCGTATCGACGGCGTAGGCGCCGTCATTGGCGCCGAGCGTGCCCTTGGTCGTGATCGGGGCGGTCCAGCGGGCGGGTCCGCCCTTGGTCAGCGCGGCGACATCGGCGACGGCGCCGAGCTTGGCGATGGCGGCCTCGGCCTTGGCCTCATCGGCGGCCTTGCCGTTCCAGATCGCGAGGCGGAAGGTGGCGCCGGTGGTCATCGCAGGGACGCGCAGGATCACGCGGGAGCCATTGATCACCTCGATCTTGGCGCCCTCGGGGGCGCCGGCGAGGGTGACGAGCGTCTTGGTCGCATCGACGGCGGTGAAGCCCAGCGTGGTCGCGCCGGAGGCGGACTTTTCCACGGCGGGGGCGCTGCCGAAGGGGACGACATCCGCGACGACCATGGTGCGGCCCTCTTTCATCGGACCGACCTGCAGCGTGCGCGTGAAGATGTTCTGGCCGTCGGCCTGGGTCAGGCCGGGGAGTTCGAGGACCTCCGTGTCGGCAATGGTGTAGGCGACGACGGTCTGGCTGCCATTGACGTAGAGACCGCGGTACTTGCCATGGGAGGCCGGGAGCGGGCCGAAGGGCGTGGCGCGCGGATCGGCGAGTTCGCCGGGGCGATCGGGGCGGCCGGCGTCGACGGACCAGCCCGGGCCGGCGTTGGTGACGAAGGCGAGATCGCCCGCGACGCTCGGGTTGGGGCCATGGCGGGCGTCGAAGACGACGCCATTCAGATTGAGGAACTTGCCGGTCCAGCCCGCGGCGAAGCGCAGGAGATCGATATCGAAGAGGACGGCGCCCTCGCCATTGGGCCCGACCTTGATGGCGATGCCCTTGTTGGCGATATTGGCCCCGGGGGCCGGGGCGGAGATGGTGGCAGAGAGGAAAGGACCATAGTCCATGACCTCAAACGGCTTGGGAGCGGCGGGAGCGGGGGCGGCCTTGGGCGCCTGGGCGAGACCGACGGAGGACACAAGCGCCAGAGCGGCGCAGGCCGAGGCCAGCCGACGGCTCTGGGGGAGGAGCACGGAATTCATCATCATAATTGGGGTCTCAAAACGAAAGCCGCAAACCCGGTTTTGTCGAGACTTGAGGACAAGGCGGGCGTCGCAACGGCGCCCGCCTGGGTTGGGGGTTGGAGGTTGGAAGTTGGAGGTTCGAGTGCATCCGCGGGCGCTGCCCGCGGAACCTCAAATTCCATATTAGGCGGCGCCCGCCGCCTTACGCTGTCGAACCCGCGCGCCTACGTTTTGCGCAGCAAGAACGTCGGTCGCGTACCGGCCGGGCAGCAGCCCGGAACGGTGCACCCCCAGCAACCAACCTCCAACTTCGTGACGGCTCCGCCGCCTGGTTGTCCGTTGGGAGCTGCGGGTTGGAAGTTCGAGTGCAGCCGCGGGCGCTGCCCGCGAAATCTCACGTCTCATAGTGGGCGGCGCCCGCCGGCGCCGCGCTATCGAACCCCCAACCCCCAGCAACCAACCCCCAACTCCGCGTCCGCCCGCTCCGCTCCGCCCGCGGAATCTCAAATCTGCGATCGCGCGCCAGCGCGCCGCCGCCGCTCCACCGGCCACAGTTCGCGGGCCTTGGCCTCGATCAGGGCGCGCAGGGCGTCGTGGCCGGGCGGGACCGGGGTTCGCCAGA
>CAYZCV010000250.1:0-3121 GCA_964476965.1 uncultured Opitutus sp. | reverse complement strand
GGCCCGCTCAGGGCGCCGCTTTGGCCGGGGGCTCGAACGAGATGTTCTTGGTCGCCTCCTGCATTTCGCGGAGGGCGGCCTCGATCGCGGCCTGATCAGCCGGTGTGGAGCGGATCTCGGCCGATCCCTTCGAAAAATCGATCGTCTTGCCGTCCTGGATCGCCACTTCCCGGGCGGCGGCTGCGGCCGGCGGGGTGGTCAACTGGGCCGCGGGCGTGGGCGCGGCGGGCGGGGGCTGGCGCTTCCAGACGATAAAGGCCACGGCGAGGACAACACCGAGGCCGGCCAGGATGCGAAGGAAGCGCGAGTTCACGTCCGAATGGTAGGACAAACCGGATTTGCTGCAACGCTTACCGTGGTTTGCGCCGCAGGCGGCCATTTCAGATCCGGCGGGCCTGTGCCGATGGAGGGGGTTAACTCCATGTTTCCTCCCGCCTGCGTTCACTTTCGGCGTCCGGGCCGGTCCCGCCTATGGCCGTTTCCGTCCTGATCCCGTGGGCCCTGTGCCTGATCCTGACCGGAGCGCTGGCGGTTGTCTGGGTGCGTCGCGAGCGCGTTCGCCGGACGGAGCAGCGTGCCCACGCGGAGACGCGCGAGATCCTGCATCGCATGCACCAGGCGCTCGAAAGCGCGTCCGATGCGATCGGGATCGGCGACATGGAGTCGAACTCGCTCTATCATAATCGCGCCCACCGGGAATTGTTTGGCTACACGACCGATGAGCTGAATGCGTGCGAGGAGCCGGCCGTGCTCTTCGCGGACAAGACGGTCGCGGCCGAGATCCATGCCTGCATTCGGTCCGGTCAGTCGTGGCGCGGCGAGACGGAGATCAAGACCCGCTCCGGCCGGGTGCTGCCGGCCTTCGTGCGGGCGGATCTGATTCGCAATGAACGCGGCGAACCGATCGGCATCTTCGGCGTCTTCACCGACATCACCGAGCGCCGGGCGGCGGAGCGGGCCCTGGCCGAGGAGCGGGAACGCTCGGCGCGCGCGCAACGGCTGGAGTCTCTGGGCCTGCTCGCCGGCGGCGTGGCCCATGATTTCGGCAACCTGCTCGCGATCATTCTCGGGTACACGTCTTTCCTGAAGGAGACCCCGGGGCTGCCGGGCAAGGCGCCCGATCATGTGCGGACGGTCGAGGATGCCGCGCTCCGGGCGAGGGATCTCTCGCACAACCTGCTGCGCTTCGCCCGGGGATCCACACCGGAGCCGCGCCGCCTTCCACTCGCACCGATTCTGACGGCCGCCGCGAAGGGCGCCGTGGCGACCACGGCGGTGCGACTGGATCTGGCGATCGAGGACAACCTCGTGGAGGTGAACATCGATCCGGTGCAGATCGATCAGGTGTTTTCCAATCTCGCGGTGAACGCGGTGCAGGCGATGGCGGAAGGCGGCGTCCTGTCCGTCGCGGCCCGGAACGCGGATCGCGGCGCGCGCGGCCGGTGGGTGGAGGTGACCGTCGCGGACACCGGCTGCGGCATCCCACCGGAGCAACTGGCCCGCATCTGGGAGCCCTTCTTCACCACCAAGCACAAGGGGACCGGCCTCGGATTGGCGACGACGTTCAATGTGATCAAGAACCACGGCGGAATGATCGAGGCGCGTTCGCAGCCCGGTCTTGGCACCACCTTCTCCGTCGCGCTGCCGGCAGCGCGAGAAGCCGGTCGATCCGGAGTTTAACCACGGATGGGCACGGATTCACACGGATACGATCCGACGATGATGAGCGGGTCGTAGGGGTTGCATCTGCCGCTTTGAATCCGTGTCCGCCCGTGGTTGAACTCGTGGTGGCTCGTTTCTCTCAACTCAGAGCAAGCAGCACGATGCCGGCGACAATCGCGGCCGCTGCGCCGAGCCGGCGGGGGCTGTCGGCTTCCTTGAGGTACTTGGCGCCGAGGAAGGACCCGATCAGGATGCTGGCCTCGCGCGCGGGCGCGACGTAGCTCACGGGAGTGAAGGTCATCGCCGTCAGGATCAGGATGTAGCCGAAGGGAGACAGCGTGGCCATGATCAGGATCTCGCGGCGGTGGGTGCGCCATTCGTGGACCACCTCGGCGCGGCGCTTCCAGGCGAAGGGTGCGAGCAGGAGCGTCATCGCGTAGGCGGTGCCGGCGTCGAAAAGGACGGGCGGAATGCCGGCGTCGGCCACCCCGCGGCGGTCCCAGAGCGTGTAGGCGGCGATGAAGAAGCCCGTGAGCAGCCCGTACCCGATGCCGGTGCGCAGGTGTGAGCGGTCGCTGCGCCAAAGCGCCGGACCACCCGTGAGGAAGAAGATGCCGGCGATGACCAATAGGCCGCCGATGATGCCGAGCGGATGGGGACGTTCGCCAAGCAGGCTGACGGCGATGAGCATGGTCAGCAGCGGTCCGGTCCCGCGGGCGAGCGGGTACACCACGGAGAAGTCGCCTGAGCGGTAGGCGCGCTGCAGCGAGAGCGAGTAGGCGGCCTTGAGGGCGGCACTGCCGACCACGATGCCGATTGCGGCGGTGCTCAGATCCGGCGGACGCCAGAGCACGTAGAGTAGGACGACCGGGAGGTAGAGGACGTTGATGACCAGGCCCGTGGCGGCGACAAAGGGCAGGCCGCCGCCGGCGCGCTTGGCCGCGAGGTTCCAGACCGCGTGGCAGACCGAAGCGGTAAGAACGAGCGCGAGGGCGGCAGCGGTCATGCGCAGCGGGCCCGGTCACGCCAGGGGGCGCGCCGGGCCGGCGGATCACCGGGCCGGGACCGGCGCGTTCTTCACATGCTTGTCCAGCCAGGTTTCCTCTTCGTAGAGCATGTGGAGCAGGCTCTCACGGGCGGCGTAGCCGTGGCTCTCGTGCGGCAGCATGACGAGGCGGGCGGTGGCGCCATGGCCCTTGAGCGCAGCGTAGAAGCGCTCGCTCTGGATGGGGTAGGTGCCGGTGTTATTGTCGGCCTCGCCGTGAATCAGGAGGATCGGATCCTTGATGTTGGGCGCGTGGTAGAAGGGCGACATGGCGCCGTAGACTTCGGGAGCCTCCCAGAACGAGCGATCCTCGGCCTGGAAGCCGAAGGGCGTGAGCGTGCGATTGTAGGCGCCGCTGCGGGCGATGCCGGCGCGGAAGATGCGGGAATGCGCGAGCAGATTGGCGGTCATGAA
>CAYZCV010000249.1:0-3128 GCA_964476965.1 uncultured Opitutus sp. | reverse complement strand
GTCCCTCGTTGTTTCGCCCGCGATGGGCAAGGGGAAGGGGCCCCTCAGGGAGAGCCACCAGTCTGCCAACGGTGGGCAGGGCGTCAAGGGGCTGAGCGAAACTGCCACCGTAACGGCCCGGAATGGCGGGGCGATTCGTGTGGCGGTTCGTGGTCGAGCTAAAGACCTACGGCCAAATGCCGCGCTTGTAGTCGGGGGAGTTCTCCCTTACCCGGTAGCTGGTGGGAGAGCCATCAGCTCATCGATCCAATCGTCGATGGAGACGATCCTGCCATTGTCAATGTAGCGGACGACCTCGGCCATCGTGGACTCCGGCCGGTCGCCGTAGACCGCGCGTAGTGCAGCCGGACTAATGTGGACGACCCGGTGCAGCATCTTTGAATTGCCTGAAGTCCACTCGCAGGCGCGTTTCAGGCGGGCCGGATCGAACTCGTTGGTTACCATGACGTACTCGAACGTGTCGCTCAGTGATTCCGCAGCGATGTACTTCTGGTGGTCCGTCTTGATCTGCTCCTCACGATCTGCCCGAGTGCTCCATTTCGCGGTGACCATGATGCGATGCTGATCGGTGGCACGCACAAGCGCGAGGTCAACTCTCACAGGCTTTTCGTTGGCTCGCCGGTTTGCGAACCCAGGAATGTCGTGGAGCATGCTCCGCGTGAACAGCTTGAAGCGGTCTAGCCCGTCGGCCCGCGCAATGATGTTTGCTAGGGTGTCCTCGAAGCCCTCGCCCACGATGTTCTTCCGCTTGTTCTCCACGGAGATCAGGTCGCGAATCTTGGTCGCCAAGGCCCGCCACTGGTCCACGGTCGGCGTGCCCGTGAGGTGCTCACTAAGCTCCTGGCGAATCAGGGCAACGATTTCGGGGTCATCGCCGGGCTCGGGAAAGCCTCGCCCCGCATAGGGCGCGCGCTGCTGGGCCGCCCGTTCGAGAAGCTGACGATACCGCTGAACCATGAAGTTGGCGTAGTCGTCGGCCACACGGCGGAAAAGCCAGTCGATGTTGCCCACGACCTCGCCCGGCTCGCACCCGAGCGAAGTGGCGACCCAGTCATGAAAGCGAAGGTTCCGCGCGTGCCAGTTTTTGCCCGGCTGGCATTTGTCGCTCTCGTAGCAGTGCGCAAGACCAGTGGTTTTGTCGGTCCAAAGGATCAGCTTGTAGACCGACATCCAGGCAGGGTCGGCTGAGCCGGCCAGAAACTGGCCGATAAGCCGGTTCCGGTTCGCGGCTCCGAACGCCGCTCGAATCAGCTTCGCCTCGTATGCTCCGCCGACCTCTTGGCTGGCGTCATTCGAGTTGATGTCTTTCTCTTGGATCTCCGGGTCGGGCATCGTCGATCAGGCCGCTTCGAGAACACGCTGGAGATTCTCGCCGGACAATGCGTCGAAGACCGAGCGGCGAATGGCGGCGGCGCAGGCCCGCGCCAGCAGCGGCGGCACAGCGTTGCCCACTTGCCGGTACCGTGAGTGTGCCGCTCCCCCATCGTGACGGCCATCCAGGGGCCCCGGCCGCGAGTCGGTTGTGAACACGAAGCGGTCAGGGAAGGAGTGCAGGCGCGCGAACTCACGCACCGACAGTGCGCGCACGTCCTCATAGTGGTAGACCGAGTCGGCTTTCGTATTCAACGTCCACGACCAGACATCGGGATGCAGCCGCCGGTAGGCATAGAAGTGCCGGCGCGAAAGCTTGCCTGTACCGTTCTCCTGTCCCCACTTTTGGCCGGTCAGGTTGCGCTGCGTCAGGGCCTCCGGGAGGTCACGATGGTTGCCGCCCGGCGGGATGGCCTTGAGGCGCTGCGCGGTATCCTCCATCAGGCGGGGTACCTGTACGTTGGAGAGGATGCCGGTAGACCCATCTCGCATGAACTGCTGGTAGGCCGACTGCGGCGCTGGCAGCTTCGAGTAGTCAATCTGGTCGAGCCGGTTCCCCGCTCGGAGCACACGGAGGTCGGAGATGGCCTGTGAGGCCGTCACGGCTGTCATGTCCATGGGGTTCGCCAGCGCGCGTCCAAGGTGGGAGGAAAACAGGTCCGAGTCCTCCATCAGCGCGTACTTGTAGCCTCCGTCCCCCTTCTTCATCTGCCGACGCAGCGCCAGCGAGCGCGTGACGCCCGATTGCTCAACGGTCGGCGCGGCCAATCCAAGCGAACGGCGGACGCCGATAAAAATGAGCCGCTTTCGAGTCTGCGGCACCCCCACGTCCGCCGCGTCAATCACCTGAGGCAGAACTACGTAGTCGCCGCCCAGTTCCAGGTCACCAACGATCTGCTCCCTGAAGCCCATTTGGTCAATGCCCGTCACGTTTTCCATCAGGAATACCTTTGGCCTGATCTCCGAGACGATATGGACAAACTCCTTGTAAAGGGAGTTACGGGGGTCGTCGATGATCCGGACGTGGTTCCGCACCTGCGAGAAGGCTTGGCAGGGAGGGCCACCGACGACCACATCCGCGCCCTTGCTAACTTCCAGGATCTCGCGCGCCACGGCCTCCTTGCGGACATCACCATGAATGACCTTCGCGCCTGGGAAATTCAGCTTGTAAGTCGCGCAGGCGTCCGGGTCAATGTCGCTCGCGGCGACCGGTTGGAACCCCTCCAATCGGAATCCCTCAGAGATGCCACCCGCACCGGCAAACAGGTCAACGATGGTGGGGGAGTGCACTGGATGCATGCACAGCATTAGACCACACGATGCACCTGGTGAGGAGCCATACCAAACCACGGCCAGACGCAATTGTGGAGCCACCGGGAGTGCACCTTCTCATTGGTTGCGCCGCCCCAATCGCAAGCCGCGGTTCACTGTCCGCGCCGATCTTGGTGGCGAGCGATCGCGAACAACGATGTAGCCCGTACCGCCGAAAGGCACCATCAGTTCGCGCGACCTCATGTCTCCCACCGACACGCGGCGATCTGATGGGATCCGCCAAGACCGCGCGGCCAGAGGCTAGGACCGTTTGGAGAATTGGCCTATAGATTGGCCTATAGGAAAGCAAAACGGGCCCAGAGGGCCCGTGCTTCCTAGCGTCCTGGCGGAGAGAGCGTCTTCCGTGGAGCAAGCAAAATCAAGGCTTCCAAGCCGTATTGAACACTATACCCCATACCTACCCCATAAAAAAGTCGGACTTGGCA
>CAYZCV010000248.1:0-3180 GCA_964476965.1 uncultured Opitutus sp. | reverse complement strand
CCGCGCACCGCTGCGCCGCAGGATCGCCTGGACCCGCGCCACCACCTCTCGGGGGGAGAACGGTTTCACCACATAGTCGTCCGCGCCAAGCTCGATCCCCAGCACCCGGTCGATCTCGTCATCGCGGCTCGAGAGGAACAGGATCGGCATGTCCCCCTGCGCGCGGAGCCGCCGGCAGACCTCCATCGTCAACACGACCACCGGCAGCCGCATGGAGCTCAACACCGAGGTTGCGGGTGGCGTCTTCGGCGGCGACCTGAACTACTACCGGCTCGAGTTCCGCGGTTCCCAGTTCCTGCCGCTCTTCGCGGCCCAGACGCAGGTCCTCTCGCTGATCGGCCGCGCCGGCGTGGTGGAGGCCTTTGGCGACTCCACCTCAGTCCCGTTCTACGAGCGGTTCTTCCTCGGTGGTCCCTACACCCTCCGTGGTTTCGAGTACCGCGAGGTCGGCCCGCGCGACTCCACGGGCGAGCCCACCGGTGGCGGCACCTACGGCATGCTGAGCATCGAGTACTCCGCCGACATCGTTTCCCCGATCCGTTTCGCCCTTTTCTACGATGCGGGCTTCGTCAATGAGGACTCCTACGACTTCGCCCCGGGCGGATATAACGACAATTTTGGCATTGGTTTGCGTTTGTTTGTGGCGGGTGCGCCCCTGAGCCTCGACTTCGGGATTCCCCTGACCACGGATGACAATGACGAAGGCAACCAATTTAACTTTTCCTTCGGCACCCGCTTCTGATCTACTTTTCGTTCTGACCAACCCTATGAAGACCATCCGTAATTCCCTCTGTGTCCTCCTGGCCTTTGGCGCCTCTGCGCTGGGCCTCATGGCGCAGCCGGCCCCCAAGATTCTCGTCGTCGACATGGCGACCCTGTACGACGGCCACTACAAGACGCAGGAGCAGACCGCCAAGCTCCAGGCCGACGAGCAGAAGGCCCAGCAGGACCTCGAGAAGCTCAACGCCGAAGGCAACACCCTCGTCAAGGAGTACCAGGACCTCGTCGAGCAGGCCAAGAACCCGGCCCTTTCCGATGAGGCCAAGAACAAGGTCGGCGAGGACGCCCAGCGCAAGCTGGAGCAGATCCAGGGCAAGCAGAACGAGGTGCAGAATTTCCGCACCAACATCCAGCGCTCGCTGCAGACCCGCATCCAGACCTTCCGCTCGCTGATGCTCGAGGAGATCGGCAAGATCGCCGCGGACGTCGCCAAGCAGAAGGGCGCCACGCTCCTCATCGACAAGTCCGGCCCCTCGCTGATCGGCATCTCCAATTTCCTCTACGTCGATCCCTCCTACGACATCACCACGGAGGTCGCGGCCCTCGTGAACCGTGATCGTCCGGCCGGCATGCCGGCTCCAGCGGCTGCGGCCCCGGCCCCGGCGGCGACGAACGCGGGTTCGGGCACGACGACCCCGTCGGTCAGCTTCCCTGGCACCGCCAAGTAAGACGGCTTACGGCCTCACTCTTCAGCCCCGCGGCAACGCGGGGCTTTTTTGTTTTACAGGAGCGAGCCGAGAGAATGGAGCGGGGATGAGTGTAGCTGGGGTCGCTGACCCCGGTCCGGCAATGCAGATCTCGATCCCCGGGGTCAACGACCCCGGCTACACCCCGCTCAGGCCTGCGCGAGCAGGCGGCGCAGCGTCTCGTCGACCAGCTTGGGGTTGGCCTTGCCCTTGGCGGCCTTCATGATGGGGCCCTTGAAGGCGTTGATGGCGCTCTCCTTGCCTGACTTGAATTCGGCGAGGGCCTTGGGATTGGCGGCAATCGACTCGCGGCACCAGCCCTCGAGTTCATCTGCATTGGTCTCCGCCTTGAGGCCCTTGCGCTCGACGATGGCGCCGGGCCTGTCGCCGGTGGCGGCCATGTCGATGAAGACCTCCTTGGCCGTGTTGTTGGTGACGGCTCCACTCTCGACCAGCGCGACGAGCTCGGCGATGTGGGCGGGTGTGATTTTCGAATCGGCGAGGGCGACCTTGGCGTGGCTGAGTTCGCGCAGGAGGTCGTTGACGATCCAGTTGGCCGCGGCCTGCGGTTTCCCGCAAAGCTGGGCGGCCTGTTCAAAGAAGTCGGCCAGGGGGCGGTCCCAGATCAGCACCGAGGTCAGGGTGTACGGAATCTGGTACTGCGTGAGAAAGCGGCGCTGCTTGTCGAAGGGCCGCTCGGGACACTCGGCCTGGATGCGCGCCTTCCACGCGGCGTCGACCTTGACGGGCATGAGGTCAGGGTCCGGGAAGTAGCGATAATCATGCGCCATTTCCTTGGTGCGCAGCGACTGGGACGTGCCGGTCACCCCGTCGTAGTCGCGCGTCTCCTGCACGATCTTTCCGCCGCTCTGCACGACGGCGATCTGGCGCTTGATCTCGTGCTCGATGCCATCGCGCACAAAGGAGATCGAGTTGAGGTTCTTGAGTTCGACCTTGGTGCCGAGGGTGGTCTGGCCGACGGGACGAATCGAAATGTTGGCGTCGCAGCGCAGCTGGCCCTTCTCCATGTCGCAGTCGGAAATCCCGCCGTAGATCATGGTCGCGCGGAGGGAGGTCAGGTAGGCGTAGGCCTCCTCGGCGCTGCGGATCACGGGATCGGAAACGATCTCCATCAGCGGCGTGCCGGCGCGGTTGTAGTCGACGAGTGAGTCGTGGGCGAAGTGGTTGAGCTTGCCGACATCCTCCTCGAGGTGGATGCGGGTGAGGGCGATGTGCTTGTGTTCGCCCATGACATTGCGGGCGGCGCCGGGCAGCTCGATCTCGACGCGGCCGCCGATGCAGATCGGCTGGTCGTACTGGGAGATCTGGTAGTTTTTCGGGGAATCCGGATAGAAGTAGTTTTTCCGGTCCCATTTGCAGATTGGCGCGATCTCGCAGTCGAGCAGCAGGCCCGCCTTGATGATGGCATCCAGCGCAGCCTTGTTCATCACCGGCAGGACGCCCGGCAGCGCGAGCACGACCGGATCGGTCAGGGTATTCTCCGGTTGCCCATACCCGGCGGCGACACGAGTGAACACCTTGGAGTGGGTCTTGATCTGAACGTGGACCTCAAGACCGATGACGGCTTCGTAGTTCATGCGAGAGAAAAGGAGTCAGTAGTCAGGAGTCAGAATTCAGGAGGCGGCATTCAGGAGGCTTGATGGATTCCATGCTGAATCCTGGCTTCTGAATTCGGGCTCCTTCGAATTGTTCA
>CAYZCV010000247.1:0-3259 GCA_964476965.1 uncultured Opitutus sp. | reverse complement strand
ACCGACGAGGTCCGCGAGAAGATCATGCCGGTCAACAAGGCCTACCCGCTCGCCAAGCTGCTGCCGGCGGTGAAGGCCTTCTCCGACAAACACGGCCGCATGGTGACCCTCGAGTTTATCCTGATTGAGGAGGTCAATGACTCGCTGATTCAGGCCGAGAAGCTGCGCGACATCGCCCTCGATCTCCACGCCCACGTGAACCTCATCCCCTACAACACGGTCGAGGGCCTGCCGTGGAAACGCCCGAGCATCACGCGCCAGGAGCGCTTTGCGGACATCCTCCGCGATGCCCGGGTCTCCGTGACCCTGCGCCGGGAAAAGGGGCATGACATCGACGCCGCCTGCGGGCAGCTCCGGCTAAAAACGGAAAAAGACCGCGAAGCCGCCGTCGCCTCCGGCTGACCAACGCCCCTTGGGGCTAGAATTAGCGCTTTACATCATATCATCAAATCTCAATGCGTTGATATGTTTATGACGCCCGATCGGCCGATCTCCGCCCTCTTCGCTGCCAACCGCCCGCTGCGCTCCCTGGAGTTTTACCCACCCAAGGACGATGCCGGCGTCGAGGCCCTGCGTCAGACGGCGACCGCCCTCAAGTCGATCCCTTGGGACTTTGTTTCGGTGACCTACGGGGCCGGCGGCAGCACGCGCGAGCGCACCGCGCAGGTGAGCGCCATCTTCAAGAATGAGTTCGGCTTCACGGTGATGCCCCACCTGACCTGCGTCGGGCACTCACGCGATGAACTGAATGCGCTGGCGGACCGGATCCATGCCGGTGGTTTCCGCAACATCATGACCCTGCGCGGCGACCCGCCGAAGGGGTCGACCACGTTCGAGGTGGCCGCCGACGGGCTCCGCTACGCGAACGAACTGGTCACCCTCCTCAAGGCACGTCACCCGGATTTCTGTCTCGGCGTGGGCGGCTACCCGGAGAAGCATCCGGAGGCCGTCTCCCTGGAAGCGGATCTCGATGCCCTCAAGCGCAAGGTCGACGCGGGGGCCGATTTCGTCACGACGCAGCTCTTCTTCGACAACGCGGTGTACCACCGGTTTGTCGACAAGTGCCGCGCTCACGGGATCACGGTTCCCATCGTGCCGGGCATCATGCCCGTGCTGTCGACCAAGCAGATCCTGCGCATCGCAACCCTGAGCGGCAGTGTGCTGCCGGCCGCCCTCTCCCGCCGCCTCGAGGTTGCGGGTGACCATGCTGATGTCGTCGAGATCATCGGCATTGACTGGGCCCTGACCCAGATCCGAGACCTGCTCGCGCATGGGGCCCCCGGTTACCATCTCTACATCCTGAATCGCGCGAAGAGCGCGCTCGCGCTCGCCGCCGGTCTGTCGGCCTGATCGAGGCCACGGGCCGCGCCGACGCGAGGCAACAGGCAGGGATTTCCGCTGGAGTCAGCGCAGGAATTGCGCGAAGCTCGCCGCACCCTCGCGTCCCGTGAGAAGAATCCCTGCGCCCCCTCCTCGGGCGCGGAACCACCCCCTCCAACGGAATCATCATGTCTTCCCGTTTCCTCGGCCCCGTGGCCTCGATCACCGCCGCCATGCTGCTCGCCACCGCATCCCTCCCTGCTCAATTGCCCAGCCTGCGGCCCGACCTCATGGGGCCCGAGGCCGCCGTTACGTCCGACCACGCCCTCGCCAGCGCTACGGGTGCGGATGTCCTTCGCCGCGGCGGCAACGCGATGGACGCCGCCATCGCGATGGCCGGCGTGCTCGCGGTCGTCCGTCCTCACATGAATGGCGTGGGTGGCGACAACTTCATTCTCTATCGCGAAGCGAAGACCGGCAAGGTCTACGCCCTCAACGGCTCGGGCCGCTCGGGCCGCAAGGCCACGCCCGAATTCTTCGCCGGCAAGGGCCTGTCGGCGGTGCCCAGCACCGGCATCCTCTCGTCGTCCGTGCCCGGCGCGGTCCAAGGCTGGGAGGACGCCCTCGCGCGCTTCGGGACCACCACGCTGGCGCAGGCCCTGCAACCGGCCATCGGCTACGCGGAGCGCGGGTTTCCGGTGTCCACCCGTCTCTCCCTCGATATCGGCGAGGCCGTCAAAAAAGTCTCGGCCGATCCGGAAATGACCCGGACCTTCCTCGTGAACGGCGCGACGCCAAAGCCCGGCACGCTGCTGGTGCAGCGCGATCTCGCGCAGACCCTCCGCGCCATCACGGCCGGTGGCGCCAAGGGCTACTACAACGGTGAACCCGGACGCGCGATTGCGGCGTTCATGGAGAAGGAGGGCGGGCTCGTCACGGCCGCTGATCTCGCGGCCCACACGTCGACCTGGACCGACCCGATCGAAACGACCTATCTCGGCAAGCGCGTGCTCGCCTTCCCGCCCAACACGCAGGGCGCCGCCTTCCTCCAGATGCTCAATCTCGCGGAGAACGCCGACCTGACCGCGATGGGCCGCGAGTCAGCGGACTACGTCCACACACTCGTCGAGGGCGCCAAGCTCGCCTACGCCGATCGCGACGCGCACATCGCCGATCCGGCCTTTGCCCAGGTTCCCCTCGATCGCCTGCTTTCGAAGGCCTATGCCCGCGAGTTAGCCGCCCGGATCCGCAGCAACCGCATCACCTCGGCCACCGCCGGGGACGGCACGCGCAACGGCACGGGAGACACGATCTACCTCGCGGTCGTCGACAAGGAAGGCAACGCGGTCTCGATGATCCAGTCGCTCTTCGCCTCCTTCGGCAGCGGCCGCATGGTCCCGGGCACCGGCATCGTGCTGCACAATCGCGGCTCGTCCTATTCGCTCGATCCGAAGCACCCGAACATCGTCGCACCCGGCAAGCGTCCGTTCCACACCCTCTGCCCGGCGATGGCCCTCAACGAAGACGGCTCCCTCTTCGCCGTATTCGGTTCACCGGGCGGCGACGGCCAGCCCCAGACGCTCATCCAGGTGCTGAACAATGTGCTGCGGTTCAACCTCACGCCCCAGCAGGCCGTCGAGGCACCACGCTGGCGCGTCTTTGGCGCCGGCAAGCTCGGCGTGGAGCCGGGACTCTCCGACGCGGTCAAGGCCGACCTGACCGCGCGCGGCCAGTCGGTCAACGAACAGCCACCCAGCGCCGAGTTCGGCGGGGCCCAGATCATCGTGGTGCAGCCGGGAACCAACGCCCGCTCCGTCGGGTCTGACCAGCGCCGCGAGGCCTACGGCATCGCCTGGTAGGTTGGAGACGGTTGGTGTAGTTTTTTCTGGATACGCCAGCGATTGGGGGTTGACGGCTGGCTCGCCGCGGCGGTTTAATC
>CAYZCV010000246.1:0-3263 GCA_964476965.1 uncultured Opitutus sp. | reverse complement strand
CATTGACGGTTCCTTTCATGAGTTCAGCCAGACGCTTGCGCGCCCGGGTCAGCACAACGCCAACATGGTTTTCAGTCAGCCCGGTGATTTCAGCCATCTCGCGATAGGCCAAGCCATCAAGCGCCAGGAGCACCACGGCTCGCTCAAACTTGGGCAGGGCGTGGATGGCCGCATAGAGCCGCTCCAACGATTCGCGATTTCCCGCGTAGTCCGCCGGTGAAACCGTGTCCGCCGGAACGGCTCCGATGTCCACCCCCGGCTCATGGTGACGATCGCGCCGGATGCGGCCGCGGCGCCAAGTCAGCGCGGTGTTGAGGCACACCCGGTAGATCCACGTCGACGGCTTGGACTGCCCGGTAAAGGAGCCGAGGGACGACCAAAGCCGCAGCAACATCTCCTGCTGCAGGTCGGCCGCATCGGCGGGATCGGGCGCAAATGAGCGCGCGACCTTGATGACGATGCCTCGATGCTCCGCCCACCAAGCCTCAAAGCGGGAGACGTGCTCGGGAGAGGGACTCATTTTGCCGGATTAGACGCCCCCCACGCCGAATCCTTACAGCCCTTTTGCAAGCTCCCTCGATCAGGGGTCAGCCTTGATTCCCCCACCCTCCCGCGCCAAGCTGGGCCACCTCGCCAGCACCCCCAGCTGTCTACCCCAGGGCAAACTCCCCTGCCCGCAGCGGGGAGATGCGCTCCCCACCCTTGTTCGCCTCCTTTCTTATGAACCGGCTCCTTGCCCTCGTCTTCGTCGCCGCCGCCCACGCATCCCTGCTCGCCGCCACGGCTCCGAGCTCCCGCCCGAACATCATCTTCATTTTCTCCGACGATCACGCGCAGCACGCGGTCAGTGCCTACGGCTCGAAGGTCAACCAAACCCCCAACATCGATCGGCTGGGCGCCGCCGGCATCCGGTTCAATCACGCGATGGTCACCAACTCCATCTGCACCCCGAGCCGCGCCACCCTGCTCACTGGGAAATACTCCCACGCCAACGGCACGCCCGTCTTCAACGTCTTCGACGGCAGCCAGCCCACGGTCGCCAAACTGCTCCAAGCCGCCGGCTATCACACCGGCATGATCGGCAAGTGGCATCTCGGCGGCACGCCCACCGGATTCGATCGCTGGATCATCCTTCCCGGCCAGGGCATCTACAACGACCCCGACTTCATCACCCCGCACGGGCGTCTCAGCCTCGCCGGCCACACGACGCAGATCACGACCCAGCTCGGCCTCGAGTTCCTCGCCACCCGCCCCAAGGACAAGCCGTTCTTCCTGATGCTCCATCACAAGGCTCCGCATCGTGGGTGGGAACCGGACGCGAAAAACAAGGCCCTCTTCAAGGACAGGGTCATCCCCGAGCCGGCGACGCTCTTTGACGACTACGCGACCCGTCCCGCCGCCCTTCCGGAGAATCTGCAGACGGTCGCGCGCGACCTCACGCGCCGCGATTTGAAACTCGAGCCGCCCGCCGATCTCCCGCCCGGCCCCGCGCGCCAGCAGTGGCTCAATGAAAAGCCGATGTCGCTCGAGATCACCCTGGCCGACGGCACCATGAAGACGCTCACCGGCAAGGAGCTCGTGCAGTGGAAATACCAGCGCTACATGCAGGACTACCTCGCTTGCGTCCAGGGCGTGGACGACAGCGTCGGCGAAGTCCTCGATTACCTGGACCGCACCGGCCTGGCGCAGAACACCCTGGTCATCTATAGCACCGACAATGGCTGGTACTTGGGCGATCTCGGCCTCTACGACAAACGCTTCATGTACGAGCCCGGCCTCCACATCCCGCTGCTCGCGCGCGGCCCGGGGATCAAGCCCGGCCAAGTCACCGATCTCTTCGCCCTCAACGCCGATTTCGCGCCCACCTTCCTCGATCTCGCCGGCCTGCCCGTCCCCGCCGACATGCAGGGCAAGTCGCTCGTCCCCCTGCTCCGCGGCGAGAGCCCCAACGACTGGCGCGATTCGATATACTACCGCTACTATCACGATCCGGGGCACCACAACACCCGGGCGCACTACGGCGTGCGCACGGCCACGCATAAACTCATCCACTACTGGAAGAAGGACGCCTGGGAGCTCTACGACCTCGTCAAGGATCCGACCGAGCAGAAGAACCTCATCGACGACCCGGCCCAGGCCGCGACCCTCGCAACCCTCAAAGCCGAAATCACCCGTCTGCAAGCCCAGCTCGGAGACACGGGCCAGTTCGCCGACACGATTCCCGCCGACGGGGTCGACGCACCGATCAACGTCCCTAGGCTCGGTGTGAAATCCGTGTCTGAGGCGATCGCCGCAGCAACCCCGTAGAGTCTCCGCCGAACGGGGTCAGGTCAGGGTTCACGTGATTTGACGGACTGCTGGCGGCCCGAAAAACAAGCCTACACGGCCCGGCCCCGTCGGCTCGGCCGCGCGCAAACCGGCCGACCCAAAAGATTCCGGCACCGGCCCCGAGCCACGTGAAAGCGGAGGTCCATGCGAGCAGCACGCTGGGTTCTGCACCGCAAAGCTCCGGCCCGCCGAGCCCGCGCGCGGCGCCCATGCCCGCGTACGCGATCACGCAAAGGACACACTTGGGGACCAGCGCGAGCAGCGATACGGGCACGAGTTGGCGGGCGGCGCGCCGGAAAAACTCAGCGCGCGGCGACGGAATCGGCGGACTGCTCATAACGATCATGATACCGCACCCAGCTCATCGTCGCCTCCGGGTCCTCGTCACGCCCCTTGGGTACAAGATCGAGCAGTTGATAGGTCCCGATCAACGGATCGAGGCCGCGGCCGTACGTGGAGTACGTGTGATAAACGGCGCCCCGGGCATCCTTGGCGAAGACACTCATTCCCGGGCCCTCCTCGATCGGAAACGGGCGGAGGTCGTAGTTGTAGTAGACTTCGCCCCGCGCCAGGTCCTCGGCGGTGAACGAAACGTGGTAGTCCTGATTAAAGTCGCTGCCGTGCGCCGACACCCACGGGAACGTCCAGCCCATGCGCGCCTTGAACGGGGCGAACTCCGCGAGCGGCGCATGCGAGATCGCGGCAAAAGCGACATCACGCGCCCGCAGGTGCACGACTGCCGCCGCAAGGTGGTCTGCCACGTAGGAGCAACTCTTGCAGCCCTGCTCCCAACCGGGCCCGAACATGAAGTGATAAACGACGAGCTGGCTGCGAGACCCGAACAGGTCGGACAGCGAAGCCCGGCCTGCGGGCGTCTCAAAGGAATAAGCCTTCTCGACCCTGACCCACGGCAGCTGGCGCCGCTTGACGGCGAT
>CAYZCV010000245.1:0-3271 GCA_964476965.1 uncultured Opitutus sp. | reverse complement strand
AGGTTCGCCAGAATGACGTCGACCTTTGCGGCCATCTCGGGAGTCTTGGAACGAACCTTCTCGTTATGGCCCGGCACGAAATGGATCATGCGTTCGAGCCGCACCGGCAGGTCGCGCATCGGTTCCGGGGCGCCAATCGCCAGCGGCTTGAAGAACTGGCGCGGTGTTCTCGTGCTCATTGTATGCCCCGGTCGTTTGTCGTGGTGCGATGCAAGCGTTGTGCTGCATTGCATCAGATGGGCGGGGCGTTCAAGTCCGTGGGTCGAGGCGCGGCACCGTTGCAGATTGCGACGCCAGCGGGGATACCAGCGCATGGACAAGGCAGAAGCATCCCGCGCAGCGGATCGGCGCGCGGATCGGCAGACATGGCTGTTGATCGCGGCGATGGCTGGCGTGTCCCTTGTTGTGACGGCCCTCACGCGCATTTCCGAGGCAAGCCGTCGCGGCTTCGGGGAGAGCCCGGCGGAGATCTGGGTGCTCGAGGGGACATCGCACGTCGTTATCGTGGGGTTGGCATTGCTTTTCCCGCTGCTGCTGAATCGGGTGGAGGTGCGGTGGGACCGTCTGGCCAGGACAGTGCCGTTGCTGATCGCGGCATGGATCGGCTTCACGCTGCTGCATGTCAGTCTCATGCATGTCCTGCGAGCGGTGCTGATACCGCCGGTGACGGGCCAGCCCTATGCCATTCGTGCGCTCGATCCTGCGACGCTGGGCTATGAGGGCCTCAAGGATCTTTTCGTCTTCCTGCTGGTTGGCTGCGGCTTCGTGCTTGGCCGGATGATCGCGCAGGCGAGGGTGGAGCAGCAGGACAGGCTGGGCGTTGCACGGGCCGAGCACAAGATCACGCTGCGAGCTGGCGCGGCGGTTCACCTCGTGCTTGCAGGCGAGATCACATGGGTGAAGGCGGCGGCGAATTATGCCGAGGTGCACACCGCGACCCGTTCCATCTTTGCGCGCACGACGCTGGCCAGTCTCGAGGAGGAACTGAACGCGGCGGGCGGACGGCATGTGCGCATCCATCGTTCCTATCTCGTCAATCCCGAGGCGGTCTCCGCGATCACGCCGACGGGTGAGGGCGATGTGACGGTGAAGCTGACGACGGGCGAGGAGCTTCCCGGCAGCCGTCGTTTCCGGGAAGCCCTCGCTGCCGCCGTCGCGCTGCGCGCCTAGGCCAGAGCCGGGGTCAGGAAGGCTCTTGAGGCTGGTCAGAATTGCGACAGCGCGCTCAGCTCGAAGTCGATGGGATTGTCCGGCTTCATGTTGAGGGGGCGGTCGCCGAAGTCTGCGCGGGAGGAGCCGATTGTCCCCCGCAGCAGGAAGGGGCCGCCCACATCGATGTCCATGCCAAGGCCGTAGCGCAGCAGGCCCTGGCCGTCTGTCTGGGTGAACGATCCTCCGGGGCCGGAGCCCGATACGTCGAAGTCGCGCTTGGTCTCTGAAAGGTAGGCGAAGACGAGGCTGTCGTCGTTGAGGCGCCAGCCGATCTGGCCGCCATAGCGGATCTGGAAGTTGTTGCTGTAGTCGATCGACAGGCCGCTGGCCGCATCGTCGAGGTGCAGATCTCCATCCTCGAAGCCGAAACCGCCTTCCAGCCCGAGCACGAGGCCGTTGTCGAACTCCGTCCGCCAGCCGCCGAAGAAGACGATTGCAGGCCGCGATTCCTGGGCGAGATAGTCCGTGCCGTTGACCAGCGAGCCGCCAATCACGTTGTGCAAGCCGATGCTGACCCCGACATAGGGGCCGTCGAAGGAAAGGCCGCTGGTGGTGTTGTCGGGGGCGGTCGGCTGGGCGGCGGCAGTTCCGGCCGCGGCAACGGCGAGTGCGGCCAGCAGGGCAGTACTTTTCATCCGATGATCTCCTTTTGGCTCCGGGGAGGAGCAGCACAGGGCTTTCACGGATCGCGGATTGGCGCGCGGCGGATGGGATGGGCAGCTGGCGTGGGTGACGAAATGCGTTGTCCGGTCAAGGTGGTGGGACGAGCGGCGGCGTGTTGGGACAGAAAGGCGGGGGGTGGGCACAGGTCCACGATCTCGCTGTTGGCTACGAGTTGGCTGTCGGTTGCTCCAGTGGAATTCGGCGTTGTTCCTGCTGATGCGAGAGCCGAGATCCTCGGGACAGGCCCGAGGATGACGCCGTTAATGGTTGGCTCGCAAAAAACAAAACCCGCGCAGATGGCTGCGCGGGTTTCGCTATCGGATGTTCGCCGCTTTGCGGCGACTGCCGGGCAGGGGCCAGGCGGTCCTAGGCCACCGACGGTGCGGTCTGCGTGATCCACTCGTGGAGCTTGGACTTGGTCATCGCGCCGGTCTTCATCGAGAGCAGCTTGCCGTTCTCGAAGATCAGCAGGGTGGGCAGGCCGCGGACGCCGAACTGGCCCGGCGTCATGGGGTTTTCGTCGGCGTTGAACTTCACCAGCTTGGCCTTGCCCGCGAGTTCGCCGGCGAGCTGTTCGTAAGCGGGCATCATCTGCTTGCACGAGCCGCACCATTCGGCCCACAGGTCCACCACCACGGGGCCGGAGGCTTTCAGGACTTCAGCTTCGAAAGTGTCGTCGGTGACTTCGGGAAGAGCCATGTGCGTGTTCCTCTAAACTGCTTCGTCCACGCTGGGCGCGGACTGTTTGAGCCATTCGATCATGCGCGCCTTGTTCATGGCGCCGAGGTGGGTGGCGGTGACCTGGCCGCCCTGGAAGACCATGAAGGTGGGCAGGCCGCGCACGCCGAAACGCTGGGCAGAGAGCGGATGATCGTCGATGTTGAGCTTCACGATCTTGACCTTGTCGCCAAGCTCTTCGGCGATCGCCTCGAAAGTGGGGGCGACCTGCTTGCAGGGGCCGCACCATTCGGCCCAGAAGTCGACGACCACCGGCTTGTCGGCGGCGAGGACTTCGGCGTCGAAGCTGTCGTCTGTGATGGAAGCTACGGCCATGACGGCGGTTCCTGAACTGATCGTACCGCCTAGGTAGGCAGGGCTGATCCCTAATCCAACGGAGAGTCGCTAAACACTGGGTTGATCAGCGCAAGCGGCTGAGCGCGTTATCGAGCAAATTTGCGGGTATTTCCATGAGTTGGGGGCCGTCTGTCCATACCAGGAGGCATCGGACGGGGCGGTTTGGCCAGCGCTGCGACAAAACATGCCGGTAGGCGGCCATCTGGGCGATGTAGGCTTCCCCGACGCCTTCGACCGATGCGGGGGCGGGACGGTCGGTCTTGTAGTCGATGACCAGGATTTCGGCGCTGGTAACCACGAGGCGGTCGACGCGGCCGTTGAT
>CAYZCV010000244.1:0-3353 GCA_964476965.1 uncultured Opitutus sp. | reverse complement strand
ATCTTCCGCTTCGTCGCCAAGCCCTGGCTGCGCGAGGAGCTGATCGCCACCGTGCGCAACGCGGTCCAGCGCCACGACCTGCTCACGCACAATCAGCAGCTCCAGGCCGAGACCCAGCGCCTCAACGGGGAGCTGACCACCGCCAACGCCTCGCTGGCCGACCGCGTCAAGGAGCTCGAGGAGCAGGCCCGGCGGCTCGACACCGCCAACCGCAGTCTCGCCGAGAGCTACGAGCACTCGCTCGAACTCTGCAACCGGATCCTCACGACCTACGATCCGATCCTCGGCAACCAGGCCAAGCTGCTCGCCGGACTGGCGGCCCAGATGGCCGCGACCGATCAATTCACCGATCCGGAGCGGCATGCGCTGCGCACCGCCGCGTGGCTCTGCGACCTCGGCCTGATCGGCGTGCCGCGCGAGATGCTCCGCGCCTTCCGTACAAAGATGGACCAGCTCACCGAGCGCGAGCGCTCGATGCTGCAGAGCCACCCGGTCTACAGCCAGACCCTCGCCAGCCTGGTCGACTCCCGCACCGATGTGGGCGAGATCATCCGCGCCCACCACGAGCGCTTCGACGGCCGGGGCTACCCCGACGGCCTCGCGGGCAACGCGATCCCGTGGCCGGCGCGCTGCCTCGCGGTCGCCGTCGGCTTCGTCGAATCCGGCCTGTCCAAGTCCGCCGCAGTCGAGGCGGTTCTCGCCAAGTCGGGCAAGGAGTACGACCCGGAGGCCGTCCGCCTTTTCCTCAAGGTCGCCAACCTCGTGCATCTGCCGAAGCAGGTCCGCGAGATCACGCTGCACGAGCTCGAGCCGGGCATGGTCCTCGCCAGCGGCATCTACAGTCCGCACGGCCTGCTGCTGATCGGCGAGGGCCAGGCCCTCAGCCCCGGCACGATTCTCAAGATTCGGAGCCACAATCAGGTCACCCCGATCAGCCAGCGGCTGCTGGTCTACAGCTAAACGGCAACCGACCCCTTTCCCATGACGGATCACCTCAAGTTCTTCCCCACCGCGACGAGGAAGAGAGAGCCGGGCCACACCGGCAAAACCATGATCGAATCCCTTTCTCTCGTTCTCCCCACACGGAGCCGGCAGCGCCGCCCCTGCGGTTAATCCCTCATGGGCGGATCCCCCACCATTGCTTCGCTGTTCGCCCAGCGGGTCATCATCGGCGTCGGCGACCTCGCCGTCTCGAACAACCCGCAGGTGACGCTGAGCACCTATGCCCTCGGCTCATGCGTGGGCCTCGTGGTCTACGATCCGGTCGTCAAGACCGGCGGCATCCTGCACCTGATGCTGCCCGACTCCACCATCTCACCGGACAAGGCCGCGGCCCAACCGGCGATGTTCGCGGACACCGGCCTGCCCGCCTTCTTCAAGGCGCTGACCGGCCTCAAGGGGGATCGCAATCGCATGCGCATGTATGTCGCCGGCGGAGCCGCCGTGCTGAGCGGCGCCGATACGTTCAAGATCGGCGATCGCAACCTGGCCGCGGTGAAGCGCTTCCTGCAGGGCGGCGGCGGCAGCGTCATCGGTCATGACACCGGCGGGACCATCAATCGCACGGTCCATCTCGACGTCGCGACCGGCCTGATGTCGCTCAAGACTCCGGCCAAGACTGAGCAGCACTCGCTGGCCTAGGCCGGGAGAAACACGGCTGCAGAGCTCCTCGCTGATCCCGCCACCCGGCCATGCGGCCATCCCGCCGCGGGCGTCCGCCCTGGGAGCCAGGGAGCTCATTGGGACCGTACGAGCGCGCGCGGCGACGAGGTGACTGTGCTGGAGCGCGCCGTGGCCGCCGGGGATCCGGCCGCAGCGCGACCGCCCTAAAAGGCAACCGCCCGGCGCGTAGTTCGCCGAGCGGTCCCTCCAACACAACCCCAGACAAAGGAAGATACGGAGCGCCGCAGGAAAACTTGAGCGCGTGTGCGTCTGCGCCGCGTAATTCTTTTCGGTCCGTCCAAAACCGAGCTCGCGCCGAGGCGCCAGGATCGAAACAGGATTCAGCCCTGTTGGTTTTCTCTGCGGCTCCGCGCGAGTTTCTCGATTGAATTCCGGCCACCCAGCGGCCGCCCGCCCCGGCTCAGAACGCGATCTCGCCGGTGCTGAACTTGCCGTTGAGCAGGCGATTCGCCCGCTCGAAGACCGGGGGCATCGCCGCCTCGAGGACCGACGGGGTGAAGCCCCACTCCTCGAGCAGCGCGGAGCTGAACTTGAAGAGAAATCCGTCCTCACCGACGCCCGCGCCCATGGAGGCGGCGATGTACTTCGCCGCGTGGACGTGGACAATCAAGGGAAGCGCATCGGCCGGGGCACTCGCCGTGGGCGGCTGGTGCATGACGACCGCAACCAGCGCCGGCGGAAATTTCCAGCGGCGGACCAGTTCGGCGCCCACTTCGGGATGATCATAGCCCAGCACGACGTTCTCGGCCTCCTGCCAGGTGCAGCCGAGTTCCTCGCAACGGGCGCGGATCGCCGGGAACTGGTCGGCGCAGGCAAAGGCCAGCGCGAGCTTGCCGATTTCCTGGACCAGCCCGGCGGTGTAGGCGGTGCGCGGATCCGCGCGGCCGCTCTGCTCGCAGAGGTACTCGGCGGCGACCGCGGTCACGAGCGACCGGCGGCAAAGGTCACCCGGCTCCCAGCGGAATCCGGCGACCGGCTGGTTCAGCCAGCGGCCAGCGAGGGACAACGCGGAGAGACGGTAGATTTCCTTCTGACCGAGACGGAAGATCGCCTCACTGAGCGTATCGACCGGCGAACCCGCGTTGAAATAGGCCGAGTTGGCGAGGCGCAGCGTCGCGCCCGCCAGCGCGGGATCGAGACAGATGACCGCCTCAAGATCAGCCGCATGGGCGTCCTCTTTCTGGAGGACCTCGATCAGGCGGGGCAGCAGGACAGGCGAGCACGGCAGGCGCAGGGCCCGTTCGCACACTTCGGTGAGGGTGGGAGCAGCCATGCGGGGATCAGGCTGCCTGGAAGAGGGATGCCGGGTCAAGGATCAGGGCGATGTTGCCATCACCGAGGATGGCACCTCCGGCGACGCCACTGATGCCCTGGAGGAAGCCGCCGAGGTTCTTGATGACCACCTCCTGCTTGCTGACCATCTCGTCGACCAGCAGCGCCGCGGCGCGGCCGTTGTTCTCGACGATGACCACGATGCCATCCCAGATGTTCTCCGAGTCGGCCGGGATTTCAAAGCGGCGGTGCAGGCGGTGGATCGGCACGAGCCGGCCGCGCAGGTCGAGGACCTCGCCCTGGCCGTACACGGTGGAAATGGACTCGCGGGCCGGACGGAGCGCGCGCTGCACCGAGGTGCTCGGCAGGATGAAGCGGTCGGCGCCGACCCGGACCAC
>CAYZCV010000243.1:0-3425 GCA_964476965.1 uncultured Opitutus sp. | reverse complement strand
ACCACCCCAACGGTGGCGGTCAGGGCAAGTCCAAGGGTGGTGGCGGTCGCCAGCATCTCGTTTCGCCGTGGGGCCAGCTCGCCAAGGGCTTCCCGACGCGCCGTCGCTCGAAGCCTTCGAGCAGCCTCATCCTCACCCGCCACAACGGCCGTCCGCCGCGCGGCAAGAAGTAAGCTTAACGATACCTCATCATGGCTCGTTCCATCAAAAAGGGTTTCTTTGTCGACTACCACCTCCTCGAGAAAATCGAGAAGGCGATCAAGAGCGGCGGCAGCAAGAAGCCCATCCAGACCTGGTCCCGCCGGTCGACCATCACGCCCGATTTCATCGGCCACACGTTCAACGTGCACAATGGCAAGGCGTTCGTCTCGGTGTACGTCACCGAAAACATGGTCGGCCACAAGCTCGGCGAGTTTTCGCCGACCCGCGTCTTCAAGGCGCACGGCGGCATGACGCGCAAGGAAATCTAAGTCCTTTTTAACCCATCTATCCGAACCCAAAAGGGCAGGGCGGTCCGCCACCCGCGTACCGCTGCTGTCGCCTCCCGTAGGAATCCCTCACTCATCATGGAAGTTCAAGCCATCACCCGCTACGCGCGCATGTCCCCTAAGAAGGTCCGCGAAGTGGCCCGCACCATCCAGGGTCGCAAGGCCCCGGCCGCCGTCGACCTCCTCTCGATCATTCCGCGCAAGTCCGCGCAGCTGATCGCGAAGACGCTCAAGTCCGCCATCGCGAACGCCGAGAACAACGGCAATCTCTCCGCCGACAACCTCGTCGTGAAGTCCGCCATCGTCGAGATGGGGCCGGTCCTCAAGCGCTTCAAGGCCGGTGCCCGTGGCACCGCGATGCCGCGCCGCAAGAAGATGTCGCACATCCGCATCGTCCTCTCGGACGGCAACTCCAACTAACTTTCCGTCATGGGCCAAAAGACCAATCCGATCGGGTTCCGCCTCGCCGTCCGCCGCAACTGGCAGTCCCGCTGGTATGCCGGCAAGAAGGACTTCGCCAAGCTCCTCCTCGAGGATCAGATCATCCGCGAGAAGCTGATGGAGAAGCTGAAGCAGGCTTCCGTTCCCCGCATTTTCATCGAGCGCGCCAGCAACCGCGTGCGCGTCAAGATCTACACCGCCCGCCCGGGCATCGTCATTGGCCGCAAGGGCCAGGAGATCGAGAAGATCAAGGAGGAGCTCTCCAAGCTCACGGGCAAGGACATCCTCCTCGACATCCAGGAAGTCAAGAAGCCCGAGATCGAGGCCCAGCTGGTGGCCGAGAACGTCGCGCTGCAGCTGGAGCGCCGCATCGCCTTCCGTCGCGCGATGAAGAAGGCGGTTGAGATGGCCATGGCGCTCGGCGCCGAGGGCATCCGTATCCAGTGCTCCGGCCGCCTCGGCGGTGCGGACATCGCCCGCCGCGAGTGGCAGCGCAAGGGTCGCGTGCCGCTGCACACCCTCCGCGAGAACATTGACTACGGCTTCTTCGAGGCCCGCACGCTGTTCGGCAAGATCGGCGTCAAGGTCTGGATCTGCAAGAAGGAAGCCGACAACAACTGATCCGAATGCGGACTGCGGAGTGAGGATTGCGGAATGACCGCAGCCCCTCCGACCAAAATCCGCAATCCGTAATCCGAAATCCGCAATTACCATGGCTCTCGCTCCCGCCCGCACCAAATACCGCAAAGCCCAGAAGGGCAGCCTCGCTGGCAACGCCAAGCGTGGCAACACCCTCGCTTTCGGTGAATTCGGCCTTCAGTCCCTCACCCGTGGCCCGATGACGGGCCGCCAGATCGAGGCCGCCCGCGTCACGATCTCGCGCCACCTCAAGCGCAAGGGTAAGCTCTGGATCCGCGTTTTCCCGCACAAGCCCGTGACCAAGAAGCCTGCCGAGACCCGCATGGGCTCCGGCAAGGGCCCGGTCGAATACTACGTGGCCCAGATCAAGCCCGGCGCGGTGC
This sequence comes from uncultured Opitutus sp., assembly GCA_964476965.1. GTDB lineage: Bacteria > Verrucomicrobiota > Verrucomicrobiia > Opitutales > Opitutaceae > CAMAXB01. The sequence continues at coordinate 1,474 of CAYZCV010000243.1, read as the reverse complement.
TCTTCGAGCTCGCCGGTGTTCCCGCCACCATCGCCAAGGAGGCCTTCCGCCTCGCTGATGCGAAGCTCCCGTTCAAGTGCCGTTTCATCGGCCGCGACGGTGGCATCGTCTGATCCCAGCCCCCGAACCGCGCCGACTATGAAAACCAAGGAAATCCGCGAACTCGCCACCGCCGAGCTGGAGACCAATCTCCGCTCCACCCGCGAGCAGCTCGTCCAGCTCCGTCTGCGCAAGCAGACCGGCCAGGTCGAGAAGACCCACGAACTGCGCACGCTCCGCAAGGACATCGCCCGCTTCGAGACCATCCTGCGCCAGAAGAAGACCGCCTAACTGAATTGCGGAATGCCGAATGCGGATTGCGGAAACTAGCCGTCAATCCTGCTGCCGAATCCGCCATCCGAAATCCGCAATCCGAAATTATCCGCCCGCCATGTCCACCGAGACTCGCAATACGCGCAAAACCCTTGTCGGCGTCGTCACCAACCGTTCTGGCGACAAGTCCATCAAGGTCACCATTCCCTTCAAGGTTCCGCATCCCCGCTACAAGAAGGTCATCAATCGCCAGACCGTTCTCCACGTCCACGACGAGAAGAACGAGACCAACCCGGGCGACAAGGTCGAGGTCATGGAGACCCGTCCCATCAGCCGCCTGAAGCGCTGGCGCGTGATCAACGTCGTTGAGCGGGCCATCGCCGCCAATGGCGAGGCCATCACCGAGACCGACGTCGCCGCCACGGTGCCGACGAAGACCACCAAGGCCTAATCCGCAACCGCAACCTCCCTGGAGGCTCGTCATGATCCAACTCCGTTCCATTCTCGAAGTCGCAGACAACACCGGCGCCCGCAAGGCCGCCATGATCTCCAAAAAAGGTCAGAATACCGACTCCGCCAGCATCGGTGATCTCATCACCGTCCACATCAAGGACAGCGCCACCGATGCCACGGTGAAGAAGGGCGAGGTCGCCAAGGCCGTCGTCGTTCGCACCAAGGCTGCGGTCCGCCGCGCCGATGGCAGCTACCTGCGCTTCGACAGCAACGCCATCGTGATCATCGGTCAGGATGGCAATCCCAAGGGCACCCGCATCTTCGGCCCCGTCGCCCGCGAACTGCGCGCGAAGAACTTCATGAAGATCATCTCCCTCGCTCCGGAGGTTCTCTAACATGGCTACCAAATTCCACGTCAAACGCGGCGATCAAGTTGTCGTCATCGCCGGCTCCCACAAGGGCAAGGCAGGTAAAGTCCTTGAGATCCGCGCTTCCAAGAACCGTGCGGTTGTCGAAGGCGTTGCCATGCTTAAGCGCCACACCAAAAAGTCCGAACAGCATCCGAACGGTGCCATCGTTGAACGCGAAGGCTCGATTCACGTATCGAACCTGATGCTCCAGGCGACGTTCGACTCAAGCAAACGCGCAAAGAAGTCCGCCTAAGCAGCCTTCCTATCCACTTAGGACGAAATCACGCTTGCCACGTTTC
>CAYZCV010000242.1:0-3441 GCA_964476965.1 uncultured Opitutus sp. | reverse complement strand
AAGAATGAGCTCGGCGATCCGCTGCCCTTCCTCGGTCTCCACCAGCTCTGGACGATCACCGCCGTCATCGGCATCGGTGGCGTCTGCGTCTGGGCCTACCTGAAGAGCTTCCCGACCGCCAAGCTGATCCCGATCCGCGATCCGCGCATCAACGAATCCCTCACGCACCATGAGTGACGCTTCCCCCGCCCGGAAGGGCCTGTTCATCCCGGTCGTGGCCGCCCTTGGCGTGTTCGCCGTGTTCCTCATCCTCCTGCAGCTGGCCCGCAGCCCGGCGACTCCGGTGGCCAATGCGGCCAATGTGCCGGCCGAGGAACTGTGGAAGTTCTCGCCGGAGGGCCGCAAGGCCCGCCTCACCGAGGTTCGGGCGGCCGCGCAGGCGACCGCCAGCGGCTATGGCTGGGTCGACAAGCAAGCGGGCGTCGTGCTGCTCCCCGTGGAGCGCGCGATGCAGCTGACGATCGACGAGATCAACGCCAAGAAGTAATCCGGTTCCGTTCACGCTCCCCTTCATCGCACCGCTCATGGCATCCGCACCCCGCACCGCAACCGCCGCCGGCTCGTCGGCCCCGTCCTCCGGGACCGGGCGCGCCGCGCAAGCCGCGATCGACGCCTCGGCCCGTGGGCCGGTGTTGCTCTTCCTCGTCTCGGCGATCGCCTGGCTGCTCATCGCGACCGGCCTCACGCTGATCTCGTCGATCCAGCTGCACACCCCGTCCTTCCTCGCGGACTCCGCCTGGCTCACCTACGGCCGCAGCCAGGCCGCCGGCCTCAACGCCGCGATCTATGGCTGGGGCTTCAATGCCTCGTTCGTGCTGATCTTCTGGCTGATGGCCCGCCTGTCGCAGTCCGCGCTCCGCGTCCCGTCCGTCCTGATCGTGGCCGGCCTCTTCTGGAATGTGGGCGTGACCCTCGGCGTCGGCGGCATCCTGGCCGGTGATTCGACTTCGGTGCCCTGGCTCGAGATCCCGACCTACGCGGCCCCGCTGCTCTTCGTGGCCTACGCCCTGATCGGCGCCTGGGCGATCGTCACCTTCAGTGGCCGCACCTCGGGCCGCATCTTCGCCTCCCAGTGGTACCTGCTCGCCGCCCTGTTCTGGTTCCCCTGGCTGTATTCCGTCGCGCAGGTCGTCCTCTTCGTCCAGCCCGCCCGCGGCACGTCCCAGTCCGTGGTCGCCGCCTGGTACGCCCACGGCGTTTCCAGCCTCTGGTTCACCGGGATTGCCCTCGCCGCGATCTACTACTTCCTGCCCAAGATCACCGGCAAGACGCTGCGTCACTACGACCTCGCCTCGCTCGGCTTCTGGACCTTCCTGATGTTCTCGGCCTTCACCGGCACCGCCTCCCTCGTCGGTTCCCCGGTTCCGGCCTGGACCACCGCCGCGGGCGTCGCCGCCAGCCTCTTCCTGATCGTCCCGGTTATCATTATCGGGCTGAATCACTACCCGACGCTCGCCGCCGGCGCGGACGCGCTCAAGCGGAGCACCTCGCTGCGCTTCATGCTCGTCGGCATGCTCGCCTTCACCGTCAGCACGCTGACCTGGATCATCACCTCGCTCCAGTCGGTCGCCGTCACCACCCAGTTCACGCTGGTGGGATCGGCCCAGACCCAGGCCGTCCTCTACGGGGTGTTTTCGATGGTGGCCTTTGGTGCCATCTACTTCCTCGCGCCACGCCTCGCCCAGCGGGAGTGGCCCTCGCTGGCCCTGATCGGCGCCCACTTCTGGGCGTCGACGGCTGGTCTGGTCCTCTGCCTCGCCGGTCTGGCGCTCGGCGGTCTGGCCCAGGGTGAGGCCCTCAATGACCCGGCGGTTTCCTTCAGCGCCATCGCCGCCATGCTCAATCCCTATCTTTTCGTGAACAGCCTCGGCGTGATCCTGCTTGCCATCGGTCACCTCGCTTTCGCCGTCAACGTCGTGCGCCTCGCCCTGCAGACCGTGCTGGGCGGTGCGCCGGCCACCGATCTGTTCCGTGAAGCTCCCGCCCTGGAGGCCGCCCGATGAATCGTTTCTCCCTCATCTTCCTCGGCATCTTCGCGATCGCCGCCCTGTCGTGGTCGTCCCTGGTTTTCTCGAACCAGCGGGCCTACGGAGCCATCACGGCCCACTACGACGAGAATGAAGGCAAGGCCTTCCCGCAGCCCCTCCCGGGCCTCGCCCAGCGCGGCAAGCTGGTGTACCAGGATCTTGGCTGCGCCGCCTGCCACACCCAGCAGGTCCGCCGTCCCGGCTTCGGCGCCGATCAGGGCCGTGGTTGGGGCGAGCGCCAGAGCGTCGCCCGCGACTACCTCTACGAGGACCGCGTGCTCCTCGGCGCCATGCGCCTCGGACCGGACCTTCGCAATGTCGGTGCCCGCCAGGCCGACGCGGCCTGGTACCTCCAGCACCTCTACGATCCGAAGCTGGTGAACGCCGACTCCACGATGCCGTCGTACAAGTTCCTCTTCACGACCCGCCAGATCGTCGGCCAGCCCTCCAGCAAGGCCCTCGCGCTGCCCGCGTCGCATGCGCCGGCCGCGGGCTACGAGGTGGTCCCGACCGACCGCGCCCAGGCACTGGCCTACTATCTCGCCACCCTCAAGGACGCCTACGCGTACCCGGAGACCAACAATGTTTACGTCGAAGCCGCTTCGAAGGAAGGGGAGCAGAAGTAATGAGTGCCGATCCGCGCAACGATAACCTCCGGGCCGAGGCGGCCGGGGCCTCCGACGAGAGCATCCAGGCCGTCCATGACGGTCTCCTGCACCAGCAGGTTGAGCCAAAGGAGGGCTTCACCCTGATGCCGCTCTTCCTTCTGGGCCTGCTCTCGACGATGATCTTCATCGTCAGCATTTATTTCGTCCACAACCGCGGCGGCTTTGACCCGCTCACCCACGACGGTCGCTATGACCCGAAGACGATGGGCGCGAGCGCCGTTGCGGCCGCGCCGGCGGATCCCCGCATCGCCGGCAAGCGCTTCTACACCCAGGTGTGCGCGACCTGCCACCAGGCCACCGGTCTCGGTGTCCCGGGCGTGTACCCGCCGCTCGCCGGCTCGGAGTGGGTCACGGGCAGCGATGCCCGCCTGATCCGCCTCGTGGTTCACGGCCTGCAGGGTCCCATCACGGTTGAGGGCAAGACCTACAATGGCGTCATGCCCGCCTTCGGCGCCGGCAGTTCCTACAACTGGAACGACCAGCGCATCTCCGACGTGCTGACCTATATCCGTTCTGAGTGGGGCAACACCGCCGCGCCGATCACCCCGGAGCAGGTCACGGCCATCCGCACCGGCGCCGACGCCGGCCGCACCAAGGCCTGGAGCGAAGCCGAACTGCTCGCGATCCCGTAAAGGGGCACCGAGCGAAATCACCTCCAACGCCCGACGGTTCGCCGTCGGGCGTTTTTCGTTGAGGGGTCTCCCGAGGGAATCGCCATCAGTCCCATAGGTCCCATCCGTCCTATC
>CAYZCV010000241.1:0-3456 GCA_964476965.1 uncultured Opitutus sp. | reverse complement strand
CGCCCTCGACGACCCACTTGTGCTCGGTGATCACCTGGAGGATCTTGTTGAGCTGTTCTTCCGTGAGATCCTGGGAACGGATATCGGCATTGATGCCGGCTTCGACCAGGATCTGGTCGGCGCGGGCGGGGCCGATGCCGTAGATGTAACGGAGGGAGTACGCGACTTTCTTCTTCGCGGGAATTTCAACACCGAGGAGACGTGGCATGTGGGTTTGAGTTGAGAGTTGGCAGTTGAGAGTGAGAGGGAATGGACAGGAAAGGGATTCAGGCGGGGAGCGCGTGCACCTTGACGGGAGAGGATCGCGGGAGGGTTAGGATCTCGGGTCCGCGGTCCGTCGTGAGCACCGTGTGTTCGAAGTGCGCCGAGGGAGAACCGTCCGTCGTGACGACCGTCCAGCCATCGGAGAGCGTTTTCGTCCGGTAGCCACCGCGATTCACCATGGGTTCGATCGCGAGCGTCATACCGGGCTTGATCACGTCACCCTTGCCGCGCTTGCCGAAGTTCGGGATTTGCGGCTCCTCGTGCATCGAGATGCCGACCCCGTGGCCAACCAGGTCGCGGACGACGCTGAAGCCATGGGCCTCAACATGCGTCTGAATCGCATGCGAGATGTCGCCGATGCGATTGCCGACTTGGGCTTGGGCGACTCCGATGCGGAGGGCTTCCTCGGTGACCTGCAGCAATTTTTCGTTCTCCGGGGAGATCCGGCCCACCGGCATCGTCAGCGCGTTATCGCCGATATAGCCATTGGCCCAGACCACCACATCGAGTGAGACGAGGTCGCCATCATGCAGGACCCGCTTGAGCGAGCCGATGCCGTGAACGACCTCTTCGTTGACCGAAATGCACGTGTGGGCCGGAAAGCGGCGTGAGCCGATTTGGTAGCCGTAACACGCGCTGCGTGCGCCGAGCTTCGCCATGAACTCCCTGCCCGCCTGGTCCAAGTCAAAGGTCGTCACCCCGGGCCGGACCAGCTCCTTGAGCTGATAGAGGACCGTGGAGGCGATCGCACACGCTTCGCGCATCCGCGCGATGCCTTCCTTGTTCTTGAGGGGAATGCCCATCAGGTGAGGAAAGCGTCGGCCGCGACAAGGTCGAGACCGAGGGTGCGATAATGCTCGATGACATCCGCCGGCACCCAGGGCGCCGCGGGGAGGAGACCGGCGGTGAGTTGCTCACCGCGCGCTTCCAACCATTCATCAAACACTTTGGCTTGGAGCAACGTAGCCGGGAAGTCCGCAAGGACGAAGCCCGCATCAGGTTTACGCGTCCAAAACCACCGCCGCAGTACGGCGAGAAGGGTCTCATCCGACGCGGCGGAGCCACGCTGGAGAGCCTGCCCGGCCTGGCGACCGAGTGGCGTTTGACGCGAAATCTCCGACCGCACCAGTTGGGTCGAAGAGACGTGCTCTATATTCAAAGAACGGGATCTTTCGGCCAGCGCCGGGCTGGAGCCACCGAGGATCAGGAGTTTAGCCTTCGCGGGGTTGCCGCGGAGGGAAAAGGTTGAGAACGTGGCCGGCCCCACCACGGAAGTAAAGGACTAATTTGCCGCGCCAAACTGGCGCCACAGCCAGATGGCCAGGCCCAGGGCAAGCATGCCGCCCATGAACGCGCTCAGCTTGAGCACGGCATCGGAGCTGGCGGCCTCGCCCAGCGCAGACTGCTGGGTGGTGCTGCGGGCGCGGATCCGGCCCTTCTTGAGGAAGCCGTCATAGTGGCGCTGGAGCAGGAAGGTCTCGATCTGGCGCATCGTATCAAGGATGACGCCCACCGTGATCAACATGCCGGTGCCACCGAAGAAGATCGCGATGCGCTGAGGCACATTGAGCTCGAAGAGGAGAACATCCGGCATGACCGCAATGACGGTCAGGAAGATGGCACCCGCGAGGGTCAGGCGCGTCATGATGAAATCAAGGAACTGCGCGGTCGGTTCGCCGGGGCGGACGCCCGGGATGTAGCCGCCGTACTTCTTGAGGTCGTCGGCGATCTGGATCGGCTTGAACATGACCGAGACCCAGAAATAGCTGAAGAACAGGATCAGCGTCGTCATGCTCACGTAATAAACCCAGTGGCCACGGAGCAGGTTGTTCGCGAAATCGACGAGGAAGCGGAGGTCGAAAGCCGCGCCAATCTGGGAGAAGATCTGCTGCGGAAACAGCAGGATCGCGCTGGCGAAGATCACGGGCATGACGCCCGAGTAATTGACCTTGAGCGGCAGGAAGGAGCTCTGGCCGCCCATCACCTTGTTCCCCACCACGCGCTTGGCATACTGGACCGGGATCTTTCGCTGGCCCTGGACGACCATGATGATGCCCATCGTCACGAGGATGAACAACGACACCATGACAATGCCCTGCGGCAGGCCGAGGGTTTGGACGCCCACGGGGGCGAAGAAGAGCTGGTACGTGGCCGAGGCCGCGCCCGGGATGTCGGCGAGAATGCCAACCGTGATCAGGAGGGAGACACCGTTGCCGATGCCCCGCTGCGTGATCTGTTCGCCCAGCCACATCAGGAGCAAGCAACCGGCCGTCATGATGATGACCGAGGTCACGAGGAACCACGCCTTGCTCACGATCACGATTTCACCGTACAGGTTCACGTCGTAACCGGGGAAGAGGCGCGCCGGATTCTCCAGCGCGAGGATCAGCAGCGTGCCCTGGATCAGGCAGATCAGGACGGTCGCGTAGCGGGTGTACTGCGTGAGCTTCTGGCGGCCGACGTCGCCCTCCTGCTGGAGACGGCTGAGGAAAGGCACGACGGCCGTCATCAGCTGGAAGATGATGGACGCGCTGATGTAGGGCATGATGCCCAGCGCGCCGATGGCCCCCTTCACGAGCGCGCCGCCCGTGAACATGTTGTAGAGCCCCACGAGCGCGCCGCCGCCGGCGGCGGTCTGGTCCGCGAAGAACTGCTGCAGCGGCTTCGGGTCGAGACCAGGCAGCGGGATGATCGCCGCCACGCGGGCGATGAACAGCAGCGAGAGCGTGTAGAAGATGCGCTGGCGCAGCTCGGGGATCTTCAGCGAGTTCGTGAAAGCAGAGAGCATGAAGGAATGCGGATTGGAGACTGCGGATTGCGGACTACTTCACGGAGCCGAGTGCGGAGGATGGGAAAATCCGCACTCCGCACTCCGAAATCCGCAATGAGTTCAGGCGACGATGGCCTGGCCGCCGGCCTTCTCGATCTTGGCCTTGGCCGATTCCGAGAACTTGCTGGCGGTGACCTTGAGGGCGCGGGTGATTTCACCGTCACCCAGCACCTTGACCAGGGTCTCGTCCTTGCGGATGAGACCGGCCTTGACGAGGGCCTCGGCGTTGACCTCGGTGACCGAGGCGTCGAGGACGGCGAGGTCGCCGACATTCACCACGACGGGCTCCACGCGGAAAGCCGCCTGGTTGAAGCCGCGGTGGGGAAGCTTACGGTAAAGGGGCATCTGGCCGCCTTCGAAGC
>CAYZCV010000240.1:0-3458 GCA_964476965.1 uncultured Opitutus sp. | reverse complement strand
TTGGGGCCATGCCGCCTGCCAGCGGTGCAACAGGCGCTCGGTGCTCGGGGTGCTCTTTTCGTCGAGCCTCTTTGCGGGCCGCGCGCCCGAGGGCCACGTCGCGCTGACGGTGATGGTGGGCGGCGTGAATCGACCGGATCTTGGGCGACTGCCCTTGGCCGAACTTTTGCCCAAGGTGCAGGCTGAACTGGCCGGTATTCTGGGGGTGAAGGGCGAGCCGGTCTTTGTCCGCCACAACGCGTGGGCGCGGGCGATCCCGCAATACAATCTCGGCTACGAACGGCATCTCGAGGCAATGGAGCGCTGCGAGCGAAATCACCCGGGACTCTATATCGGGGGCCAGGCCCGCGACGGGATTGCGCTTACCGCCTGCATCGCCGCGGGGCGCAAACTGGCCATGCGGGTCGGAACAGGCTGAAAAGTCCAACGATCCCGCACCGTCGGGGCCTTTCCCGCACGTGAACTCATCTCCCGACCGGTCAACGAGAACGATGACCGGATCGGAGGCGATAGTCGGGACGAAAACGAGTGGCGGGAAACCGCTCGCGACCCTTGACTCCCCCCCGTCGCAGCCTAGCCTCTGCGCCTTTTCTTTGGCATGGCGCAAGACCTTAAAGACACGCTGCAGCTTCCTAAAACGGACTTCCCGATGCGGGCCAATCTCACCGGCCGCGAGCCGGGGCGGCTGGCCCACTGGGACAAGCTGGGGCTCTATGCCGCGATCCAGCGCAAGCGAGCCGATCGCCCGGCGTTTGTGCTTCATGATGGCCCGCCGTTCACGAACGGCGATGTCCACATCGGCACCGCGCTGAACAAGACGCTCAAGGACCTCGTCAATCGCTACAAGTCGATGCGCGGCTTCCGCACGCCGTACGTCCCGGGCTGGGACTGCCACGGCCTGCCGATCGAGCAGAAGGTCATGCGCCAGCTGCAGGCCGAGGGTAAGCAGGTCTCGACGGCCGAGATGCGCACCCTCTGCGACACCTTCGCCGAAGGTTGGATCGCCAAGCAGACGACCCAGTTCAAGCGACTCGGCGTGCTCGCCGACTGGTCCAGCGAATACAAGACGAAGGCGCCCGCCTATGAGGCGGACATCATCCGCACCTTTTCCGCCTTCGTGGAGAAGAACCTCGTCTATCGCTCCAAGAAACCGGTGTACTGGTCGATCCCCTTCGAAACCGCGCTCGCCGAGGCGGAGATCGAGTACAAGGAGCACGTTTCCACGGCGATCTGGGTGAAGTTCGTCGTGCCCGTCGCCGAAGCCGCGAAGTTCAATCTTCCCTCGGACAAGCCGCTGTTCGTCGTCATCTGGACGACCACCCCCTGGACGATTCCGGCCAATCTCGCGATCGCCGTGCATCCGGAGGTCGACTACGTCGTCGCCGACCTCGGCGCCGAACGCATCATCGTTGCCGAAGCCCTGCTCTCGCCGGTGCTCGCTGCCGCCAAGATCGACGCGGCTCCCTCGATCGCCGCAAAGATCAAGGGCGCGGCTCTCGAGAAGCTGGCGACGCGCCACCCTTTCATCGACCGTCCCTCGCCCATTGTGCTCGCCGACTATGTCACGACCGACAGCGGCACCGGCGCCGTGCACACCGCACCCGGTCACGGCGCGGAAGATTACCTCACCGGCCTGAAGTACGGACTCGCGATCTACTGCCCCGTTGGCGACGACGGCAAGTACCTCGATGACGGTCAGGTTCCCGCGGACCTCGTCGGGATCACCACGCTAGAAACCGTGGAGGACCTTGCCGCCAAGAAGCCTTCGCCGGCGAATCTCGCGGTTTTGAAGAAACTGGCCGGAGCCGGTGCGCTGCTCGCCAAGGCTAAGTACACCCACAGCTACCCCCATTGCTGGCGCTCAAAGACGCCGATCATTTTCCGCGCCGTGGACCAGTGGTTTGTCGGCCTCGATCGGACCGCCGGCTCCAAGCCGTCGCCCCGCACGACCGCGCTCGCGGCCATCAGCGGCGTCCAATGGGTCCCCGGCTGGGGTGAGGCCCGCATCCGCGGCGCCGTCGAGGCACGTCCTGACTGGTGCATCAGCCGCCAGCGCTCCTGGGGCGTGCCCATCATTGCGTTCTACGGTCCCGACAAGCAGGCCTTCATCGACGCAGGCGTCGTTCGCGCGGTGGCCGAAAAGATTGCGACCAAGGGCACCAACTTCTGGTACGACGCAAACCCGTCCGAAATCCTGGCGGGCATCCCCCTGCCCGCCGGCTGGCCGGCCGCCAGTGAGCTCACCTGCGGTCGCGATACCCTCGATGTCTGGATCGACTCCGGCTCGTCCCATGCGGCCGTACTGAGAAAGCAGCAGGGTGCCACGCAGTGGCCCGCCGATCTCTATCTGGAGGGCAGCGACCAGCACCGCGGATGGTTCCAGTCTTCGCTGTGGACCAGCGTGATTGCCTTTGACGCCGCTCCCTACAAGGCGGTGCTCACGCACGGCTTCATCGTCGGCGAGGATGGCAAGAAGATCTCCAAGTCAGGCCAGTATGAGAAGCCTCCGACCTCCGATAATTACATCGCCCAGTACGGAGCGGATGTGATCCGCCTCTGGATCGCGTCCCAGGATTTCTCGCAGGACATCACCATCTCTGAGAAGATCCTCAACAACGCGGCGGAAGCCTACCGGCTTTTCCGCAACACGTTCCGCTACCAGTTGTCGGTGCTCTGCGATTTCGACCCGGCGAAGGATTCCGTGCCCGTCGCGCAGATGGACACGCTCGACCGCTGGGCGCTTCACCAGACGGCGAAGTTGCTCGACGAGTGCACGAAGGCCAACGACGCGTACGAGTTCCACCGCGCGTTCCAACTGTGCAACCAGTTCTGCGCGACCACCCTTTCGGCGGTCTACCATGATATCCTCAAGGACCGCCTCTATACGCTGGGAACGGCGCACCCGCTGCGCCGTTCATCGCAAACCGCGATCCACGCCATTTTCACGACGTTGGTGAAGATGCTCGCGCCGGTGCTGACCTTCACCGCAGACGAGGCCTGGTCGTACGCGACGACCAAGGCGGAGTACGCCGACGACTCGATCCATCTGCAGGATTGGCCAAGCGCACCCAGCGAGTGGACCAATGCCGAAATCGAGACCGAAGTCGCTGCACTGATTCGCATCCGCACCCTGGTGAATGAGGCGATCGAGCCTGCCCGGCAGGCGGGCAAGATCGGCAAGTCCCTCGATGCGGCGGTGACGATCTCCGGGCCGGTCGGCGACCCCGCTCTGGCAGTCCTGGCCAAGCACCGCGATTTCCTGCCCGAACTTTTCATCGTTTCGCAGGTCACCCTTTCCGAGTCCGGCTCCTTCGCCGTGTCCGTTGCCCATTGCCAGGAACTGGGCTACGTTCGCTGCCCGCGGTGCTGGCGCTGGGTGCCAGCCCTCACTGCGACCACCCATGGCGAGGTCTGCCCGCGCTGCGCCGAGGCCCTCGCCTGACCCTTTCTTTCTTAGA
>CAYZCV010000239.1:0-3496 GCA_964476965.1 uncultured Opitutus sp. | reverse complement strand
CCGGCGACGGTCTGCGCGATGCCGGCACGATCATTCTGATCACGGCCGCGGGCGGAGCCTTTGGCGGAGTCATTCGCGAGACCCCGCTCGGCGGTCTGATCGGCTCAGCGCTGGGCTCCCTCCAACTGGGGGCCTTCAGCGTCATGGTGCCCTTCATCATCGCCGCAGGGCTCAAGACGGCGCAGGGCTCCTCCACCGTGGCCATGATCACCACGGCGTCACTCGTCGCACCGCTGCTGGGCAGTCTGGGTCTCGCCGACGGCTACGGACCCGTCCTCGCCACGCTGGCGATCTCCTCCGGTGCCATGATGGTCTCCCACGTGAACGACAGCTTCTTCTGGGTGATCACCCAGCTCTCCGGTATGACGGTCGCCCAGGGCTACCGCACGGTCACGGTAGCGTCGGGCATCGCGGGGCTCACCGGGATCGCGTCGGTCTTCCTGCTCTCGCTCGCCCTGAATTGATTCAAACGCCGCGCGGCTCGGACTAGATCGTCGGCAGCACGGTAGCCGCCGCGATCCATGCCGGATCAATCGTCAAGCCGAGTCCCGGGCGATCCGGGCAGAGCAACTGCCCATTCTTGGCCGCCAAGGTCTGCGGGGGCGCCTCCACCGGGAGGTTGGGATCGTAGCTCTTGTACTCCTGGAAGCCGGTCATGTTGGGAATGCAGGAAACGTAGTGCAGCATGTAGAGCATGCCCACGCCCGTCCCGGAGATGTGCGGGGCACAGCCAATGCCCGCCTCGTGCGCCATCCGCGCGACCCGAATGGAGCGGACCAGGCCGCCATAGTAGAACAGGTCGGGCTGGACGATATCGACGGCCCGGTGGGCGATCATCCAACGGAAGCGATTGTGGCTGCTCTCCTGCTCGCCCCCGGCAACGGCTACGCTCAGCGCATCAGCAACCGCCTTGGTCTCCTCGTACTGGTCGTGAGGTACCGGCTCCTCGTAGATCGCAATCCCATAGTCGTCGCAACGCCGCCCGATTTCGATTCCCCGCGCCGTGTCGTACGAGCCATTGCTGTCCGCATAAAGCGTGAACTCGGGACCGAATTTTTCCCGGGCCAGCCGGATGATGGCCTCGCTTCGTCCCGCAATCTGCTCGGCGTTGCGACTCATGCGACCGCCCACCTTGAATTTGGCCGCCCTCGTCGCGTAGCGATCTCGCGCCCGCATCATTCGCTCGACGCTCTCCTCGGCGCTCCGATGACGGTCATCATGCGCGTAATAGATGTCGATCAGTCCACCCGGCTTCCCACCCAGCAGCGTGGTGACTGAACGACCCGCCATCCGACCCAACAGGTCGAGCACCGCAAACTCGAGCGAGGCAAACGGCAGCCAGAATAGCAGCCCCTGACGCTTGTAATTCGAGCTGTGCAGGTAGACGCCCTCGATCAGAGCCTCCCAATCGCGCGCGTCCTTGCCCAGCAGGTACGGGATCATCAGGCGCTGCGCGACGGGAAAGAGGTAGCCGATGTCACGCTCGTTGGAAATCGCGATCCCTTCGGCACCATTCTTCGCGCGCACCCGGACAAGGTAAGTCTCCCCGTTTCGCAAGAACTCGATCTGGTCGATGATGACCGGATCAGGAAACAGGCTCCGGTCCAGCACCGGCCGCGCGGCCGCGGCATCCAGACGGGCGTACACCTCCCGCAACGGTTCCGCCGATGACGCGGCGCGGGAGGCGGGGGCCAGACCGGTGACGGCGAGTGTCGCTGCGCCTGAGCTGAGGAATTCACGACGATTCATGGGGAAACGGGGCTGAGCCGGCGGGACGAGTTTCGTTGCAGAAAGGGTGACCGCTCAAAACTCAAGTTTCAAGCCGGTCAGGAGCGTGCGTCCGGTCTCCTCACGCAGGGTGGGCTTGTTCTCAAACCCCTGATACTTGCGCTCGGTGTAGTCGTTCGCGGCATTCTTCAGCTCGACGTAGAAGCGATGGGCGCCGGCAAACTTCCACTCAAACGACACATCAATCGACTCAGAGTCCGACACGTAGATGTCACGCAGCGCGTCGGCACCAATCTCCTCAAGATAGGCCCCATTATAGTTCCAGGCTGTGCGCAGCGCAAAGCGGTGGTTCTCCCAGTACAACTGGAAGTTGAAGACTTCGTCCACCTGCTCGGGCACCTGATCAAGCTGGGACCGGGCGTTGCCCGCTGGCAGGGAGGATTCGCCGTCGATGAGGGTCGCATTGGCGATGAAGCCAAGACCGTTGAGCGGCGCGGGGAGCTGATCAAATTTGTGCGACCAGGAAAGCTCGACGCCCTGCAGAGAGGCATCGGGACCGTTGACCGGCTGGGTTCGACGGATGCGGTAGTTCGGGGCCGCACCCGCAATCGCCCCGGTTTCCGGCGGCGGCGTCGTGGTGATCACGTCGGTGAGCAGATCAAACTCGAAGTTCGTGATGTCCTTGTAGAATACGCCCACCGAGAGGTAACTCGCCCGGGCATAGTACCACTCCAGGGATGCGTCCCAGTTCATCGACTCGAAGGGCTCCAACTCCGGGTTGCCAACTCGCAGGGTCACGTCCGTGCGAGTCGGGTCATCAAACTGGATATCCGCATCCGTGTACGGGGACAGATCCTTGTAGTCCGGCCGCGCCAAGGTATTTGTCCATGCGGCCCGCAGGAGCAGATTGGGCGTGAAGCGATAGGTCGTGAGCAGCCCGGGAAAGAACGAGTCATAAGAGTCGCGGCCGGTCACCTGGTCCACCACGAGGGCAAAGTCCCCCGTCCGGCGGCGGAACGCCGTATAGCTCGACTCCGTCCGCTCGTAGCGAAGCCCACCCACCACGCGGAGCGATCCGAGATCCGTCGTCGCCATGGCATAGCCGCCATGGATGTCCTCCTCGCCCGAGAAGCTGTTGAGCGTGTTGGAAAGAACCGCGGCGGCGGAATCGAAGGTCCAGTTGCCGGGCTGGCCGTAGAACTCGTTGCGGATCAGACTGAAGTTCGTGGTCGAGCCGGCCGTGTAGCGTCCATCAAAGATCGTGACGGGCGTATCCGGGTTAAGAAAATTGTTCAGGGTCAGCGTCGGCGCAGCGGTGTTGCGGGTGAACCGCTTCACGCCGGGCGTGGTCGCCGTTTCCTTGAAGCGACCGCGGTAGCCGGCCTTGAAGGTGACCGCGCGCTCCCCCCATTGCGCCTTGCGCGTGTAGTTGAGCCCGCCGCTGAGATCGGACTCCTCGGAGGAGTCGTCCTGATCGGTGAAGTCACCTCGACCGTTGCGCAGTTGAAACCGCGTAAGATCACTGGGCGCGCCGTTGAGGAAGGTCAGGGCCGGAAATTCGTAGTCGGTCGCATCGAGCCGCACGTCAGCGATGCCGTCCCGGAGGGCCGGCGCATCCGTCAGCCGGTTTTCCCAATTGATCACGTCGCGCTGAACCTTGAACTGGGACTCGGCGTACGAGACGCTGTAATCCAGGACACTGTCCGAGCGCTCATGACGGCCGCCAAATCCGAACTGGCGGATCTGCGTATCCTTGAAACCCTCACGG
>CAYZCV010000238.1:0-3519 GCA_964476965.1 uncultured Opitutus sp. | reverse complement strand
GTCATGATGACGAGGGCCGCGGCGCCCGCCGCCGCGGCGAGGGGATCGGGCGCCAGGCGGACATGCTCGTACCCGCTCGCAGGGAGCGCTGCGGCCGGATCGTGGGCGGTAAAGGCGACCGCCGGCAGCGCGCGCAGGAGCGCGACTGACGGCGAGTTCTTGATTGAGTGGGTGTCCTCCTTGTAAGCGATGCCCCAGACCGCGATGTGGGCTCCGGGCGGCAGCCCCGGCAGCACGCTGCGCTCGAGCACCCGGCGCACCCAGTCGCGCCGATGCGCGCTGTTGGCCTGCCACGCGGAGACGACGCCGGTGTCGGTCCCGTGCTGGGCCGAGATGCGCTGCACGGTCACGAGGTCGCGCTCCAGATTGCCGCCGGCGATGCCCAGACCGGGCTTGAGGTAGGCGTACGGGCCGATGCGCTTGTCGAGCCTGAGCGCGGGCGCAATCTCGGACCAGTCGGCGCCAATCGCCTCGCAGACCTCCGCGAGCGTGTTGGTCGTCGTCACGGTCGAAACGAGGTAGAAATTGATCGCGATCTTGGCCAATTCGGCGCTCTCAAACCGCATCACCAGCACCGGACAGCCGAAGGGCTGGTGCCAGGCGGCGAACGCGGCCGGGAGGGGTGCGGCCGGATCCGCCGCGCCCACCATGTAGCGCTCGGGCTCCATCGCCCGCTCGACCGCGCGGCCGAAGATCAGCGTCTCGACCTGGTAATAGAAGGCGGCCGGCGAAACCGGGGCGAGCCGTGCCGCCAGCGCGCGCATGTAGCCGGGGTTCACCTGGCTGAGCACCACCGCCGTGCTGCCGGGCCGCAGCACGGGGGCGACGGCTTCGATCAGCGCAGTGAGGGGGCCGAGATCGCTCTCGTTGCGATCATTGGTCTTCACGTCGAGGGCGAAGAAGACGAGATCGCAGGCGGCGAGCGCCTGCCGGTCGGATGTGTAGGTCAGGCGGCCGCGGTGCGCCGTGAAGAGCTCGACGAAGCCCGGCTCCTCGATGGGAAAGCGGCCGTCCCGGCACGCGGTGGCCAGCGCGGGATCCGCGTCGTAGGCCACGACGTCAAAGCCCTTGGCCGCCGTCGCGAGGCTGTAGTTCAGCCCCAGATGGGAGAGTCCGGCGAATCCGACCTTCATCCGCGGGCCTTCGCGACCTCGTCGCAGGTGTGCGCGAAGCCCTCGCGCCAGGATTTGAAGGTGAACCCGGGAAATGCGCGCAGCGCCGCGCTCGGCGCAAAGGGCCGGTAGCCGTTGTGGGGCATCCCCCCGCTCCGCGGCGTGCCCTTGACTGCCACCTCCGGGGAGAAGCGGGCCGCGGCAAACTCCGCCAGCGTGCGAAAGGAAACCACCTCGCCCGAGGTCGCGTTGACGACGCCGGTGCTGCGGTGCGCGGCGATCCGCGCAATCAGGTCGGCGACATCGCGCACATCGACATGGTCCCGGCGCTCCTCGCCTTCGCCAAAGAGGGTGATCGTCTCGCCCTTCGCCGCCTGACGGCGAAAGCGATTCGGCCCGTAGCCATTGTGCGGGTCATTGGTCCCGTAAATCAGGGTGGGGCGGACGATCGCCAGCGGCGCGGCGACCTCCGCCTTGAGCATGACCTCGCGGGCGAGGTGCATGACGCCGTGGAGCGAGCCGGGTTCCGCGCAGGAAGTCTCTTCGAGCGGGCCGTCGGAATCGCGATAGACCGCATCCGAACTCACGTAGATCACGTGCGCCACGGGCTGTTGGCGGAGGGCCGTGGTCACGGCCGCGCCCATCCGCAGATTGTCGAGCAGCATGGCGCTGGTCTTCACCGGCGCGAGGGCCGAGACGAAGACAAGGGTGTCGGTGGGCCGCAGCGCCGCCGCCAGCGTGGTCGCGGCGTTGGGTGCCAGCAGGTCAAGGCCGGGCCGGCCCAGGGCGTGGGTCGGAACCCCTTGCGCGCGCAGGTGGGCGAGGGCGGTGCCGCCGACGAATCCGCCGGCGCCAAGGATGACCACGCGCTCGGGCGGGGTCGTTGATTGGTGCGTCAACATGGGAAAAGGGCCGCGTTAGCGGGCGAGCAGGTCGCGCCGCACCTGGTTGAACGTCGCGTTGATCCACAGGTCGTGGTCAAGATTGTGGGTCGGCGCGGAGCACAGGCGCTTGAAGTGGGCGTACTCGGCCTCCCATGTCGGGTCGGCGCAGACCAGCGTGTGGGCGGTCTCGTCGGGCCGCCCGCTCGGCAGCACGCGCCGGCGGTGGGTGAAGGTGCTGGGGCCCCACTTGCAGAGGCAGTCGATGTGGGCCGTGCCCTTCTCGGCAAAAACATCGCAGCGGAAGGTGTTGCGCCACGACATCAGGGTGAGCTCGAAGTCGAGGCGGGGCTTGCTGCGAAAGCCGAAGTGAAAGTGGTCGTAGGCCTGATTCTCGAACCGCTCGGCGCGCCACACTTCGGGCGCGGCGTCGGGTCGGCCAAAAAGCTGGAGGGTCCAGTCAAGCAGATGCGAGCCGAGATCCGGAAACACGCCGAGATCCTGGTCGCGCCAGACCGAGTTGCGCACATCGCGGGCGGTGCCATTGCCGTAGAGGAATTTCGCGAGGTAGATCTCGCCGAGCTCGCCCGAGTCGATCAGCGCCTTGAGCCGCAGGATGTGGGGTTCAAAACGGTGGTTGTACGCGGTGTAGCAGACCGTCCGGTTGGCCTCGGCGAGGGCCTTCAGGCGCAGCAGCGGCTCCTGCGTCTCGGCAATGACCGGCTTCTCGACCAGCAGGTGTTTCCGATTCGTCAGCAGGTACTCGAGGATCGGCAGCTTGGCCTGGTCCGGCGTGCAGACCATGGCCGCGTCATAGGAGCCGAGCGGCGCGTCCTCAATCCGGCGGTAGGTCGCCTCCGGGAAGACCGGGTCGACGATGCCCACCGCGTCCGGGCCGGCAAACTTGTGACGCTTGCGGCCCTGCACGCCCATGCCGACGACGAGCACTCTCATTCGTAGCGGATCAGTTTCTCGACGTGATTGAGCCGCTTGTGCACATCGGCGGGGTCAATCGGGTGATTGCCGTCCCGCTCGCAGGCCAGGCAGGCCGCGAGGGTTCCCAGGATCGAGGCGATCACCGGATTGCCCGTGACGCGCAGCGCCAAGGTCGCGTAGGAAAGGAGGGCATCGCCGGCGCCGACCGCGTCCACGACCTTGTCGGTGAAGGGATCCACCGTGAAAAACGACCGGACCTCGGGGTTCGGAGCGCGGTAGGTGATCAGGCCGCGCTGACCCATCTTCAGGATGAGGTATTTGCAGTTGGCGCGCTTGTAGAGCTCGAGCGCGAGCGGGCGGACCGTCGAGTCCTGATCGCCCAGCGCGAAGCGGGCCTCGCGCTCGTTCGGCGTGATCAGGTCGAATCCCTGGAACTCAAGGATGTTGCCCCAGCGGCTCGCCACCTGGCTGTCGGCGATGCGCAGGGGGCCCGCCGGAATCGCCGACGTCAGGGTCGGGATGGTCTGCGGATTGAAGATGCCATGGCGGAAATCGCTGAAGATGATCGCGTCGGACTTGCTGCCGCGGAT
>CAYZCV010000237.1:1514-3532 GCA_964476965.1 uncultured Opitutus sp. | reverse complement strand
CCCGACCTGCCCGAGGACGTTCTCCCGGCCGAGGTGCCCCGTCCGGTCCCCATGGCCTCCACCGCCGACGCCCTGCTGGCCGGCTTCCTCCGCGATTCCGCGGTCTCCACCCCGCAGGGCGAGGTCTACGCGCTCTATATCAAGCAGGCCGATCTGAACTACGACATCGCCAAGACCCGCTTGTACCCGAAGTTCTCGCTCTACGCCGGCTACAGCCTCAATAACTCGACCTCGGCCACGCTCGACAGCATTTCCCAGGTCGGCGTCACCAGCTTCAACTACGGGGTCATCGCGAGCTGGACGATTTTCGACGGCTTTGCGACCCGGGGCGCCAAGCGGTCCGCCCTCGCGACCAAGCGGACGTACGAGCGCCAGCAGCAGAATTACGCCGACACGACGATGGATTCCGCCCAGAACATCCACCGGCAGCTGCAGTTCTCGCTCCGCGGGCTGGAACTGGCCGAGCAGCGCCGGGCCCTCGCCGAGGAGGCGGTGCGCACGACGACCGAGGACATCCGCCTCGGCTCCGCCGCCCAGATCGAGCTCGATGCCGCAATCGCCACCTTCCACGCCGCCGATTTGGCCGCCCTCAACGCTCGCGCCGACTACTTCACGCGCTGGTCGGAATTCGTTTCCATCGTCGGGGCCGATCCGGCCATGAACAATCTTCCCGCCCGCTATGTCCGCTCCCAACCGTAAATTCAGTCTCGGCCTCAAGCTCGTCCTCCTCGTTGCGGTCCTGGCCGGCCTGGGCTTCTTCGGCGCGCGCTTTCTCCAGCGCGAGGCCCGCGTGGCCACCGTGGTTTCGGGCAAGGCCGTCAATGCCGTGCCGGGCAATGTCACGGTCATGGCCGAGTACATCATGGAGCTCAAGAGCGAGGCCGATGGCCGCATGGTCTCGAGCGAGCTCGACCTCGGCCTGAAGGTCGCCAAGGGCTCGACCCTCGCCCAGATCGATCCCACCGACCTGCAGCTGGAGATCGAGAAGATCGAGAGCGACTACGCGGCGGCCCGGGAGCGCATTGAGATCGGCTCCGCCACCGAGCTCGAACTGGCCACCGCCGAGGACAACCTCCGCAGCAGCGAGCGGCTCTTCACTCTCGGAAATCTCTCGGAAAGCGAGATCAACCGCCTCCGCCGTTCCGTCCGCGCGATCGAGCAGCGCGTCGCGCTGGAACGCGTCGCGAACCAGCAGCTCCTCGCGAACTATGAAAACACCCTGAAGGTGAAGCGCACGCAGCTCGCCCGCACCACGCTGACCGCCCCCTTCGACGGCGTTGTCTCCGCCGTGGCCGTCCGCCCCGGCGACCTCATCTCCCCCCGCGCGCCGGTCGCGACGCTCATCTCCATCAACCGGACCGTCGAGGCGCGCATCAGCCAGGAGAACTTCGCCGGGATCCGCCTCGGGCAGAAGGCCACCGTCCGCTTCCTCGGACGCGAGAGCGACACCTACCCGGCCACGGTCGAGAAGATCCTCCCCACGGCCGATGCGGCCACTCAGCGCTACCTCATCCACCTCCAGGTCGATTGCCCCGCCGAGGTCCTCATGCCCGGCCTCACCGGCGAGGTCAGCATCATCATCGGCGAACGCCAGTCGAACGCCCTCGTGCCCCGCCGCGCCCTCTTCGGCAACAATCTCTTTGTCGTCCGCAATGGCCGCGCCGTCCTCACCACGGTCGAGCTCGGCTACGTCAGCCTCAACATGGTCGAGGTCCTCAAGGGCCTCGCCCCCGGTGACCAGGTCATCGTCGAGGAGCTCGACCGCTTCCGCGACGGCGCCCGCGTAAAGCCGGTGCTCGTCCCGTAGCGGCTACGGGACGAGGGGTTAATGGTTATTGGTTAATTGTTAATGGGCTCCGGAAATCCCAATAACGAGTAACCAATAACCAATAACCAATCACCGCGACCTCTGGCCGCCTCGCTCCGAATAACCATTAACCAATAACCAACAACTCGCGCGGCGAAGCCGCGCGCCCCATGTCCCCCAATCTCCGCATCGCTTTCCGTTTTCTGACGGC
>CAYZCV010000237.1:0-1504 GCA_964476965.1 uncultured Opitutus sp. | reverse complement strand
CGTAGCGGCTTAGCGCCGCCTCACGGCGCGGAAACCTGAAACCTGAAACCTGAGTGTTCCGGCATCAAACGAATCAGAGCCGCGCCCGCAAAACTCAGGTCTCAGGTTTCAAGTTTCAGGTCTCTCTTTCCTTTTTCCTTCCTCCTTTCTCCTTTATCCAGCGCTCCGCGCTATGTCCCCCAATCTCCGCATCGCTTTCCGTTTTCTGACGGCCAAGAAGCGCGCCATGCTCATGAGCCTGTCGTGCACGGTGCTGGGCGTGGGCTTGTTCATCGTCACGCAGGCGACGACCAGCGGGTTTGAGCAGTTCTTCATCCGCACCATTCTGGGGACGGACGGCGCCATGCGCATCGAGGACAAGATGCAGGACACCCTCCGCAGCATGAATGCCGGCGGGGGCACCGACTTCATGGTCAGCCAGCGCGAGGGCGTGAAGTACATCGAGGGGGTCGAGGAGCCCAAGCTCATCATCAACGCCCTCTCGAGCTTCACCAACATCTCGGGCGTCTCGGCCGTCCTCCGCGGCAATGTCGTCGCCAACAGCGCCTTCAAGAACGAGAACTCCCAGGTCTTCGGGATCGAGCTGGAGGAGCACCTCAAGGTGTCCGACCTCGCCAACCAGATTGTCGACGGCTCCCTTGATGCCTTCCGCGAGTCGCCCTCCGGTGCCCTCGTCGGGCGCGTCCTCGCCGACCGCCTCGAACTGCGGGTGGGGGACTCCTTCCTCATCGACGCCCAGGGGCAGCTCAACCGGTACCGGGTCAGCGCCATCTACGAGACCGGGGTCAACGACATCGACAAGGTCCGCATCTACCTGCAGATGGGCGAGGCCCGCTCCCTCCTGCGCAAGCCCAACGGGGTGTCCTTCGTCCAGCTCAACCTGATCGACAAGGACCGCGCGCCCATGGATGCGCTCCAGATCCAGGAGGTCCTCCGCCACAGCGCCCGGGCCTGGCAGGATCGGGAAAAGACCTGGCTGTCCGTCTTCCGCGCCCTGCGCATCTCCAGCGCCATCACGGTCTCGGTCTTCACGCTCATCGCCGGCCTCGCGATGTTCAACACCCTGGCCATGATCGTGCTCGAGAAGACCAAGGACATCGCGATCCTGCGCTCGATGGGCTATGAGCGGGGTGACATCACGCAGATCTTCCTCTGGCAGGCCGGCGTGGTCCTCGCGATCGGCGCCCTCTCCGGCGCGCTCATGGGCGCGGCCGTGACCTACGGCGTTTCCAAGATCCCGCTGCCGATCAACGGCATCTTCAAGACCGACACCTTCATTGTTTCCTGGTCGGTCTGGCACTACGTTCAGGCGCTCCTGACCGCCGCGGTGATGGTCATGGCCGCCAGCATCATCCCCGCCCGCCGCGCGGCCCGGCTGGAGCCGGGTGACGTGATCCGAGGAACCGCCCTATGAGCGGTTCCTCGGATCACGTCGGGGAGACCGGTAGCCGGAGACCGGAGACTGGAAATGAATTGTCCGTCCGGGGAACCGTCCGGCGGTTCG
>CAYZCV010000236.1:0-3573 GCA_964476965.1 uncultured Opitutus sp. | reverse complement strand
CGCATCCAACGGGCAGATGGCACGCTCTCCGCCGAGAACGTGGCGCGCTGCACGGTTATGACGGGGATTCTCGTGGGGGCGGTCTCCTTCCTGGCCAGCCCCTTCGTTGGCGCGGCTGTGATGATGCTGCGCTAAGCCGCTAAACGGCGTCCCGGGCGGGGGACCCGGGCTTGCCCGACCGTTGCCGTCCACGTAGACCGGTGACCGATGATGATTCAGTACCACGTAGATCGCCGCCTCTCGGCGGACGAATTCATCGACGTGTTGATGCGCTCGACTTTGGGTGAGCGTCGTCCCGTCGGTGACCGTGCCTGTATCGAGGCGATGCTGGAACACGCGAATCTGCTCTGCACGGCGTGGGATGGTCCCAAGCTGGTGGGGGTGGCGCGGTCGGTGACCGATTTCGCCTACTGCTGCTATCTTTCGGATCTCGCGATTGACGAAGCCTATCAGCGCAAGGGCATTGGCAAGGAACTGATCGCGCTGACCCAGTCTCGCCTCGGGCCGAAGGCAAAGCTCATCCTGTTGGCGGCACCGAAAGCCGTGGAGTATTATCCCAAGCTTGGATTTCAGGCGCATCCCTCGGCCTGGGTTGTCGAGGCGACCAAGCCGTTGACGTGACGACCGCAAAGGTGTGCCGGCCTGAATCGTCGGCGACTGATTCAGGCCTGAGCGTCGGGTTTCTTGCGGCGCCGGTTCGGACCCATCAACACGGAAGGATGCAGCCTCACGTTCTGATTGTGCACGAAGTGGCCGACTATGCGGCGTGGAAAAAAGTCTTCGATGGAGCGGCCGGGATCCGCCGCGAAGCCGGCGAGCGTTCTTACCAGGTCCTGCGCGACGAGCGGGAACCCCGCCGGGTCGTGCATTTTTCCACGTGGACATCGCTTGCCGCGGCCCGGGCGTTCTTTGACTCGCCACGGCTGGTGAAGATCCGGGCGGAGGCCGGGGTCAAGGCGCCCGAGTTTCTCTACCTTGAAGAATTCGAGCGCGGCACACTCTGAAGCCTGGGCGGGGTTGGGATTGAGGCTTTCCCCGGTGTGACGTGAGCGGGTAGGCTGCGTTCATGGCTGAGCCTGCTGCGTTTCAACTGCTTCCGCATACGGTCGGGGGTGTCACCCTGCGCCGGCTCGCGGTGGAGGATCTGCCGGCTTTTCAGGCTTATCGCAACGATCCTGAGGTCGGTCGCTTTCAAGGTTGGCAGCCGTGGAGCGATGCGGCTGCGGCGAACTTTCTACTCGAGATGAGTACTGCGCCTTTGTTTCGCCCGGGGGACTGGTTTCAGGTTGGCGTGAGTGAGAAGGGAAGGCCGGAGCTGATCGGCGATCTCGGGCTCTGCCTTTCAAGGGATGGACGACAGGTCGAACTTGGCTTCACTCTGCAGCGGGCGGCACAAGGGCGTGGCCTGGCGACCGTGGCGGTTCGCGCCGCCATAGGACTTTGCTTTGACCACACTTATGCCGAGCGCGTCGCGTGCATCACGGACGCCCGCAACGAAGCCTGCGTGCGGCTGCTTGAGCGAATCGGGATGGAAAGAACAGGCACGGCAGCGGCGATCTTTCGGGGTGAACCATGCGAGGAACATCACTATGCACTCACCCGGAATGAGGCGCTGCGCTCGGGCTTGTCATCCCGCTGATTTTGTTTGGATCCTTGGACTGCCATCATGCCGCTTCCGAAGGAACACGCTTGGTTTCCACGCAAGTCGTATGGCTGGGGTTGGGGGATTCCCTCCCGTTGGCAGGGGTGGGTGGTCATCGTTGTCTATGTTCTCGGCCTGACCGCGATCAACCTGAGCCTCCGACGAATCAGTGTCGGGTGGCAGGTAAGTGCGGTCATCGGGCTGACCGTTCTGCTGATCGCGTTGTGTTACTGGAAGGGTGAGGCGCCACGTTGGAGTTGGGGTGGCGAGGACGGAAACACGGTGACAAAGACCAAGGGCCGCTGATGCACGGGGATGCCCTACGGATTCGTCGCGACGACCTAAGCGGCCCGGAGATCCGGGCATTGCTGGAAGAACATCTGGCCAACATGCGGGCGATTTCTCCGCCAGGGAGTGTGCATGCTCTGGATCTGAATGCGCTGCGCCAGCCGGACATCACGTTTTGGACAGCGTGGTCGGGCACGGAGCTGGTCGGTTGCGGTGCCCTCCGTGAACTCACTCCGCAGCACGGCGAGGTGAAATCCATGCGGACCGCGCAGGCCCATCGGGGAAAGGGCGTGGCCTGGGCCGTGCTCGCGCACCTCGTCGGGGAAGCGCGGGCGCGGGCCTATGCGCGGCTCAGTCTGGAGACGGGGTCGCAGGCGCCGTTTTTCCCTGCGCACCGGCTGTATGAGCGCGCGGGCTTTGTGCGCTGTGCGCCTTTTGGCGACTATGCGGAAGATCCGTCCAGCGTGTTCATGACGCTGGCCCTGTAGGGCGAGGACTCGGCCAGCGCGGGTCTTTCGGTTCGCGGTGGGAAGAACCCGACGGGGCGGTCTGGCGCGGAGGCTGCAGGGATGGAAATTGGCGAAATTGTCGGAAAGGCGCGCACACAGCGCCCCGTTGTGGGTCAGGGCTGACTGAACCTCTGCGCCTCCATCCCTTCTTTCCCATGGGCTTCGATCCACAAACCTCCGATAAACCTCTGGTTAATGTTCAAAAGCGCACCACCAAGGTGAACCTCGCCGTGGTGGCGGGCGTCCTGGTCTTTCTCGGCCTCGCGGTGGTCTATGTTCTCCGCATCGCCGGAAAAGCCGATCGGGGCGAGCCGGTGATGGAGACGCCGGCGGTCTCCCCGTAGCCGGGACGGGCGGGGGTGGACGCAAAAAAGCCGCGCCTTGGCGGGCGCGGCTTTGAAATCAGCGGGAGGTCGTCCCGTGAGGGAGCTTACTGCTGCGCGGGAGCGTCGCCGGCCGGGGCCGCTGGGGCGGCGTCACCAGCGGGGGCGTTCTTCTGCGCCTCAAGCTCCTTCATCGCGGCCTTGCGCGAGAGCCGGACCTTGCCGGTCTTCTCGTCGATGCCGATGCACTTCACGGTGATGGAGTCACCCATCTTGACCACATCCTCCGTGCGACGCACGCGGAAGTCGGCCAGCTCGGAGATGTGCACGAGGCCTTCCTTGCCGGGGAGGCACTCGACGAAGGCGCCGAAGTCCTTCACGCCGGTCACGCGACCGGTGTAGATCTTGCCGGCCTCGATCTGGGCGCCGCCGCCATCGCGGCCGCCGCCGCCGCAGAGGGAGTCGATCTCCTGCATGGCGCGGTTCATGGCCTCGCCGTTGTTGGAGTAGATGAACACCTTGCCGGAGTCGTCCTCGGCGATGTCGATCTGCGCACCGGTCGTTTCCGTGATGCGGCGGATCGTCTTGCCACCGGGCCCGATGAGCAGGCCGATCTTTTCGGGATCGATCTGGATCGTCTGGATCCGGGGGGCGTACTTGCTGAGGTCGGCGCGGGGCGCGGGGAGCGACGCGAGCATGACCTTGAGGATTTCGATGCGGGCGTCGCGCGCCTGGAAGATCGCGGTCTTGGCGATTTCGAAGGGCAGGCCGTTGATCTTGAGGTCGAGCTGGAAGCCCGTGATGCCCTTGG
>CAYZCV010000235.1:1615-3587 GCA_964476965.1 uncultured Opitutus sp. | reverse complement strand
CAGGCCGCCCTCGAGGCCCTGAAACCCATGACGGATCCGAAGGCCGCCGAATTGCTCGCCGCCGCGCTGGACCGCCTCGACCGCGGCCTGATCGCGGGCGAGGTGCAGCTGGAACTGCTCGCCGCCGCCGCCGATCGGCCCGAGGCCGTGATCAAGGCCCAGCTCGCCAAGCGCGAGGCCGCGCTCGCGGCGTCAACCGATCCCCTCGCGGCCTTCCGCGTCGCGCTCGAGGGCGGCAATCGCAATCGCGGCGAACGCCTTTTCCGCGAGCACCCGGTGCTCGCCTGCATCCGCTGCCACAAGGTCGGCGGCGAGGGCGGTGAGGCCGGACCGGACCTGACGGTGATCGGACGCGACCGCTCACGCGAGCACCTGCTCGAGTCGATCGTCCTCCCGAGCGCCAAGATCGCCCCCGGTTTTGAGCTCGTCATGCTCAAGCTCAAGGACGGCACGGATGTCGCCGGCAATCTCAGTGAGGAGACGGCCGAGGCGCTGACGCTCGCGATGGCCGACGGCACCAAGCAGACCGTGGCCAAGGCGACGATCGCCACCCGCGAGTCACCGCCGTCCAGCATGCCGGCCATTTATGGCGAGGCCGTGACCAAGGCCGAGCTCCGCGATCTGGTCGCCTACGTGGCGGGCCTTCGCTTCCCGCCCTCGGCCGCCGCACCCCGCGCGACCGCCAGCGGCCATTGAGCGCGCCGGAAGCGGCGCGCTGATTTGAGATTTCAGATCCTCCGAACCCCGAGCCGGTGGTGAGCCCACCGGTCTCGGGGTTCGGCCTTTCTGCGGAGCCGGCTCGTTTGGCATTTGTGGTTTCCGTGCGCGCCTGCGGCAATGGGGTATGCATGGAAACGAATCCTTTATGCGCCGCACCGGTGTGCCGGTGCTGCTGGCGCTGGCCTTCACGCTGTTTGGCGTGGGCATTTTCTTCCCGTTCTTCCATGTCGAGAAGTTCTGGGTGTTCAGCAATGCGGTGTCCGTGGTCGGCGGCATCTACGCGCTGCTGGAAGAGGGCGAGTACTTCCTCTTTGGGGTGCTGACCCTGTTCACGCTGCTGTTTCCCGTGCTGAAGCTCGGCCTGCTGACGCTGATCTGGGCTGAGCGCGAACATGACCTGAAGAAGCTGCAGCGCATGCACTACCGGGTGGCCCAGCTCGGCAAGTGGTCGATGCTCGATGTCTTTGTCGTCGCGGTGCTGATCGTGGTGATGAAGTCCGCGGGCGTCGCCCAGATCCACATCGGCTCCGGCCTCTACTTCTTCACCTTCTCCGTCGTCGCCACCCAAACCGCATCCTCCTGGATCGACCGCCTGCTGGCGCCGCGCAACTAGATCACTCGTCGAGCATTCCCGCGCGGAAGACCCCGCCCGTGGATCGAATCCGTGTGATCCGTGCAATCCGTGGTTAAGTTTGGGCTCGAGAATGATCGGGACCGAGCCGTGATCTTGAGCTGCCGGACTCGATCCCGCGAGCCATCGATCCTTCAACCACGGATTACACGGATTGCACGGATGGAATCCAAGATCCGGCGGCTTGAATCCGTGTTATCCGTGTAATCCGTGGTTAAGTCTGGTGTCTCAGAGGCTTGGATACGGCATCCGATAAGGCCCACATTCCGAAACCGGACCGGCCGGATCGAATCTCCGTTCTCTCCGTTTCCTCCTGTAAAAAAACCCGGTTCAACCCGGCTGAATCACGGCCTTGGCGGCGGTCCAGAAGGGAAAGAATCCGCGGCCCGCATGCGGGTACAGACGCGCGTCCCATGTGCGCTGGCGCCAGGCGAGGGTCACGCCCACGCCAGCGAGGGCGCGCTCGATCGTGCGGCCGACCTCGCTCCAGGGTCCGGTGGCGGGGCGCAGCGCGACCACGGTCCGAAGCCCGTGGGACTGGGCCCAGATGGCGGCGGCGGTGCCGATGTCGGAGACCCGGGTGACTTCCAGCGGCGCCCCCAGGGCCTCGGCCGCGCGGCC
>CAYZCV010000235.1:0-1515 GCA_964476965.1 uncultured Opitutus sp. | reverse complement strand
GCGCGGCCTGCCCGAAGCGGGTGACCGCCTCGCTCCAGCCCTCCGCCCCAGCGAGGGACTCGGGCCAAGCCGCGAACACTGCGGTGGGGGCGGGTTCACCGAGAGAGACCTGCTCAGCGCACAGATCCTCGGGATGGATCCACAGCCCCACCGGCCCCGAAGCCGGCGCGCGCGGCGACTCAATCCACGGCGTGGTGGATCGCGGCAAGGGTGGCTCGGTCAGCGCGACCGCCTCGGTGGCGAGGCCGCGGGGCGAGAAGCGTCCCTCCGTGTGCGTCGCAATATTGGCGGCGCGCGCGAGATAGGTTTTGCCCGGCGTGTGCAATCCGGCCACCCAGCGCCACGAGAGCGTGTTGGAGGCGGCATCGCCGTCGAGCAGGTGCCGGAGAAAAAAGTCGGCTCCGAGTTCCCACGGAAGCCGGAGGGTGAAGATCCAGATGCTCGCGAACCACATGCGCGCGTGATTGTGGAGCCAGCCGGTGGCGACGAGTTGGCGGGCCCACTCATCGAAGCCCTCGATCCCGGTCCGGCCGGCCACCGCATCGGCATAGCCCGCCGGCGGGGCGAGGCGGAGGGCGGCAAGGGCGTCCCGATAGCGCGACCACGCCGCGGGCTGGTGCTCGAGCGAGCCTTTCCAGTACGTGCGCCAGGCAACCTCCTGCACAAATTTCTCCGCCCGGGGCCACGGCAGGGCCACGCCGATCGCCGCAACGACCTCCTCCTCCGTCACCAGGCGCCGCTGCAGATAGGGTGACAGGCGGGACGTCGTGGGTCGGTCCGGTCGGTCAAAACCCCGGTCGCGCGCATAGTCCCCGAGGCGCGGCAGCGCCGCGCGCAGCTGCTCCAAACCGGCGGAGCGCGTGGGCAGAAAGGGACTGGGCATGCCAAACGATAGCGGTAAGTCCCCCCTGTTGCAACCCCACCGCCCCACTTGCGAAACCCCGGGAGTCGGCCCATCCTTCCTCTCACCTTCCCTGTTATGAAACGCCTCTCCCTGTTCGCCTCCTTCCTCTTCGCCATGATTCCCTTCCTCGGTGGTGCTCCCCTTCCCGTCGGCGCTCCCGCGCCGGTTGTCTCCGCGCTCACGGATGCCGGCACCGAACTCAATCTCGGTGAGGTCTACGGCCAGAGCCCGTACACGCTGGTCTATTTCTACCCGAAGGCGGACACCCCGGGCTGCACCAAGCAGGGCTGCTCGCTCCGCGATGCCTACACCGAGCTGACCAAGAAGGGCGTGACCATCATCGGCGTGAGCACGGATGACGTCGAAGACCAGAAGGCCTTCAAGGCGAAGTACAATCTCCCGTTCACGCTCCTCGCGGACACGGAAAAGAAGGTGATGAAGGCCTTTGGCCAGAGCGGCATCCTCTTCGCCAGCCGCCAGGCCTACCTCATCCACAACGGCAAGATCGTCTACGCCGACCACAAGGGCTCCACGACCCAGCAGGCCGACGATATTCTCGGCTTTCTCGCGAAGTAAGCCGGCGAGGGCCGGCGGCTTCGGAGGATGGGACC
>CAYZCV010000234.1:0-3610 GCA_964476965.1 uncultured Opitutus sp. | reverse complement strand
GATGTAGGGAAAGGGACCGGTGTTGGCCGAGACCTCCTTGGCGACCAGCGCGCTGACGCAGCGGAAGCTGGACAGGTAAAAGCCCTTCGGCTTGTCGAGGATGCAGTCGGTGATCGTGTTGGTCAGCCGGCTGCCCCAGTTGCGCCAAGCCGCATGACGCTTGTCCTCATAGTGACCGAACACCGCGTCCAGTTTCTCCCGACTCGCGTGCAGGTAAAGCTTGAGCGCCTCTGCCGGCGGATTCTGGCCGTCGTCGTCCAGATTGACGACGTAAGCGCCCCGCGCATGACGCCAGCCGGTCAGCACCGCATTATGCTCGCCGTAGTTGCGAGCGTGCTCGATGAGGACGATCGGTACCCGCGCCGTTCGCACGAGCTCGGTGCAAAGGGCGAAGGTGCCATCCCGGCTCCCGTCGTTCACGAGCACAATTTCATGACCGCCGTCGACGTGCAGGTCCTCGATTTCGCGCACCACCGCGCGGAGCGTTTCCGCACTGTTGTACAGGGGGATGACAAAACTGAGCGCGGGTGAGGGAGCCATGGCGATCAGCGAGCAAAAAACGCCCGGATCGCCTGCGCAACCGTTTCCACGTCGGCCGGCGAGATCCCCGGGTGGCAGGGCAGGCAGAGCACCTCGGCGCAGGCCCGCTCGGTCTCCGGCAACAAACACGCCGGATCGAGGTAGGCCGGTTGGCGATGGACCGGGACCGGATAGAGGACCCCACAGGTGATGCCCTGCGGCAACAACGCTTCCCGCAACGCATCCCTCCGAGGCGTGCGAATGGCGAACTGATGGTAGACAGGCTCAACGCCATCCGCCGTCGCAGGGAGGATCAGCGGGAGCGAGGCGAGGAGCGGCCGGTAGGCAGCGGCCAGCTGGCGACGCCGGTCATTGAGCGCGTCCAACGCGGGAAGCTTGACGCGGAGGATGGCGGCCTGGAGTTCATCGAGGCGGCTGTTGCGTCCGGGACTTTCGGCAATGTAGCGCTGACGCCAGCCATATTGGCGGAGCCGACGGACGCGATCGGCGCCCTCGGCGCTCGCCGTGCACACGGCGCCACCATCGCCCAGAGCACCCAGATTCTTCGTCGGGTAAAAGCTGAAGGCTGCGTAGTCGCCCCAGGTGCCGGCGCGGCGGCCACCGACCACGGCTCCGTGGGATTGGGCGCAGTCCTCGATCACCACGACGCCCGCCGCGCGGCATAGCGCCGTAATGGCCGGCATGTCCGCCGGGTGGCCGTAGAGGTGAACCGGAACGACGGCCTTGACCGGCGAAGCCTTCAATACCCGCTCGAGCGCCGCGGCGCTCATCACCATCGTGGCGGGATCGATTTCGACCCAGACGGGCACCGCGCCAATCTGCTCAATCGCCGAGACCGTCGCAGTCACGGTGTTGGCGACGGTCGCAACCCGGTCTCCCCGCCCAATGCCCGCAGCGCGCAGGGCGAGTTCAATGGCCTCGGTGCCATTGGCCACGCCGATGGTGTGACCGATGCCGAGGTAGCGGGAAAACTCGGATTCGAATGCCTCC
Organism: uncultured Opitutus sp.; assembly: GCA_964476965.1. Taxonomy (GTDB): domain Bacteria; phylum Verrucomicrobiota; class Verrucomicrobiia; order Opitutales; family Opitutaceae; genus CAMAXB01. The sequence continues at coordinate 2,080 of CAYZCV010000234.1, read as the reverse complement.
ACCTCCGGGCCCAGGATGTAGTGCCCGCTCAGCAGCACCCGCTCAATCGCAGCCCGGACCTCGGGCGCAAACGAAAGGAATTCAGCCTTGGGATCGGCGGGGAGCAACATCACGCGGGATTCCACAGCCGCGACTAGTCGCTGTCCCCGCGCTGCCGGCAGGGATTTGAGAGCAGCAAGACGATCAGAAGAAGTAACAGGAAGAGCTCAAACATAGGACGCGCCGTCCTTGCGGTAAAAGGCGAGTGTTCGCGTCAACGCCTGTTTGAGGCTGGATCGGGGTCGCCAGCCAAGCGTTTCACGAATGAGACGATCATCGGCATAAAAATCACCGATGTCGATTTTCTTTCGATCATCGGGAAATTTGCGCAAGCGATAACTTCCACCGCCGACCTCGACCAGCAGATCCGCCAACGCTTTGAGGCTGACCGGCGACGTCCCGCCCACATTGAAGATCCGGCCCTCGGCCTGGGGATGAATCGCAGCCATCCGAAACGCCTCCACGGCATCATCGACGTAGGTGAAGTCGCGCAACTGGGCACCACCCCACACCTCAAAGGGCTCGCCCGCCAACAGCTGGCGAATCCACACGCCGACGAAAGTCTGGCGGGCGTCCTTGATCCGCATGCGCGGCCCGATGGTATTGGTCAGCCGCAGAACCGTGCTGCGAATGCCATACACCTGATGATAGAGCAGGTGATAACCCTCTCCGGCCAGCTTGTTGATGCCGTTCACGTCGGCCGGTCGCAGGGGATGCTTTTCGTCAACGGGCAGATAGTCCGGCCGCCCGTACAGCTGCCGCGTGCTCGCAAAGACCACCCGGATCGCGGGATTGTGCTTCCGACAGGCCTCCAAAATGGACAACTGCGCCCGCGCATTGATTTCCAGATCCGTGTCAGGATCCGTCATCGAGTCCATGTGACTCGTCTGCCCGGCCAGATTGAAGAGGAAATCCTGATCGCGGACAAAGTGGGGCAGGCTGTGCCGATCCCGGACATCCGATATGTTGATCCGCAGCCGCGCATCGAGGCCGGCCAGATTATGCGGGTTTCCGCCGTACTCCGGAATCAGGGAATCAACGACCGTGACCTCCGCCCCGGATTGCACGAGAGACCTTACCAGATTCGATCCGATGAAGCCCAGTCCGCCCGTGACGAGCACTTTTCGGCCATGGAATGCGTCCGGAGTCGACGTTCGGGAAGCCATGCGAGGATCGAGAGGGTGCAGGCGCCTGGAACCGGGGCCAAGCGCAAATCGAGTTTTCTAGCTTCGATGGGGCGGGCTCGGAGGACGGGGAATGATCATGAAATCCATCCCCTGCACCATGATGCCGAGCAGTCGGGAGTCCCCACTGCTCCGACCCGGCGGCACACTCGATCTGAGTTCGAGCACGTTCTCACCCGGTTCCAGATCGATCGGGGGCAGGCTCACGGTTTGGAATTCAACGCCCAGATTGAAACGGCGCTGCATTTGGCCATTGAGCCAGACTTGGACATCCCGTCGGACCAGGCTGCGCCCGCGAAGCGAGAAGGTCACCCGCAATGGATACGGGTGAGGATTCTCAATCGCGATTGACGCATCGCCCTGAGTCCAGCGCCAAGGCGCGGACGAGGGAGCGCTTTCGCGGTCGAACCATCCTCCCTGCAGCTGGACCCGCATGAAGTGGGGACTGTTCGTCCGCAACAGGGAGAAGCGCGGGCCCAAAACCATGCCGTCACCGCCTCGCTCCGGCAGGCGGACCTGGACGAGTCCCCCGATCAGATCCCACTCCCCTTTTAGCTCTGTGTTGCGGCGGCCCTCATAGCTGTACTGGGAGAAATACTGCTCCTTCTTCAGAATGAATGCGTTGGTCCACAAGCGCGTCCAGAAATCGGCGATCCGCATGTTCACCGACGTGACATCAGGCCGGGCCTCCAATTGCGTCACCACGACGAGGTCTTCGTCGACGATCAGTGGCGGTGACTCCATCCGAATGGCCGAGGCATAGGCCGTGCGGAGATTGCCCGCCAAAACAAAGCTCGCCGCAACCATGGCCACGGCCCGCCAGCCCGTCCCCGACAGCAGCGGCCGTGACATCCAGT
>CAYZCV010000233.1:0-3617 GCA_964476965.1 uncultured Opitutus sp. | reverse complement strand
TGTTCGAACCCGTGACGGAGAAGGCCTCCATCGTGATCACCTGCTCGGCCGGAGCGCCAGGGGCAGCTGCGGAGGGCGTGGGCGCCGTCTGAGAAAACGCCACGGACGAGCAGATTGCCGTCGCGAGCGGGATAGCCAGCCGGTTTTTCCGGCGAGATATGTAAGACATGGTTGGTTCGGGGTTGGTTACGGTTTGTTCTGATTCCTACACTGACGTCTCTGACAGGTGTCCTAAGGCAAGGGGTGTGCCACGGGTCGCCGACAGAGGGGGAATTCGATCTTTGCCGAGGGGTATTAGGGATATTGATGGCGGCCCATGCAGATCCCTGATGAACAACCTGACTAAACGGTAATGAGGAATTTAGCTCAACACGTTAGTGGGGCCTTTGTTTGTAGTCGGGCCTCATTTGTAGGGCGAATCGGTTGCGCTAATCGCGAGGGAAATCTCGCATGAATGCCGTTCATCCCAATGGGCAAAAACACGCGACTGGTAAGATTCGACCACCCGAAAAAACATGAGCGGATTTCATACAAGCAGCCGGCCGCTTGCGGATCTTCAGACCCAGCCGAAGATAGCCCCTGCCGTGCCGCTGCCGAGGATCACCCACCCCAAGCCGACGCGAAAGCGTTGGAGCGCGACGAAGGCCAGAATGGTGGTGACGGCCGCGAAAGGGGCCAGCCCTCCCGAGTCCGGCCACAGGACGGGCCGGCCGAACCAGAGCGCGAGGTTAAGGATTACGCCGACCACGGCGGCCGTGACGCTGGCCAGCGCCGCGTCGAGGACCGGAATGCCGCGCAGGCGTTCGACGAAAGGGGCTCCGAGAAAGATCCAAAGAAAGCAGGGCGCAAACGTCACCCAGGTCGTCATCCCGGCCATCAGGGTGGCTGATAGCAGGGGATGCAGGTCGCCGGGTTGATTCCATCCTCCCATGAATCCGACGAATTGCAGCACCATGATCAGGGGGCCGGGGGTCGTTTCCGCGAAAGCGAGCCCGTCGAGCATCTGGTCCGCGTAGAGCCAGCCATAGACGTCGACGGCCTGCTGCCCCACGTAGGGCAGGACGGCATAGGCCCCACCAAAGGTGACCAGCGCCGCCTTGCTGAAAAAGAGCCCCGCCGAGGCCAAGGGGGAGGTCCATCCGAGCGCCACCCCGGCGATCACGACGGGCGACCACCAGAGCGCCAGCCCGACCGCGAGCACGCGCAGGCTCCGCGCCCAGCCCGGGGCCGCCCGGCTTTGCAGCATGGCGTCATCGAGCACAAAGGACCGCCCGGCGGCTTCGGGCGCCGGCCGGCTGACCACAAAGGCCCCGGGCCGAAACCGCCCGCCGAGGGCGCCGAGAGCCAAAGCCCCCAGCACGATGGCAGGAAAGGGTGCGGTGCCTGATACCAGCAGTAAAAACGCCGTCGCGGCCATCGCCCCATGGATCGGCCGCCGGAGCGCGTGCCGACCGATGCGCAGCACCGCCGCCAGAATCACGGCAAGGATGGCGGGCTGGAGTCCGTCGAGCACGTTGGCCACGAGCGGGAGATGCCCGTAGCTCACGTACGCATAGCTGAGTCCCCAGAGCAGGACCGCGGACGGCAAGACGAAGAGGACGCCCGCGGCCAGCCCGCCCCAGGTGCGATGCAGCAGCCACCCGCAGTAGGTCGCGAGTTGCTGGGCCTCGGGGCCGGGCAGCAGCATGCAGTAGTTGAGCGCGTGGAGAAAGCGCTCCTGGCCAATCCAACGCCTCCGCTCCACCAACTCCGCCTGCATGATCGCGATCTGGCCAGCCGGCCCGCCGAAGCTGATGAACCCAAGCTTGAGCCAGAATCCGAGCGCTTCACGGAAGGTCGGATGAACCGGCTTCATGGCAAAAGAGAGGACAAATCGGTCCGATTAGCCCCGCCGTAGCTTCAGCAGACGCTCGCCGGCCGCGTGGAGCGTCGCCGGCCTTTTGGCGAAGTTCAGGCGCACGTAGCGATGCTCGGGCGTGGGGAAGAAACTCGATCCCGGCACGGGCGCGACCCCGATCTCCCGCGCCATCCAGTGAGCAAACTCGACGTCGTTGGTTTGACCAAAGGATGAGATGTCGAGCATGACGAAGTAGGCCCCCTCGGGCCGCGTGTAGGGCAGGCCGATGCGATCGAGGTAGCCGAGGAGAATGTCGCGCTGCGTCTGGTACTCGGCCGCCAGTCCAGTGTAGTACTCCGTTGGGAACTCCAGCGCCGTCACCACGGCGTGCTGCAGGGGGGCCGCCGCCCCGACGGTGAGGAAGTCGTGCACCTTGCGCGCCTGCGCGATGATGCTCGCTGGCGCGTGGACATAGCCCAAGCGCCAGCCCGTGATGGAAAACGTTTTGGAGAGCGAGGAGCAGCTGAGCGTGCGCTCGGCCATCCCGGGGAGCGTGGAAAAGGTCACGTGCTTGCGGCCATCGAAGAGGATGTGCTCGTACACCTCGTCGGTGATGACGAAGGTATCGAATTCCTCTGCCAGCGCCGCGATCTGCAGCAACTCCTCGCGGGTGAAAACGCGGCCGCAGGGATTGGAGGGATTGCAGAGAATGAAGGCCTTCAGCCCGGACGCGAAGGCCGCCCGCAGCTCGGTCGGATCGAAGCGATAGTGCGGCGGGTGCAGCGGGACGTGTACCGCGGTCGCGCCGGTCAGAATCGCGTCCGCGTTGTAGTTCTCGTAGAAAGGCGAGAACAGGCCCACCCGGTCGCCCGGATCGCACACGGTCATCATGGCGACCATCATGGCCTCGGTCGCGCCGCAGGTGACAACGAGTTCGCGCTCCGGGTCGACGGTCTGTCCGGTGAAACGGCCGAGCTTTCGTGCCAAGGCGCCTCGCAACTCCGGTGCGCCCCAGGTGACCGCGTACTGATGCCGACCGGCATCCATTGCATCCTTGGCCGCCTGGATGAGCGCAGCCGGGGGATCGCAGTCGGGAAAGCCCTGAGAGAGATTGATGGCGCCGTGCTTCTGGGCGACCCGCGACATTTCGCGGATCAGCGATTCGGTGAACACGGACGTGCGGCGCGAGGTCGAGGCCATGGCGTGAAGGGTGGGAGAACCATGCCGGTGCAGGCTTCCCGCTGGCGAGCGCGGAATCGGTCGCACCCCTGCAGCCCCGAACCCCGGCAAAGTGTCACATATTGCGTGACACACCACGGAGGGGCGCCGCTACGATCCGGGCGTGCCGTAAATTGCCGTTGACCGTGACCGGGCGGATGGCCTTAGCTGTCCACCTTTCGCCCGTCGCCGGGCCTCGGTCAGCCGGGGCGCGGGGATTCACTGGAGAGGTGGCAGAGTGGTCGAATGCGCTCGCTTGGAAAGCGTGTGTAGGGAAACCTACCGAGGGTTCGAATCCCTCCCTCTCCGCCATTCACGACAGGACGGCCAGCGCCGAATTCCGTCGTTCCTTCGCGACCAAGGTGTCCCAGGCGGAGGGATTTGAACCCGACCGGGTTCGGCGTAGTCCCGCGTGCGCGGGACGAAGCAGGGGCCCGGCGGAGCCGGGCAGGGCGAAGCCCCGAGCGCAGCGAGCCAATCCCTCCCTCGGCCCGGTGGGCCGGATAGACCAGAGGTCGAATGTCAGCGGTCAGTAGGTCAGCTGGATTCGTCGAAGTACCTA
>CAYZCV010000232.1:0-3644 GCA_964476965.1 uncultured Opitutus sp. | reverse complement strand
TTTCCCAGGCACCGGGGTCAGCGACCCCGGCTACAGCGGCCGGGCTGAGCTTCGGCATCATGTTCTTCAACGGGACGGAGCGGCCAGGGGCGGACAGCTATCGTCTGCTCTTTGAGTCGAGCCGCTTCGCGGATGTGCATGGCTTCGGGAGCGTGTGGCTGCCTGAGCGTCACTTCACGGCCTTTGGCGGCCTGTACCCAAATCCGGCGACGCTGCACGCGGCGCTGGCGCGCGAGACGAGTCGTCTGCGACTCATGGCGGGGAGCAGTGTGCTGCCGCTGCATGACCTGCGGCGGCTGGCGGAGGAGTGGTCGGTCGTGGACAATCTCTCGAATGGCCGCGCGGGCATGTCCTTTGCCTCGGGCTGGAATCCGGCGGATTTCTCGCTGCGGCCGGAAAATTATGCGGATCGGCATGACCGCCTCTTCGCCGGCATTGAGGACCTCAAGCGGCTGTGGAAGGGCGAGGCGCTCCCGGCGGCGGGTGGCGATGGCAAGTCGGTGTCGGTGCGGATCTATCCGACACCGGTGCAGAAGGAGCTGCCGCTGTGGGTGACGGCGGCCGGCAATCCCAAGACCTTTGAGCGCGCGGGCGCGGCCGGAGCGAACATCCTGACGCATCTGCTCGATCAGGACGTGTCCGAACTCGCGGAGAAGATCGCGCGCTACCGGGCGGCGCGGGCGGCGGCCGGACATGATCCGGCGGCGGGCCGCGTGACCGTGATGGTGCACAGCTTCATCGGGCCGAATGCGGAGGCGGTCCACGCGAAGGTCCGCGCGCCGTTCACGAAGTATTTGCAGGACAATCTTCACCTGCTCGGCGGGCTGGCAGCGAGTCGCGGCCGCGCGGTGGATGTGGCGGCGCTGTCGGAGAGCGAGCGCGCGGCCTTTGTTGGATTTCTGTATGAGCGCTTCGTGTCGACCCGGGCGCTGCTCGGCACGCCGGAGAGCTGTGCGCCGCTGGTGCGCCGATTGGCGGCGGCGGGTGTGACGGAGATCGCGTGTCTGTTGGACTTCGGACCGGCCGACAACGATGTGCTCGCGATGCTGCCCGAGCTCGCGGCGTTTCGCGCGACGATGGCCGCGGAGCTGGCCGGGGCGAATCCCGGCGCGGCGACGTCGGCCGTGCGCGCGCCGGAAGGCTGGCATGAGCTGGCGTGGCGTCCGGTGATGCTGACGCCGGCGGCGGCGCCGCTGGCGGGCCGCTGGGTGATCGCGGCGGACGGCAGCAGCACGGCGGAGGCGCTGGCGGGGCGCCTGCGCGCGGCGGGCGGCGAGGTCGTGATCTCTCCGGCGGGCCGGCCGGTGGAGGCGGCGGGGGCGGCGGTGCTGGTCAATCTGCGTCCGCTCGATCCCGCGTGTGAGCCGATGGACAGCGTGCGCGTGGTGCAGACGACGACGGCGAAACTTTGGACGGTGACACGCGGGGCGCAGGCGGCGGCGGGCGCGACGCCCGATTCGCGCAGTGCGGCGCATGCGGGGCTGTTGCGCGTGCTCCCGGTGGAACAGCCGCAGCGCTGGGGTGGGTTGGTGGATTTGGATCCCACGCGTCCGGCGGAGGCGCAGGCCGATGCGCTGGCCGCGGTGCTGCTCGCGGAAGCGGGCGAGGACCAGCTGGCGCTGCGCGGCGGCGACGTGCTGGCGGCGCGCTTGATCACGCGGCGGGCGGAGGCGCTGCCGAGCGGTCCGGCGTTCGCGCCGCGGCCCGAGGCGACGTACCTGGTCACGGGCGGCCTGAGCGGCGTGGGCTGGGAAGTGGCCCGCTGGCTGGTGGCGCTGGGCGCGAAGCACTTGCTGCTGCTCGCGCGCCGCGAGGCCGACGCGGCGCAGCGCGCGGAGATCGCAACCTGGGCGGCGGCGGGCGTGAGCGTCACGACGGCCGCGGTGGATGTGAGCGACCGCGCGGCGCTGGAGCGCGTGCTGCGGCCGTCCGACGGTCCGACCGTCCGACCGTCCTACGGTCTGGCCGGCGTGTTCCACGCCGCGGGAGCCTGGCGCGATGGGCCGCTGGCGGAACTGACGCCGGCGCCGTTCGCCGAGACTTGGGCGGCGAAGGTCGAGGGGGCGCGTCACCTCGACACGTTGCTGGGCGACACGGCGCCCGACGTGTTTGTGGCCTTCTCGGCGTTCTCGGCGGTGCTGCCGGCACCGGGGCAGGGGAATTACGCGGCGGCGAATGCGGCGCTGGATGCGATCGTGCAGCAACGCCGGGCGCGCGGGGCGGCGGGTCTGACGATCAACTGGGGCCCGTGGAGTGAGATTGGTTTTGCGGCGACGGAGTACGGCCGCCGGGCGCATGCGCGGCTGGAGACGCTCGGGATCACGCGGTTTCGTCCGGCCGAGGGTCTGGCGATGCTGGCCTTTGCGCTCGGCACGACGGCGGCGCAGCTCGCGGTGATGCGGATCGAGTGGCGGCAACTGTTCACGGCGGATCCCCAGGCGCGGCTATCACCGCTGCTGCGCGAGCTCGTCGCGGCGCATGCCCCGGCGGACGCGGTCGCGCCGGCGGAGGCGGGTCGCATCGTGGCGTTGCTGGCGGGCAAGCCGGCGACGGAGCAGCTCGGTTTGCTGACGTCCGCGTTGGCGGCGGTGGTGGCCGCGGTGCTGCGCATGCGGGTCGAGGATGTGCCCGTGGGCACGGCGATGACGGAGCTCGGGGTGGATTCGCTGGTGGCGATTGAGATCAAGAACCGCATCCAGCTGGAGGCGGGCGTCGACGTGTCGTTGACCGCGCTGCTGGAAGGCCCGAGCTGCGCGAAATTGGCGGGCTCGCTGCTGGCCCAAGTCAAGGTGGCCGCCCTGGCGCGGACGGTCGCGACGAGTGAGGGTCCGGTCGAGGAGATCGAACTTTAACCACGAACGGATACGTATTGAAAACCGGGACCCAGAACTTGACCACGGATTACACGGATAACACGGATGTTCGAACCAAGACATGCTACGCGGTTACGAACTCCGTATCCGTGAAATCCGTGTAATCCGTGGTTAAACTCCGATTTCCCCTTCTGTCCTTCCTTGGTCGTTCACGCTCATGAGTTCTGCTGACGCTGATCGGAAAGCCCTGTTGGAGCTGCTCCTCGCTGAGGAAGGGCTGACGGCGGAGCCGGGGCTGGCGTTGACGGCGCGGGCGGATCCGGCGGCGCCGGGGGCGTTGTCGTTTGCGCAGCAGCGGCTGTGGTTTCTCGATCAATTTGAGCCGGGCGGCTCGGCCTACAATGTGCCCGGTGCGCTGCGGCTGAGCGGGGCGCTGGACGCGGCCGCGCTGCGGCGGGCGTTTCTGGGGCTCGGGGAACGTCAGGACGTGTTGCGCACCGTCTTTGTGGGCGAGGGGGATGCGCCGGTGGCCACGTTGGTCCCCGGGCTGACCCCGGCGTGGCGCGAGGTGGATTTCAGCCAGCTTTCGGCGGGCGAGCGCGACACCGCGTTGCAGGCCGCGATCCGGGCGGAGGCGGCGGGGACCTTTGATCTTGTGCGCGGACCGCTTCTGCGCGCGGTTCTGGTGCGCCTGGCGGCGGGCGAGCACGCGCTGCTGGTGACGATGCATCACATCGTGAGTGACCAGTGGTCGCTCGGTCTGCTCGCGAGCGAGTTGGCGGCGGGCTATCGCGCGGAGCGCGGCCTCGGGGCGGCACCTGTGCGTCCGGC
>CAYZCV010000231.1:2662-3701 GCA_964476965.1 uncultured Opitutus sp. | reverse complement strand
CTCTACAAGCTCAACCTCGCGGATACGCCGGGACACGTTGATTTCTCCTACGAGGTCTCGCGCAGCCTCGCCGCCTGCGAGGGCGCGGTGCTGCTGATTGATGCCGCCCAAGGCGTCGAGGCCCAGACCGTGGCCAACGCCCATCTGGCGACCGCGCAGAACCTGAAGATCATTCCGGTCATCAACAAGATCGACCTCCCGTCAGCCAATCTCGAGCTCTGCATGAAGCAGCTTGAGGACATCCTGATGATTCCGGCCGAGGAAGCCATCCTCGCCAGCGGCAAGGCGGGCATCGGCATCGTCGATATCCTCGAGGCCGTGGTGCAGCGCATCCCGCCGCCACGATGGTCCGACCATCCCCACACCCGGGCACTGGTCTTCGATTCGCTCTACGACTCCTACCGTGGCGTGATCACCTACGCCCGCGTCTTCTCCGGCGCGATCAAGGCCGGCGACCAGATCGTGCTCATGAGCACGAACCAGAAGGCCGAGGTGAAGGAAGTCGGCGTCTTCACGCCGAAAATGCAGAAGGTCGACGTGCTCGGCGCTGGCGACGTCGGCTATGTGGTGTCCAACATCAAGGACACGGCCGACATCAAGACCGGGGACACGCTCACGCTCAGCCGTAATCCGGCCACCGTGATGCTGCCCGGCTACAAGGAAGTGCGTCCGATGGTGTTCTGCGGACTTTATCCGCTCGAGTCGAATGACTACGAGAAGCTGAAGGCGGCGCTCGGTCGCCTGCGGCTCAATGACGCGGCCTTTCTCTACCAGTCCGAAAGCTCGGTCGCCCTGGGTTTCGGTTTCCGCTGCGGCTTCCTTGGCCTGCTGCACATGGAGATCATCCAGGAGCGCATCCGCCGCGAACACGACGTCGAGATCATCTCGACGTACCCGAGCGTCGTTTACCGGGTCAAGCCGCATGGCCGCGATGAGATCGAGGTCGACAATCCCGTGAACCTGCCGGATCCGGGCACGATCGACTACATCTCAGAGCCGACGATCAAGGCCGCGATCCACATCCCGAATGATGCGATGG
>CAYZCV010000231.1:0-2652 GCA_964476965.1 uncultured Opitutus sp. | reverse complement strand
CTCGCGCTCGTGATGGAGAAGCGCGGGGTGGTCGAGCACACGGATACGCTCGACGCGACGCGCGTGATGCTGACCTGTGTCATGCCGCTCAACGAGATCCTCGTCGATTTCAATGACCGCCTGAAGAGCATCACCCACGGGTATGGCTCGATGGACTACGAACTCGGCGCCTACCAGCCGTCGGATCTGGTCAAGATGGACATCCTGATCAACGCCGATCCGGTGGACGCCTTTGCGAGCATCGTTCACCGCGACAAGGCGGAGGGCAAGGGGCGCCAGCTCTGCGAGAAGCTCGCCGAGATCATCCCGCCGCAGATGTTCAAGGTGGCGATCCAGGCCGCCATCGGCGGCAAGATCATCGCCCGCGACAACGTGAAGGAGATGCGCAAGGACGTGACGTCAAAGTGCTATGGCGGCGACATCTCCCGCAAGCGGAAGCTCCTCGACAAGCAGAAGGAAGGCAAAAAGAAGATGAAGCAGATCGGCAAGGTCTCGATCCCGCCGGACGCCTTCATCCAGGTGCTCAAGAACTGACCCGCGCCCCGAGGCCACCGTCGAACCCTTCAACCCCAGCAAACCGCGTGTTCGGCCTGTTTTCATCGGTGGAGAAAAAGATGCGCACCAGTGCGGCGCACTGGTTGGAGATGGCTGGCCGGGTGCACGACTATCGGCGGGACCGGCTCACGGCGGCGGAGCTGAGTGAGCTGACGCAGAAGACCGAGGGCCTGCGCCGCCAGCTGCGCGACGGCGACGACGCCAGCAAGCTCAAGCTCGGGATCGAGGCGCTGGAGGACGTCCTGCGTCGCACGGGCGGCGCGATCTATCCCAAGTCATCCCTGGTGGAGAATGTGGAGTTCTTCCTCGTGGCCGCCATCGTGATTCTCGGCGTGCGCACGTACTTCGTGCAGCCGTTCAAGATCCCGACGAATTCGATGTGGCCGAGCTACAACGGCATGACCGGCGAGGTGTTCAAGAGCACCGCCGAGGAGCCGGGTTACCTTGCGCAGGGCGTCCGCTTCCTGGCGCAGCTGGCCACGCCGCAGCGGATCGACGCGCCGGCGGATGGCGAGGTCATGATCATGTTCGACAGCTACCGTCGCGGAGCGGCGTTTCGCGATGTGCCGGGACGCAAGTGGCTGCTGATCCCGACGCAGCTGCGGGAGTACCAGTTGGTGATCGGCGGCACCAATGTGCCGGTGCGGGTTCCGGCCGACTTCGATCTGGATCGCGTGCTGCTGAATGCGTTTTTCGACGGCGCCGAAACCTATCCCAACGGACGGTCGGCGAATGGCGGACGCGTGGGGCTCATGCGAACCGGCAAGACCGTGAAGCGGGGGGAGCGGGCCCTGGCGTTTGACATCCTGACGGGCGACCAGCTCTTCGTGGATCGTTTCAGCTACCATTTTGTGCCGCCAAAGGTCGGGCAGGGGTTCGTCTTCCGGACCGGCCAGCTCACGGAGTTGCACGGCATGATGCCCGGTTCTTCGACCGACCAGTACTATATCAAGCGTCTGGTCGGCGAACCCGGCGACGAGTTGCAGATTCGCGATTTCACCCTTTACCGCAACGGCGCACCCATCACGGGTTCCGCCGCGTTCACCAACAACGCCAGCCGCGTTGAACGCTACGTCGGCTACCGCAACGAAGGCCGCCTGCAGCCCGGATCGGTCATGACGGTGCCCGCGCGATCCTATGCCGCGTTTGGCGACAATTCGGCGAGTAGCCTGGATAGTCGCTACTGGGGTTTCATTCCGGACAAGGACGTGGTCGGGAAGCCGCTGTTCATCTATTATCCGTTCACCAAGCGCTGGGGCCCGGCGCCGTGAGCGGTTTACGCGAGGGTTTGTAAGTGATTGTAGCTTATTTGCTAGGCATAGCACTATCGCACAATAAATACCTTGTTCCCCTTCCCATAACCGATCTAATTGGGGCGAATTTGGTCTAACCGCAACCTTTTTTACGATTAGCCGGTCTGAGAAGATCAATCCCGTGCAAAAACAAACCTACAAGGTCTCAGTTGATCCGGAAGCCTTTAACCGATTCAACCGAATTGCGGCGCGGCTCGGGATGACGGGCGCAAGTCTCGCGTCCATCTTGGTCCACGAATATAGCCATGTGCGCCCGGAGGGATTTTTTGAAGCCGTCGCGGCTGTTCCCAGCGATTTGAAGGCCCGTCCGGTCGGGCGCCCGGTCGGGTCAGCCTCGAGGAAAGAAACCGCGGATTCCGCGGCCTAGGCGGCGGTCCTGGTGCCCTTGCCGTCAAACCGGAGGCCCAGGGCGGCGCAAAGTCCGGCCCACTCCCCCCAGCCGATCAATTCGCGGCCCTGGTCCCAGCGTTTCGAGCGCCAAAACCGGATTGCCCGGGTGCGGAGGTAGCAATTCAACGCGGCCAGGGAGCGCGGCGTCAGCGGGCGCCCGGACGATTCAAACCAGGCCAGTTGCTTCCCGTCGCGGGCAAAGCCCCGAAGCATGGTCAGGAGATGCCACTCGGAACCCGCGCAGACCAGGAGACGGGTTTTGCCCTCTCCAATCACTTCGCAGGCAAACGGCGGGCGCAGAACGTAACGGGTGCGGGTATTCATGGAACTCATACACCCCGCCCGGAAGGACGGTCCGGGCGGGGGTTTTCGCATGGCACAAGGCCCGACAGGT
>CAYZCV010000230.1:0-3716 GCA_964476965.1 uncultured Opitutus sp. | reverse complement strand
GCCGGGCGGCACGGTGACCTTGGCGACTTCGACCAGCGGGGCCGGCGCGAGCGACCGCGGTTGGCGCAGGAGCGCGTACAGGTGCTCAAGTTCCGCCACGGCCCGATCGTAAGCGGCGGTGGGATTGCCGTCCGTGATATGCGCGTTTACGCAGAGCCGGAGGGTTTGCTTCGCGCGATCAAAGATCAGCAGCGAGTCCGACAGCATGAAGTAGAGCAGGGGCAGGCCGAGCTCGTCGACCTTGGCCGCGGGGACGGTCGGTTCGATGCGCGTGACGTACTCGTAGCTGATGAAGCCCACGGCGCCGCCGGTGAAGCGCGGCAGGCCGGGCAGGCGCACGGACTTGTGGTCCTTCATTTCGGCCTCAATCAGTGTAAGCGGATCAGCCGGGGTCGCGACGGTCTGGCTGGGCTGGCCCGGAACGCGGATCTCGGTCGTTTTCGGCCCGCAGACAAAAATCTTGCGCGGGCGGCAGCCGATGAAGCTGTAGCGCGACAGGTTCTCGCCACCCTCGACCGACTCCAGGAGATAGGAGGGGCCGGACTCCTTGAGCTTGGCGTAGGCCGAGACCGGGGTCTCAAAGTCCGCCATCAGGTCCGTGTAAACGGGGATGACATTGCCCTGTTTGCTCAGTTCGAGAAAGGCTTCGCGGGTAGGGAAGATGGTCATGCTGGGAAGAAGTCAGGAGTCAGGATTCAGAATTCAGGAGAGGGCAGCGAGCGAGGGCAGGGACTTAGGGGCCATTGATGGTTCCTACTGACTCCTGACTTCTGGCTCCCGACTCCTTTTCAGTCGCGCTCACTCCACCGTGACCGACTTGGCCAGGTTGCGGGGCTTGTCGACGTCGCAGCCGCGCTCGACCGCGATGTAGTAGCTCAGCAGTTGCACCGGGACGGTGGCGATGATGGGGAGGGCGGCCTCGTGGCAGTCGGGAATCGGAATGACCTCGTCCGCGAGGCCGGGCGGGAGTTCGCAGCCCTCGGTCACGATGGCGATGATCTTTCCATTACGGGCTTTGATCTCCTGCATGGAGGAAACGAGCTTGTTGAAGATCTCGCCCTTGGGGACGAAGAAGACCGATGGGCAATTCTCGCTGATGAGGGCGATCGGGCCGTGCTTCATCTCGCCGGCCGGGTAACCCTCGGCGTGGATGTAGGAGATCTCCTTCAGCTTGAGCGCCCCTTCGAGCGCGATGGGGAAGAGGGAGAGGCGGCCGAGGAAGAGGAAGTCATTGTACTTGGCGTAGCGCTTGGCGATCTCGCGGATGCGCGGAGCCTGCTCCAGCGTCCGGCGGACCAGATCGGGCGTGGCCTTGAGCGCGTTCACGTACTGGACGCCATCGCTGAAGCTCATGTCGCGCATGCGGGCCACGTAGAGGGCGAACATCGCGGAGATCATCAGCTGCGAGGTGAAGGCCTTGGTCGACGCGACGCCGATCTCGGGACCGGCGTGCTGGTAGATGCCACCATCCGCCTCGCGGGCGATGGTCGAGCCCACGCCATTGCAGATCGCCATGACCTTGTAACCCTTGCGCTTCGCCTCGCGCAGGGCGGCGAGCGTGTCGATGGTTTCGCCGGACTGGCTGATGACAAAGAAGAGCGAATGGGGATCGAGCGGGCTGTTGCGATAGCGGAACTCGGAAGCGTAATCGACCTCCACGGGGACGCGGGCGAAGCGCTCGATCAGGTGCTCGGCCACCAGGCAGGCATGCCAGGCGGAACCGCAGGAGCAGAAGACGAAGCGATCGATGGCGCGGAAGTCCGCCGCATTGAGATTGAGTCCGCCGAAATTGGCCGTGCTGCCATCCTCGGAGAAACGGCCGCGCATCGCGTTCTCGAGCGCGGCGGCCTGTTCGAAGATCTCCTTCTCCATGAAGTGGGCATGGGCGCCCATCTCGGCTGATTCGATCGACCAGGTGACCTTGTCAATCACGGGGGACACATCCGCCTGGTCCAGGGTCGTGATGGAGAAATCCTTGGACGTCACGTGAACGATCTCGCCGTCCTTCAAATAGACGACGTTCTGGGTGCGGCTGACGAGGGCCGAGACGTCGGAGGCGATGATGTTCTCGTCCTGGCCGACGCCGAGAATGAGGGGCGAGCCCTTGCGCGCGGCCACGATCTCGCCGGGAGCGTCGACGCAGATCACCGCGATCCCGTAGGTGCCCTCCACATGATAGAGCGTCTTGCGCACCGCCTCGAGAAAGCGACTTTCGCCCTCGACAGCCGGCTCCTTGGTGTAGTGGTAGGCGACAAGATTGGTCAGCACCTCCGTGTCCGTCTCGGAGCGGAACGTGTAGCCCTTGGTCAGGAGAAAGCGCTTGATCGCGTCGTAGTTCTCAATGACGCCATTGTGCACGAGTGCGATCTTGTCATCGCTGCTCAGGTGGGGGTGGGCATTGGCGTCCGTGATGCCGCCGTGGGTGGCCCAGCGGGTGTGGCTGATCCCTGTCGTCCCGGCGAAATGGTGCTTGGCGGCCTCCTTGGCCATGTTGGCCACCCGGCCGGCTTTCTTGGCAACCTCGATGCGGCCATTTTGCTGGATCGCGACCCCCGCGGAGTCATAGCCCCGGTACTCGAGGCGCTTGAGACCCTCGATCAGGATGCTGACTGCTTTGTGTTTACCGACGTAGCCGACAATTCCGCACATGGTTTTACCTGTTTATGCTCGCGAAGATACCGGCCGCGTCAAATGTTGCGCAAGGCAATAGGTCCTATCCCCACATGAGCACTCAGAAAAAGGTCATGGCTGTAATCATGGGTGGTGGTCGCGGCACGCGGCTTCACCCCCTGACGATGGAGCGCTGCAAGCCCGCCGTTCCCCTCGCGGGCAAGTACCGGCTGGTTGATATCCCGATCAGCAACTGCATCAACTCGGACATCAACCGGATCTTCCTGCTGACGCAGTTCCACACCGCGTCGCTGCACCGGCACATCCAGTCGACTTACCACTTTGACCCGTTCGGGGGCGGCTTCGTCGACATCCTTTCCGCGGAGCAGACCGAGAAAAATGCCGACTGGTACCAGGGCACCGCGGATGCGGTCCGCCGGAATCTGCAGCACTTCCGTAATTTCCCGCACGACTACGTGCTGATTCTTTCGGGCGACCAGCTTTACCGGATGGATTTCCGGAAGATCATCGCCGAGCACGCGGCCAGCGGCGCGGATGTGACGATCGCGGCGATCCCGTTCCCAAAGTCGAAAGTCGAGGGCCTCGGACTAATGAAGGTCCGCGACGACCTGTCGATTGAACGCTTTGTCGAGAAGCCCAAGGACCCCGCGATCATCGATAGCCTGACCTTGAGCCCCGCGCTCGAGGCCAAGCTGCAGGCCTCCTCGCCCGGCGAGCAGCACTGCCTGGCCTCGATGGGCATCTATGTGTTCAACCGCGCGGCGCTGGCCGAGGCGCTGGACAACAAGATGGCCGACTTCGGCAAGGAAATCATCCCCGGCCTGCTCGGCCGCAAGAAGCTCTACGCGCATGTCTTCGAAGGTTACTGGGAGGACATCGGGACGGTGCGGGCATTTTTCGACGCGAACCTCGCGCTCGCGCAGCCGCTGCCGCCGTTCAATTTCTT
This sequence comes from uncultured Opitutus sp., assembly GCA_964476965.1. Lineage (GTDB taxonomy): Bacteria > Verrucomicrobiota > Verrucomicrobiia > Opitutales > Opitutaceae > CAMAXB01. The sequence goes on along the minus strand of CAYZCV010000230.1, from coordinate 139 downwards.
CGATGCCGGGGCCCCGATTTATACCCAGGACCGCTACCTGCCAGCATCCAAGATCAACAAGTGCTCGATCGACTACGTCGTCATCGGCGACGGCTCCATCGTCGAGGACTCGTCGCTCAAGCACAGCCTCCTTGGCATC
>CAYZCV010000229.1:0-3746 GCA_964476965.1 uncultured Opitutus sp. | reverse complement strand
TCGGAACGAAAACGAAAAAGCTGAGCACCTCGATTGAGCGTCCAATCAAGTGCAGGCAGACCGGATTGGGGCGCGGGTTTGCCGAGGATCGACTTCCGGGCCAGCGCGCGCGCGCGCGGTCGCAGGATTTCCGCGCCGTTACTCAGCATGACATGGCTGATCGATATGCGGCCGAGGCCGCGCACGGCGATCCGGAACGGTTTGGTGACGCTTTCCACGGGCACGGTGAATCCGCGCTTGATGCGGCAGCGTGAACGCGCGGCGGCAGCCCGAAACTCAATCGTGAAGCGCGCGCCCAGTTCCCGCCAGGTCCCATCGCCCTGCTGTTGCTCGACCACCACTTTCTGCAGGGCGGGCGTGGGATTATGGACCGTGAAACTGAGTTGCCACCGACCACAGACTGGGGTGGCTCCTTTGGCCAGATCCGGATTCCGACTGCACTGGCTCAGCCAGCGCAACCAGTCGCGCAGACGCTGTTCGTCGCGGTCGAGCAGCACTTCATTCTGGCCCCGCTGCTGCGGATCCCGCGATCGCTGCCACATGCGAAGGGCGGCTTCCCGGCCAGCAGTGATCGCTGCATGAAAGGCTGACGCATCCTCGTGCAAGGCCTCGAGGCATCCTGACAGCGTCGCCTTGGGTGATCCGCGTCGGAGCGCCCGGCGAAGGGTGTGAACTCCACTGACCGCGCGCCGGACGAAGACATCCCGCTCAGCGAGATAGCGCCGGAACGCCACGCTGGCGGCGAACGGCTCGGGCAGCCGTTGCCGCACAAGGCGGGCGAAGAATCGCAGCTCCGCCGCGAACGGCGCGGTCGATTCCGGTTGGGCGCATCCGTCCCAACGCTCATTGATCTCCCACCGTGCGTAGCCGGCGAAGGCGCGCTCGTCGCAGCGGAGCGCCGCGCGGGCGGCCTCGCGGGCACCGCTTTTGCCGAAGACCCGCTCGAATCCCTTGGCCAGCATGTCCGTGTGGTTATCAATCTCCGGATCGGTCCAGAGGCAGGCCGCCGCGGCGTCGACCACCGTCGTCATCTCGATCGCCAGTCGGTAGGCTTCCCACGACGTGACGAGGAAGCCTGCGGCACCGGTCCGCTGGCAGCGATTCCACCAGGAGCGGATGTTCCCCAGGCGGTCGGCAAAGAGGGGGAGGGGCTCGAAGCGAAAAGCGCCGTTCATCGGGCAGCCCCAATACTCGATCCCCTGCGCGGCGAGGGCGGGCGTGAGGTCGTATTCGGAGAAATTATACATCTCCATCCGGGGCTTCCGCCCGAACGGGTAGTAGTACCAGTCGTAGGCGATGACCCCGCGGGGCAGCAGCGGAATTGACTCGGGCAGGAGTGCCAGCATGTCCGCCCACAGGCCCATCCGCAGGCCGTGTCCCGCCGCGATCGAGTGCAGCCGGCCCGCATGAGCGGCGAAGTGCCCGGCGAGACCGATGCGGGCAATCTCCGCCCGGCTGAGCGGGTGCCGGCCCAGCTGAAAGGACTCGTCCAGGCCGACGTGGACCTTGCCCGCGGTGCAGAACGGCGCCATGTCCCCGATCAGGCTGGCGGCGACCTCGAGCGTCCGCGGATGCAAGGGGCAGATTTGGCCACGCTCCAACGCGGAGCCATCCGCGGCGCGGAGCTCGTTCAGGTCTCGGAACCGGGGGTCCTTGATCAGGTATTGGGTGTGCCCCAGCAGATTGACGATGGGCACGACGCGGATGCCGACACGACCGGCGGCCGTGACCAGGCGCTCAAGGTCGCGGTAGGCGTAGGCATCCACCCGGGCGAGGCCGGGCAGACTCGGGTACTCAACCGCGTCCTCGAGGTGAAGGTACAGTTCGTTGTAACCCCAGTCGCCATAGCGCGGGAGTTGGGCGAGCAGCCAGTCGAGCCGCTCGACCTGGCGGGCGAGGTCCCATTGAAAGGCGCGGATCATGGCGCCGGTCCGCGGGAGCTTACTTTCGCTTGGCTGCGATGAGTTGCTCAAGCTTCACAATATCGGCGGAGAACAGCCGGATGCCTTCCGCCGTCTTTTCGGTGGCCATGGCGTCCTCGTTGAGCGCAAACCGGAACGCTTTCTCGTCGAAGGAAACCCGCTTGAGGTCGGCCGTCGTGGCCTTGGCCGGATCTAGCTTTCGCACGATCGGATCGGACGAGGCCTTGAGCTCGGCCAGCAGGGGCGGAGCGATCGTGAGGAGGTCGCAGCCCGCCAACTCGAGAATCTCGCCCTTGTTGCGGAAGCTCGCGCCCATCACCTCGGTGCGGTAACCAAATTTCTTGTAGTAGGTGTAGATCTGCGTGACCGAAATGACGCCCGGATCGGCCGCGCCTGCGAAATCCTTCCCCGTGCTCTTCTTGTGCCAGTCGAGAATTCGACCGACGAAGGGGGAGATCAGCTGGATACCCGACTCAGCGCAGGCGACCGCCTGGGCGAAAGAAAACAGGAGCGTCAGGTTGCAGTGAATCCCTTCCTTTTCGAGGACCTCGGCCGCCTTGATGCCTTCCCAGGTGGAGGCAATCTTGATGAGGATGCGGTCGCGCCCGATGCCGGCCTTTTCGTAGAGCGCAACGATTTCGCGCGCCTTGGTCAGGGTGCCGTCGCGGTCGAATGAGAGCCGCGCATCTACCTCGCTGGAAACGCGCCCGGGGACAATCTTGAGAATCTCGAGCCCGAACACGACGAGGAGTCGGTCGATGACGCGATCAAGCGGCTCGGCGGCGCCGGAATCCTTGATCGCCTGGTCGACGAGGTGCGCGTAGTCGGGCATCGCCGCCGCCTTGAGGATCAGCGACGGGTTCGTCGTCGCGTCCTGAGGGGCGAACTCCTTCATGCTGACAAAGTCGCCGGTGTCGGCGACAACCTTGGTGTACTGCTTCAGTTGGTCGAGCTGGGTGGACATAGGGGAGCGTCAGCTTAGGTCCGGGTAGCGATGGCGCAAATGGTTTTGCAGCCAAGTCATCCCGCCGGTCTCGTCCGTGAAGGCCCCGTCAAGTTGGGCCTCGAAGGCCGCGTCGAGGATCGGTTTGAATGGGGGGCCGGGCTTGATGTTTCGCGCCACCAGATGACGGCCGAGGATGAGCGGGGTCGGGGCAGCGTGCTGGAGCGAGAGCTGCCGGGCCCGTGCGCGCAGCCGTTCGATGTAGGCGAGGGTGTCCGGGGAATGCAGCGGCGGGCGGCCCCGCGAATCCGCCACCATCACGGTGCAGAGGTCGTCGATGGTGGCCGGTGCGAGTTTGCGCGCGAGGCGACGGACCTGGGTGTCGGTGTAGAGGCCATTCCGGCTGTGATGGTGGGCGAGGTGGTGCATCACCAGCGGGCCGACCACGGGGGCGAGGTCGAGGGGGGCGCCGATCGCCGCGAGGAAACGCTCAGCGGGGGCGACGCCCGCCGCCTCGTGCCCGAGGCTGGTCCAGCGCAGGATCCCGCGCCGCTCCATCCGTTGGGTGGTGGACGGTTTTCCGAAATCATGGGCGAGCACGGCGAACGAGAGCAGGCGGCGTTTGGCCGGCGATGCATCTTTCCAGTCGGGCAGCTTCGTCAGAGCCTCGAGGCAGTGACCCGTGTGCTCGAATACGTCGCCTTCCGGGTGCCACTCGGGTTCTTGGGGGCATCCCCGTAGCGCGGCGAGCTCGGGAAAATGGCCAAGCCACCCGCTTTGTTCCAGGACCGCCAGACCGCGGGCGGGCCGCAGCCCCTTGGTGGCCCATTTGTCCCACTCATGCCACACCCGCTCGACCGGAAGCTCCCTGAAGGTGGACG
>CAYZCV010000228.1:0-3751 GCA_964476965.1 uncultured Opitutus sp. | reverse complement strand
CACAAACCGCCGCCTCGCCAGCGAATAGTGTCGGATTTACACCGGCGCCAACAAGCGGGTACTGTCCAATCTCCTTGACAACGCAACCAGACATACGCACGTTGGCGGACGGATTGACATCACTGCTCGCCGCTCTGCAGGGTATTGGGAGTTGGAAGTCTCCGACGATGGGCCGGGCATACCGAAGGGCGAAGAAGAACGCATCTTCCAGAAATTCGTGCATGGCGCCACCGGTCGCGGCGGCGCTGGCCTGGGCCTTGCACTGTGCACCGCGATCGCACAGCTGCACGCCGGCACGATCACCGCGCGCAACGACGCCGGGGCAGTCTTCACCTTGCGCATTGCGCAGCCTGATCATGGACTGGAGGGACTGGAGCCGTGAGACCTCCATACGGAATCGCTCCAGCCCCGCCACACCAATCGTGAAGGAGGAACATGCGATGACGGCTCCGCGTACGACCGTACTGGTGCTCGAAGACGATGATTCGATTCGCCAATTGCTGTCGGCGACGTTGCGAGCAGAGGGACATCAGGTGCTCGAGGCAGCCGATGTGCGCACCGGGCGTGCAATCGGCAGCAACAGGCCCATCGATGTTTACCTGGTCGATCTGGGTTTACCTGACGCCGACGGGCTGGACTACATCCGTTGGTTGCGCAGCTGGACACAGCGTCCTGTGATCGTCTTGTCGGCGCGCAGCCAAGAGACCCACAAAGTCGCCGCATTGGATGCAGGAGCCGACGACTTCGTCGGCAAGCCATTCGGTGTCGCCGAACTGCATGCTCGCCTGCGGGTCGCACTCCGACATGCCGCTCGAACAGCAGTTGATGGGAGTACCCGTCTGATGCTTGGGGATGTCTGCGTGAACCTGGAATCCCGCAGCGTTGATCGCGCCGGGGAACGTATTCGGCTCACAGCCACCCAGTGGCGCCTGCTTGAGGCTCTGGCACGGCATGGTGGCCGCATCGTCACCAGCAAGGCACTGCTGCGCGAGGTATGGGGCCCGGGGCACGACGAGCAGATCCATTACCTTCGGATCTACATCCGACAACTTCGACAGAAGCTTGAGCCCGACCCGACGAACCCGATCCACCTGCTGAATGAGACCGGGGTCGGCTATCGACTGATGTGCAGCTGATGGCCAAACCGGCATCTCCTGACGGTGAACTTACGAACTAAGGGCAACCACCGAAGCACTCGTTTATTCAGGCTTTACGGACTGATGCTTACGCTGCCGGCTCGTTCCGCGGCCTCATGCAGGCTGCGCAGAAGCACTCCAACCAAAGGACAGCATGAGCACCATGAACGCCGGCGGTGCGGTACCGGTGGACCGCACCAAACCCATGACGAAAGAGGAGCGCAAGGTCATCCTTGCATCCTCTGCGGGCACGATCTTCGAGTGGTACGACTTCTACCTGTATGGGGCGCTGGCGGCCATCATCGGCGCGCAGTTCTTCTCATCGTTTCCGGAAGCAACGCGCAACGTCTTCGCCTTGCTCGCCTTCGCCGCCGGCTTCCTCGTCCGACCGTTCGGCGCACTGTTCTTCGGCCGCCTGGGCGATCTCATCGGACGAAAGTACACCTTCTTGATGACGATCCTCATCATGGGGATCTCGACCTTCGTGGTTGGCTTGCTACCGAGTTACGAGGCCATCGGTTGGGCTGCGCCAGTCGCACTGATCGTTCTGCGCATGCTGCAGGGACTTGCACTGGGCGGCGAGTATGGTGGCGCAGTGGTCTACGTGGCTGAACATGCACCACACGGTCGCCGGGGCTACTTCACAAGTTGGATTCAGACCACTGCGACCTTGGGCCTGCTGCTGTCGCTGATGGTGATTCTCGGTGTGCGCACGCTCACTGGAGAAGAAGCGTTCAAGGCCTGGGGCTGGCGCATTCCGTTCCTGTTGTCCATCTTCCTGCTGGGCATCTCGGTGTGGATCCGGCTGCAGATGGAAGAGTCCCCCGCGTTCAAGAAAATGAAGGATGAAGGCCGGCAGTCGAAGGCACCGATCTCCGAAGCGTTCGGCAACTGGAAAAACGGCAAATTTGCCTTGATCGCACTGTTGGGTCTTGTTGCCGGCCAGGCAGTGGTCTGGTACACAGGCCAGTTTTACGCGCTGTTCTTCCTGCAGAGCATCTTGCGCGTGGACATGTTCTCTGCAAACGTTTTGATCGCATGGTCGTTGATTCTTGGCACGGCCGGGTTTGTATTCTTCGGGACACTGTCGGACAGGATCGGCCGCAAGAAAATCATCCTCGCCGGCTGCCTGTTGGCCGCCGCCACCTACTTCCCTGTCTTCAAAGCCATTACCGCCATCGCCAACCCGGCGTTGAACGCGGCCCAGCAGAACACCAAGGTGGTGATCGTTGCGGATCCTGCAGATTGCTCATTTCAGTTCAATCCGACAGGCACGGCCAAGTTCACGAGTTCCTGTGACATCAGCAAGGCGCTTCTGGCGCGAAGCTCGGTGAACTATTCGGTCCAGTATCAACCAGGAGCAGTCCCGGCCAAGGTGATGGTGGGCAGCACGGAGATCGTGTCATATGAGTTGGGCAAGTTGACCGGCGATGCCGTCAAGGGCACGCCTGCGGCGTTCACGAAGCAAGTCAACGAGGCTCTGGCGGCCGCCGGCTATCCTGCGCCCGGTAAAGCCGCTGAAGGCATCGTGAAGCTCAACCATTTCTTTGACATCTTCAACGGACAAGCTTTTCCGCTGGTGATGATCCTCACCTACTTGGTGATCCTGGTCACCATGGTCTATGGACCCATCGCAGCAGCCTTGGTCGAGTTGTTCCCCACTCGGATCCGCTACACCGGCATGTCGTTGCCATATCACATCGGCAACGGCTGGTTCGGTGGTCTGATGCCTGCGACCGCGTTTGCGATGATCGCTCAGACGGGCGACCCCTATTACGGGCTGTGGTACCCCATCGTGATCGCTCTTGGAACCTTCATCATCGGCCTGCTCTTCGTGCCGGAGAACAAGGACAAGGACATCTTCGCGGATGAGCGATGAGTTCAGGGCCCGCCGCGAGGGCGGGCCCACTTGTGCCGACATCTGTGAGCACTCGTGTTGACGCTGCGGCGGCCGCCTGACTGTCGATCTCGAGATGTCCGTCTCGACGTTTCGCGAACTCAGGTGCTGAGCATCAAGCAGTTGCCGATCGAGCGCATCCTTCTCGGACGCCGGATCAAGACCGAAACGGGGCTGTTCAACCTGGTGGCACGCAGCATCGCCGACGGGCGGTCGAAAATCGTCCCACAGGTCCTGGAGCGTCTGGCTCGTCGACATGCCAGACGCTCCATCGCGCTGGGAGACGGAGTCGCTTTGCCGCACGCGGCCGTGCCCGGGCTCTCCACGGCGCGTGCCTTGTTCTTGAGATCATGCACCCCGATCGCGATGAGCACCCCCGATGACCAGGGTGTCACCGACGTCCTGGCACTGGTCATTCCGTCGCCGGGCCTCGCAGCGGATTACCACCTGCTGATGACACTGACGGCTTGGTTGGAGAGCGCCGACAACCGAGCCGCCCTCCGAGCCGCACGCAAGCCGGTCGACGTCCAAGCCCTGTTTCTCGGACACATCTGACGAACCAAAGCCGCGGTCGCAACCGGTTCCTCCAGCCTGGGGCGCGACCGCATGGGGGTGGTCGTCGGGGCGACGTCGGCACGAGGCTGAGGTCAATCAGCCACCGCTGGCGCCGGCTCGCCGCGCGTCTTCCACAGCGAGACCAGCACGCCACCGGCGATCA
>CAYZCV010000227.1:0-3764 GCA_964476965.1 uncultured Opitutus sp. | reverse complement strand
GCTCCCCTTGCCCCCGGTGGCTGCCCTGTTGGAGGCCGGCGCGAATCTGCTGATCGGGACGGACAACGGCATGCTCAATAGTCCCAACCTCCTCGCCGAGCTCGATTTCACCTGGAAGCTCGCGCGGTCACAGTCCGGGCACGCGACGAGGCCTGAACCCGGAACCCTGCTCCGCCTGGCCACGCGCAATGCGCACGCTGTGCTGGGCAACGATTTCCCCGGTCTGCTGGAGTTGGGGGGGCCAGCCACCTTCGTCGTTCTCGACTTCACGGCCCCGCATCTCCGCCACACCCGCCATATCCTCGCCTCCATCGTGGGTCGGGTCACCCCGGCCGATGTGCTCGCAACCTGTCTGCACGGGCGCCTCCTTTGGTCCGCCGCGGGTTTCCTAAACTAGTTGCCCCGTCTTTATCGGTTTCCATCCGGCCCCGATCTGATTGGAATGTGATCCATGGCTTCCGCCCGCGATCGCTTCATCGAACTTCTGCGCACCTCGGTGCAGGAGGCCACCCTCGTCAAACTGACCTTGGGCAAGCACCGGGGAGCGGACGGCACCCTGCGGAATCTTTTTGTCCGGCCCGTCGCGCTCAAGGCCGGTCCCCATCTGACCTTCGTCTGGCGGCACCTGACGCGCGACATCACCAAGAATCACCCGCCGGCTGACGCCCTCGCCGTGATTGAGCCCCTGCTGGGCCGGGATTTTCTCGACGCCCACCTCTTCACGCCCCTGCAGACCGCCCAACTCGAGTGCACGCCCGACGGAGAGGCGCGGCTCTCCGTCAAGACCGCGGCCGAGGCCCCCCCGGTCGCCGGGGCTCATGATCGGGCCAAGGTTCGCCCTCTGCCCGCCACGGCAGATTGGCTTCGCGCCCTCGGAGTCACCAACGATCAGGGCCGACCGCGCGAGGGCATGGCCGCCAAGTACCGGCAGATCCAGAAATTCGTTGAGCTGCTCGGCTCGCTGGCCGCCGAGGCCGGCTTCGATGACGGGCGCGAATTGCGCATTGCCGACATGGGCTCAGGCAAGGGCTATCTGACTTTCGCCACCGCCGCCCACTTTGCCCCTCGGGCCGAGGTCACCGGCGTCGAGGCCCGGGGCGAGTTGGTTGACCTCTGCAACCAGGCCGCTGTTGCCAGCGGTCTCCGCCGCCTTTCATTCAAGACCGGGCACATCACGACAACCGCCACCGGGCCCCTTGACGTCCTGATCGCTCTCCATGCCTGCGACACGGCCACGGATGATGCGCTCGCCCAAGGCATCTCCGCCGGCGCCTCGCTTCTGGTCGTGTCACCCTGCTGCCAGAAGGAACTGCGCCCCCAGCTCACCGCGCCCGCAGTGCTAGCGGAGGCGCTCCGCCACGGCATCTTCCAGGAGCGCCAGGCCGAGTTCGTCACCGACGCCTTGCGCGCGCAGCTTCTGGAGTGGGCCGGCTATCGGACCAAGGTGTTCGAGTTTGTTTCCACCGAGCACACGGCAAAGAATCTCCTCATCGCCGCGATCAAGACCCACGCACCCGGTGACGAGCGGCGCGCCCGCCGCCTCCGTGAGTTCGCCGCGTTCTATGGTATCCGTACGCAGCGCCTCGCCGTTCACCTCGGCTGCCCGCTGACATGACTCTGCCCCACGTCCACCCCGCCTTCCGGGCTTGTGTCACGTATTGTGTGACACTTTTCGAAACTCCTCGCGGGGCGACTCAGGTCGAGTGGCGCGAACGACCCGACATGAGCGCCGAAGAAGCCGGAGGTCAGCCATGACATGGGACGAGATTGACTGGAAGGCTCTGGATCGGCTGCGCGATGGCTTCCTGTCCGGAGCAGCGGCGGACGGACCGTATTGGCGGTCGCGGTCGGATCTCGCCAGCTACGACTTCACGTATGGCGAGCGCATCGGCTGGAAATGGGATGCTGTGCTCCGCGAGCTGACGTTGCGTGGCTGGACACCACCGCCGGGCCTCCTCGTCGACTGGGGCTGTGGGAGCGGCATTGCCGGGCGACGCGCCCTCGGCACATGGGGCGCGAACGCCTTCACCGGACTCCGCGTGTGGGACCATTCGTCGGAGGCCCGGGAATTTGCCACCCAAGCGGCCCGCGAAGCCCATCCAGAGCTCAAAGTGGCGGTCTATGCGGACGACGAGCCGATCGGACTCCTCGTCCTGAGCCACCTGCTCAACGAACTTGATGCCGAGGCCAAGGCGGCGTTGGCGCGCGTGATCGCGCGGTCGACGACGGTCATCTGGATCGAACCGGGCACCTCGGCGGTCAGCCGGGATCTCATCACTTGGCGCGAGCAGCTCCGCGAAACACACCGCATCGTCGCTCCGTGCACCCATGCGGGGCCTTGCGGACTTCTCGCCGCGGGGCGCGAGCGCGACTGGTGCCATCATTTCGCGCCCGCGCCCGCGGGGGTTTACGCCGATTCTCACTGGGTTCGGTTTGGCCAGCGCGCGGGGATCGACCTCCGCAGCCTGCCCTACGCGCATCTCGTTCTCGACCAGCGCGGATCACAGGGTGCTCCGGCCTCACTTCCCGGCGACGCCGCCCGGATCATCGGACGTCCCGAGCACTTCAAGCCGTACGCGCGCGTGCTCAGTTGCGATTCGACCGGCGTCAATAAACTCACGATTCCCCGCCGCACGTGTGGCGCGCTGTACAAACAACTCGAGCGAACCAAAGCGCCTCTGATCTATCAGTGGCAACGGGACGGGTTGAATGTCGAAAGCGGAACCGCCCTCGGCGAGGAACTGGTGCGCTCACCTCGCGCCGATCAGACCGACGAGTCGCCGGACCGTTGACGCGGCGCGCGTTACTCGCGGAGCTGGCCGACTGGAACCGGTTCGCACCCGTCCCGTTTTCGGGAACACAGGGTACCATTTCCGCGGCAAACCGAGATCGATGGAGTGACGTCTGATTTCTTATCCAATTGATCGATATACGTTTATGCATCCGAATGAAATTGGCACATAGTCTGCAATGGCGGGACCGATGTCCGACGTAATCCCGGTAACGGTTTTCAGAATCGTGAGTTATTCTGCAACCATCCGCATCCTCGGCGTGTGATGTCCCTACAACCCCGTTCCCATGAACTTTCTCCTCCTCGCCACGCTCCTCGCCGTTCAGGCCGCAGTCCAGACCCCACCGCCGACCGTGTGCCCAACATCCGCCACCGCCACCGAAGTGGCGCCCGCGCTGAAGCCGAGCAAGCCGACACCGGCACGCCCCCAGGCTCCCAAGGCCGGGACCAAGCGACCGATCAGCGAGCGACGCGCTCACGTCTGGCTGGTCTGACATCCCCTACCGAGTCGCGCCCGACGTTCCCCTGCCTCGCGCCCCCGTCCCCTGCATGCTCCGTCTGAGCCAAGTGAGTCGCAGCTACGTCCTCAAAGGGGGGCCCTTCTACGCACTCCGCGCGATCAATCTCGAGATCGCGCAGGGTGATTTTGTTTCGATCATGGGCCCATCGGGTTCGGGCAAGTCGACCCTTCTGCATGTCCTCGGGCTTCACGACACGGCCTGGACGGGCGAGTACTGGTTTGGCCAGGAGGCAGTCCATGCGCTGTCCGCGGCTCGCCGACTCGAGCTTCAACGGAAGAGACTCGGCTTCGTTTTCCAAAGTTTTCATCTGCTGGACGACCTAACCGTCTACGAGAATCTCGAAATCCCGCTCGCCTACCGCCACGTGCCCAAGGCGGAGCGCGAGGGATTGGTGGCCGACATGCTCGATCGCTTTCGGATGGTCGGAAAAAAAGACCTCTACCCGAGCCAGC
>CAYZCV010000226.1:1368-3786 GCA_964476965.1 uncultured Opitutus sp. | reverse complement strand
GGAGGAACCGGGAGGCCGATGCGGGTCATCTCGGCGAGGTTCGCGCCCTTGCCGCCGAGGAGGGCCTTCATGCCGCCGTGGCCGTCGGCCTTGCCGGCGCCCCACGTGTACACGTACTTGACGCCCTTGGCGGCGGATTTCTTCGCGGAAGGCTTGGCCTTCACGGCGGACTTGCCCGACTTCGCGGGCTTCTTGGCTTTGGATTTAGCGGCCATATTTTATGGTTGGGTAGGGTTGAAAAAACCGAGGCGTTGGCTGGAAACGCAAAGAGAAAGGCAAAGCGGGACGCCCGGGGGCTGTCAACGGCGCGGGCGACTGCGGAGGGCGGATTTCGGAGTGCGGATCTCGCCGGGCCCTCGGTGCGGCCGCGCGAGACGACGTTCGCCCTCACGGGACGAGAAATGTAAGTGATTTACCACCAATCTAATAAGTATTGGAATTGGCTGAGAGGGCCGGACGGGGGCCCTCCCGCATTCCGAATTCCGCCGTCCGTAGGGGCGCGCCGAGCGCGCGCAGCATTCGCTCTTCCCCTCGGGGGCAAAACCTCCAACATGGCGAGTTTTTACGCCGCGACCCCATGGGCCTTCCTCCCGACCTTCCCGACGAGATCGATCCCCCCGCTGACGCGGAGGGGGTTGCGGCGCGCGAGCGTCCGATGGGATTTCTGGATCACCTGGAGGAACTGCGCTGGACGCTGGTCAAGAGTGCGATCGCCTTTGCTGTGTTTGCGTTGCTGATCGGCATCTTTTTGCGGGAGTTCAATGATGCCCTGCTTTGGCCGCTCCACCATGTGCAGGCCCAGATGGCTCCGAAGACCTTTGTCATTGATCTCGGCACCACCTCGGTGATGGAGGGTTTCACGGTCGTCATCCAGATGTGCATCATGGGCGGCCTCGTCATGGCGGCGCCGTTCATTCTCTTTTTCATTGGCCAGTTTGTTTCGCCGGCGCTGAACCAGAAGGAACTCAAGCTTCTCGTGCCCGGCGCGCTCTCCGCCTTCCTCCTGTTTCTGGCCGGCGCGGCGTTCAGCTTTTTTCTGCTCGTGCCGAGCACGATCCGGGTCTCGCTCGAACTCAACGAACTGCTCGGCTTCACCCAGCGTTGGACTCCCGGCAATTACTACAGCCTGCTGACCTGGCTGACGGTCGGCGTCGGCGCCGCTTTCGAGTTCCCGCTTCTGATCGTCCTCCTCGTCTATCTCGGGATGGTCACGGTTGCCAAGCTCCGCGGATGGTGGCGGCACGCGCTGGTCGTGATCTTCATCATCTCGGCCATTGTCACCCCGACGCCGGATCCGGTCACCCAGACCATGCTCGCGGTTCCGCTCTATGCGCTCTACTGGGTCGCCATCCTGGTCGCATCGCGCGTTGAAAAGCGGAAGCCGCAGGTGTGATGAATTCGAAAGGGCCGCGGGGACGCAGAGGTCGCTGAAGGGAAAAGAGACCCTCGGTGTGCTTTGTGCTCTCTGTGTTCAAAAATCCAATCTGATTCAACACGGAGTGCACCGAGGCCACGGAGAGAAACTTCAATCACAGACTCAGTAAGGCTCATCTGAGATTTCCTGGAAAAGAGACCGATGTCTTCTCTGCGACCTCTCTTCGCCTCCGTGTCCTCTGCGTTCGGCTCGAAGAACCGACCAGTCGCGTTCAGCGCTTCAATTGCGCGGTGACCTCGGGATGGCCCTCAAGGTAGCGGTTCAGCTTTTCGAGGGCGGCAAAGGTTTCGGCACTGACGTGGTGCTCCATGCCTTCGACGTCCCGGGCGATGACCGCCTCGTCGAGCCCGAGATGCCGGAGGAAATGGGTCAGGAGCTCGTGGCGGTGCGCGATGCGCTGGGCGACCTCCTCACCGGCCCCGGTGAGGACCATCCCGCGGTACTTCTCGTACTTCACCAGGCCCTCGGCATCGAGGCGCTGGACCATGGTGGTCACACTGGCCTGCGAGATCTTGAGCTCGGCCGCGATATCGACCACCCGGGCGTAGCCCTTGGTCCTGATCAGTTCGCTGATCCGCTCGAGATAGTCCTCAACCGCCGCCGTGGTGCGCGGAGAGGACGGGGTGGGTTGATCGGCCACAGGGGGAGGGAAGCCGCGTCCGCGGCGCAGTCAAAGCGAAAGCCGGGGCTCGTGGCCCCGGATGGCAATTACTTGCCGGCGGCCAGCAGCTTCTGGTGGCGGTAAACCATCCGCAGCATCCAGCAGGCGAGCCAGAACACGCCGCTGATGCAGGCGGAGGCAGCCGCGGCCCAAGCGTTGATCATCGTCGGGTCGTTCGACGGAACGTGCGAACGGAACAGGATGAACATGAAAGCGAAAAACCCACCGGTGATCACGACATCGATGGCAAAATCAACCGGCTTGACGAGTTTGGCTTCGGGCTGGGACATGGTTCGAAAGGAGGCGGATCGATGGACGGTTG
>CAYZCV010000226.1:0-1268 GCA_964476965.1 uncultured Opitutus sp. | reverse complement strand
CCCTCACTTCACCAGCGTCGGCTTGGCTTGGACGGTTGCCTTGGCGCGGGTTTCCAGCGCCTTGGGCATGGCGTCCATGAGCTGGATCAGCCGCTCCGGGTTGGAGGGGTGGGTCGAGAGGATGGCCGGAGGGAGCGGCTTGCCGGCGGATTCGGCGTCCAAGGCTTCGATCACTTGGATCGCCGCCTGGGGATCATAGCCGGCGCGGGCCATGTACATGAGGCCGATGTAGTCGGCTTCCTTCTCCTTGCTTCGGTCATAGGCGAGGGCGGCGGCGCCGGTGGAGATTCCGTAGGCCTGCATGACCGCGACTGTGCCCAGACTCCCCACGCCGGTACCCATCATCGCGACGCCGGTGGCCACGCTCCCGCCGGAGATCAGCATCTGCTGCGACAGGCGTTCGTGAATGTGCTTGGCGGTGACATGCGCAATCTCGTGGGCGATGACGGATGCCAGCTGGTCGTCGTTCTTGACGATCTTGAAGAGGCCCGAGAACACGCCGACCTTGCCGCCGGCCATGGCGAAGGCGTTGATCTGGTTGGGAACCTCGAAAACGATGAATTCCCACTCGGCCCCCGGCATGTCCCAGAAGACCACCTTGGACAGGCGTTCGCCCACGCGATTGAGTGCGGCGATCTGCTCGCGGTTGCGCGAGCGCGGATACCGGGCCTTCATCTTCTCAAATTCGTCGATGCTCATCTTCGACACCGCGGTGTCGTCGACCATGCTGATCGCGCGCCGGCCGGTGACGGGAACTTCGTGGCAGCTGGTCAGGCCGACCAGCAGGAAGGCGGCGAGCGGGGCAAATACGACCTTGTTCATACGCAGGGGAGGGGAGCGTTGCAGGCGACCGTCCGGATTTGGACAACTGAGCTAACTCTGACATCCACCGGTTGGCAAGTGATCCCTTAAATTTAGGCCCGGTTCCTGCATCAGCGAATGAGTTTGTGTCATTTGCAATTTCCACCATCGTCAGCAGTGTAGAGGTGCTCGTCTAGGGGCCCTTTGCTGGACTCCCCTCCATCCCCACCGTCCAACCGCATCCCGCCTGTCTACTCCCATGGCCGAGGAACACGATTCGTCATCCGGTAAGAAGCATCGTATTATTCACTGGAACCCCGACGTCGGTAACCAGCCCGAGAAGCGCCGCTGGACTCCGCTGCGCGTCGTTGCCTGGGGTTTCGGCGGTTTTGTTGCCCTCATCATCGCCGGCCGCATCACGGTCGAAGTCTCCAAGCTCGTCTTTGGGCCCGATGTTTTCCGGTCCG
>CAYZCV010000225.1:0-3822 GCA_964476965.1 uncultured Opitutus sp. | reverse complement strand
CTGGCGCGAGCCAGAATGACGGTCTGACCGCGGAGCAGGCGGAGGCAAAGGGGTGCTGGACGCGCGTAGCCGCGTCCGAAGGCGCTGACCGGAGAGCGGTGCGAGATGAGGACCAGCCTTTGAGATACCCAGCGGGGAGTCTGGGTATTTCAGAAGCCGATGCTCACGCCGCCTGCTCGGGGGAGCGCTGCGCCGGATTCTTCCAGGCGCTGTCCGGGAATTCGCCTCCGGTGATCAGTTCTTTCGCGAGGTCCTCGGCATCGCACGAACGCTGCCGAGCCATCGCTCGCACCGTGTCGGCGACGTCGGGCAGGAGAAGATCGAGGTACTGCGGACGTTTGAAGGTGGGGTCTTGAGGCATCGTGCTATGCAGAAGATTACTCCCCAAGGGGCAAGGTGCGAACGGTTCTCTCTTTCAACTACTTAGGAAACTTCTGCGATCAATTAGGCCAGATGGAGGAGCGCCTGCCGGGCGCGACCATGAACGTAACTCATTGATAGCGAGGCGAAAGGTGGGCCGGCGCGGTCGCCGCCAACGGCCAGGCGGCGCGATGGAGACGGCCCAGCCGGGTTCACCTACTCGCGTTTTCGTCCGTAGAAGAACGCGAGCCACACGCCGAGCGAGACCATGAGGATGAGCCACCAGAGGACGCGAATTTCGCGGGCGGCGAGTTCGACGAAGGCGAGCACGCGCGGAAACGCGATGCTCGCCCCGACGAGAACGGCGAGGGCCGTGCAGGCCAGAAAGACGTTGCGAGCCCGGGAGTTCATGGTCTCGGCGCGAGAAGCATTTTCGGGTGGGTCGCTGGACCGCTGGGCCTAGCGCCTGACAGGAGTCGCTGGCGCATTGCTGGTGGGCAATCCCAGCGGCAGCAGAATGTTGGCGCTACCGCCTTCGCCCGCACCTCCGCCGATCACCATGGGGGCCTTACCGTCCCACTTCTCAACGATCTGGAGCTGGATCAGGCCCGGATTGTCGCGGATCGCCTCGGCGCGGATGCGGATGGCCTCCGCCTCACCCTTGGCGCGAATGATGGCGGTGTCGGCCTCGATCTGGGTCTTCTGCTGCGTGAAGCGCGCCTTGGCGGCCTCCTGTTCCTGGACCATCTTTGACTCGATCGCCGCCTCGAGCTCGGTCGAGAGGGTGATGTTCTCGAGCACGATGTCCTCGATGATGAGAATATTGCCGACCTTGGTGCGCGCGGCGAGGAGGGCGGCCGTCTTGATGTCCTCGCGCTTCTTCACGACCTGCTCCGCGCTTTGCAGGGCGGTGACCTCCTTCAGCGCCTCCTGGATGCGAGGGGCGATCAGGGTGTCGAAGGGGTCGCCCGCGTATTCCTTGTAGATGCTGACGACCGAGGCCTCGGGAATGCGGTAGAGGACGCGCAACTTGACGTCGACCTGCTGGAGGTCCGCCGAGTAGCACTCGGCCTGCAGATCGCGGGTGAGCTGGCGCACCGGGATCGAGATGATGTGCGAGACGAAGGGGGACTTGGTGCCGAAGCCCTCCGGCTTGAAGTCATCGCTCACTTTGCCAAGCGTGACTTGCACGCCGCGGAATCCGGGATCGACGACGTAGGTCGCCTGGGCGGCCCCGAGCACGAGGAAGACCACGAGGATGGCGGAACCGATCAGACGGGCGACGGAATTGCTGTTCATAGGCGGGTGATCTGAGGACCGTCGCGCCGGACGCGCAAGGGGATTGATCGCCGCGGGCGTTACACGCAGGAATGCCGTTTGGAGTGATCGCCGGACAAACGCCGTTGCTCCGCCCGGTGATCGGATCCTCAGCGGACGGTTCGTTCAAAGCGCAGGTCGTACACCCGCTCCTGCTGCACGCTCAGCTGGGTCACGAAGCCGGCCGAGTCGCGGACGAAGCGGACGCGACCGAGACCAGGAGCGGTGAAGGTATCTACCGCGTAAGGCGTGAGGACGATCCGGGTGGCCGGGCGGCGGTGGGCGACCAGGACGCCGTCCTCGAGCGCGATCCGAAGCGTGAGTTCGATGTCGGGCGAAGTGTACTCACCGGCAAGGGGGGCGAGTTCGGCCGCGGTGGGCGACGGCGCCGGCGGCGGGGGCTCAGGGGCCGCCGCGACCGGAACGGGGCCCACGGCGTCGCCGAGGAACAGGTCGGCGACCTGGCGGCCAAGCGCGCCGGGATTGACATTGCCGGCATTGGCGAGGAGCGCGAGGCCGAGGCCCTGCACCGGGTAGCGCGCGAGAAAGGCGCGATAGCCGGACGTGGAGCCCGTGTGGGCGACCTCGGGGACGCGACGATGGGTGCCGACCATGAGGCCGGAAGCGTAGTCGATGCGGTTGCCGTTGTTGAGGATCCCGTTGCGCTGCATCTCCGCGGTGAACCCGGGGCCGCCGATCCGCTCGGAGGCGAGGGCCTCGTTCCACGTGATCAGATCGCGCACGGTCGTGATCAGACCGCCGTTGCCGTGGACATCCTCGATCGGCTGGTCGATCGCATAGCTGCCGTCACCGCGGGCTGAATACGCCGTCGCGCGGCCCGGCACGATGCGGGTGTGATCGTCGCGCCACTGTGTGTGCTTCAAGCCGAGCGGCTCAAAGAGGTTGATGCGGCAGAACTCGGCGAACGGGACGCCGCTCACTCGGGTGACAATGATTGCGAGGAGGTTGAAACCCGAATTGGTGTAGGAGTAGCGGTCACCCGGGACATAGTTGAGCCCCCGTTGCCGCCGCAGCAGGTCGATGACGTGATCCTGCGTGTGACTCCGGCGTTCGCGCGGCCAGCCCGCGATGGCGGCGAGACTGCCCCAGTCGCGCAGCCCGCTGGTGTGGTTGAGCAGATGGCGGAGCGTAATGGGCGTGCCGTAGTCGGGCATCTCCGGGACGTACTTTCGCAGGTCATCGGACAGTGACAGCCGTCCCTGCTGGGCGAGAAGCACGATGGCAGCGGCCGTGAACTGCTTTGAAACGGATCCGGACTCGAAGAGCGTGGCCTCGGTGTTGGCCAGCGCGTGCTCGAGATTGGCCATCCCGTAGGCGCGCGTGAGCACGACTTGGCCGTTCTGGCTGACGGCGATCACGACCCCGGGCGAGTCGGGTGAGTTCCACTTGGCGAACAACGCATCAATCTTCGCGACGGTTTCTCCATCGACCTGGGCCGAGGCGGCGGGGATCGCGACGAGCAAGCAAAGCAACCAGACGAGCAGGGCTGGGTAGGGACGCGGCATGATCGGGAAGTCTTGGAGAGATCCAAGCAGGGATCAGCACGATTGCACGGCCGAAGGGAAGTCTGTCCGGGGGGCGGGGGGATTTGAGGCCTCTGGCCACGATCGGTCGACGGCTGGCGGAGGAAGCTATTTTAATGGAATAGGGTTGCAATAAGGTCGACACGTTGTGGTATTGTCATACGTTAGCGAAATGGATGTGGATGGATCAGCTCCGCCCGAGGAACTCGGACGCGTCTCCGAGGTTCTCGGCATTGAAGGGCCGTTTTCGTTTCCGGAAAAGCTGTTCCAGCGTCTATGGGCCCGACAGGAATTTGACCCCCGAGGTGCCACCACGGCCGATGGCCGTCCCTTGCGGGTCCTCCACCCGGGACGCTGGAACCACCTCGGGGGGCCTGATTTCCGAGAGGCGCGGATCCAAATCGGCGGGCAAACGCTGGTCGGCGACGTCGAACTCCACCTGCGAGCGCAGGACTGGGCTGCGCACGGGCATGCCGCGGATCCCGCCTACTTCAATGTCGTCCTTCATGTCGTGCTGTTCCCGCCGCCGACCGTTTACACCTGCGGCGCGGGCGGGCGGGCGATCCCCAACTTCGCGCTTCTGACCCGGCTTTACCACGAC
>CAYZCV010000224.1:0-3918 GCA_964476965.1 uncultured Opitutus sp. | reverse complement strand
GTGCTGACCCGGGCGCGCAAGCGTCTGGCTGAACTCATGAAAGGAACCGTCAATGAACTGGGATGATTGCGCAGGGATCTGGAAACGACAGCCGCTGCCGCTGGGCGCGGGTGCCTCGACGGACGAGCTTGGCCGTTCCTTTGACGCGAAGAGTCGGAAGCTGGCCGCCTCGCTCTTCCTTCGGGATGTGCTCGAGGCCTTCGCCGGGCTCCTCGTGGCCGGGGTGTTTACCGTCGTGTGGTGGCACATCGGCGCCGACGGCTGGCCAATGGCCGGGGCCATCCTGCTCGTGCTGGGCGTGACGGGTTTCTTCGTCCGGGAGCGCCTGCGCTCACACCGGTCTAAGGCGAGCCCGGAGGCGTCGATACTCGTCCGGCTCGACGCCGAGCTCGACGAACTGCGTCACCAAAGCCGTCTGCTTCGTCGCGTCGGGACCTGGTACCTCCTGCCCTGCGCGTTGGCGATGGTGTGTTGTGGGGCCGCCGTGACCCCACGCATGATCCGGGAATTGCCGCCGGGATTCTTCGCCGAGCTCCTCGGCCATCCCCTACTGCTGGCGGGCCTGATCGGTTTCGTCGGGATTGGCCTGCCCCTGCTCTTTGGAGGGGTCTGGGCCCTGAGCCGCCGGGCCGTCCGGAAGAACCTCGCGCCGCGCATCGAGGAACTGGAGCGTCTGCGCCGCGAGTTGGCGGCCGATTGAACCCGGCTCAAGCCGAGTCGGACGGGTCTCGCCTGGCCGGACTCCCCGTCGAGGGTGCTCCGCTGTCGGGTCCTTCCTCAAACGAACTTTACGTGCAGGCGGTGGATGAACATTCTGACGACGAAATTCTGACCCGGAGATCCCGCCATGTTCCGAAGCAAAGCTCTCTTTCTGCTGTTGGGTGCCGCATCGGGCGTCGCCCTCGGAGCTGCCGTGATCGGTCTCCTGCTGGTGGGCACAGCCACCGTGATTGACCTTCAGGCTGACGCAGCCTCCGTGCTGACTCAGCATCCGCTCTTCGTTTCGGGCTCCAAGCTCGTCACCCGTAGTTTCCTTCTGGCCTTACCGTTACTCGTGATCTGGTCCGTCTGGGCGAAAGGTGTGGCCGTCGCCAGCGAGAGCCGTCCGGCCTCTGACTCTTGACCGCCGAGCTGAACGGGCGACGGAGTGGGAAGAAGCCCGGCCGAGTTCTGTGGTTTCTTGGGGCGGGCAGCAGCCCGCGAAGTCGGGTTGGGCCCATCCTGACCCCACGTTGAGGGCCTCCTGACGCACTGTTGTCAGTGCGGTCCGCTACGCTCGGGGCATGGCCTCAAAAACTCAGTTCTACGGCGCGTCCAGCCTGGATGGATTTCTCGCCACGGTGGACGATCGCATCGATTGGTTGCTGCAATTCGGTGAGGCGGTGCCGAGTTACGCTCCCTTTATCGCCGACGTCGGGGCGATCGTGATGGGGGCCGCCACCTACGAATGGCTTTTGCGAAACCACGTGAAGCCCGACTCGGCTACGCCGCAACCGTGGCCCCACACCCAACCGACCTGGGTCTTCACGCATCGGAAGAATCCGCCCCCGGGCCCGCATGATGCGGATATCCGGTTCGTCTGCGGGGAGGTCGGTCCGATTCACGCCGAGATCCTTCGCCTCGTGGGCGAGAAGAACATCTGGCTGGTCGGGGGCGGCGAGCTCATCGGTCAGTTTTACGATCAGGGTCTGCTGGATGAACTCATCGTCCAGATCACGGCGGTCACGCTCGGAGCCGGGAAACCGCTGCTCCCTCGAGCGATCCATACTCCGCCTTTGCGCTTGTTGTCAGCGCAAGCGTTCGGAAGTGCCTTCGCGGAGGTCCGGTATGCGGTACCCAAGCAAACCCCGACTGTGGAATCGGCGCTGAAAGCTGCCGAGCCGGGCGGGATCTAGCCGAGTCGGGTTGTTCTTCAGCCTCAGACGTTTCGTCCAATGAAGTGTTCCCTGCCGTGTCTGCAGGGTGGGTGCAGAGATTTTTTGTCCGTCCGGGGAGCAAGCCATTGACAGGGGCGCGCGGTCGTCTGTCCTTCCGCGGCG
Organism: uncultured Opitutus sp.; assembly: GCA_964476965.1. GTDB lineage: Bacteria > Verrucomicrobiota > Verrucomicrobiia > Opitutales > Opitutaceae > CAMAXB01. Next base: position 1,879 of record CAYZCV010000224.1, on the reverse strand, counting down.
ATGTCTCCTGCTTTGTCTGACGCACGCCCGGGATCGTGGCGTTCGCTGGCGGTTTTCGCCGTTGGTTCGGCCCTTGCGGTGGGGGCAGGGGCTTGGACCCTATGGGCTGCGGGCGAGCCGACGGGGCTGTGGGTCCGCAATGGAATTGCTTGGGCCATTGGCCTCGCGGCGGCGATGGGGATCGGGCGAGCCACTCCTGGACTGTGGGCACGACGCTTTCTCGTCGGGATCGCGTGCGTCGCGCTCGCCTCCACCTTTCTTTCGGAAGGGCAGCAGGGGGTTCATCGCTGGCTCGTGATCGGACCAGTGGCGTTCAACGCCGCTGCGCTGGTGCTTCCGTCCCTGCTCGTATTTCTGAGCCGTGAGCCATCGCCCCGCGGACGAATGGGCGTGGTCGTGGTCGTTGCCGCGCTTCTCGGCGCGCAGCCGGATGCCTCGCAGGCCGTCGCCTTTGCCCTTGCCTGCGTCGCATGGGGGGCGGGCCGCCCGGAGATCGGGTGGGCGCGGCGTTTGCAGGTGGCCGGCCCGGCCCTGATCGGAGCGGCGGTCGCCTGGGCGCGTCCGGATCCGCTTGAGCCCGTGCTGAACGTGGAGGGGATCGTGGCGCTGGCTGCGGGCCACTCCATGGTCGCGGCCGTACTCATGGTTGCGGGCGTCGGGCTCAGCGCGCTGTCGCCGCTGGTCGGCGGCCGGACGTTTCCGCCGTTGGCCGTCTACTTGCTGGCGATCGCGGTCGCGCCGGTGTGGGGGGCCTTCCCTGTTCCGCTTGCCGGCTATGGACTCTCGTTTGTCCTCGGACAATTTCTCGGGATGGCTGCCCTCCTGCGGTGCGAGGCGGCCGCGCCTCGAATCTAGCCTGACCCATACCCCGGGCGGAGGGTCAATACGGAGACCACCCGAGGAACCCACCCAGAATCCGTAAGCCGGCGTGGAATGCGCCGACCAACAGCGATCCGAGCACCCCGATCACGAAGGGGATCAACCAGGGGCGTCTGTCGTAGGAAGACGAGCCCAGCTGGGTGACAACCTCCACCTGCTTCCGACCGGTGGTCAGGTACCAGATGATCGGGAGGGCAAACGTGAGGAACACATCAAAGAAGGGAAAAATGAACGCCAGGCTGGGGAAAAATGGATCGACGACGAACCAGATAATCATACCCCAGAACCAACGTTGGTTGATTTTGACCTCCGCCAACCGGCCCAAGCGCTTCGCATTCTCGGCATGCAAAAACGAGCCAAAGGCGGGAGAGAACACCAGGGACCCGATGGCGGCCACGACCGGATTCCAGAGACAGGGTTTGGATTCGATGGCCGGTGGGCTGTGCATGGGTCCTTGAAGGGGGAAGTAAGGAGTCCCGTAGCAGGGAGCGGGCCGCCGCGCTTCGCTCCTCGCGTGCTGGTGGTCCGTTCACTCAGCTCAGTCCCAGCCTCGTTTTTGGCCGGCGGCGCGCTCAGCCTTTGAGCGGCAGGTAGATGTCGACCCGTAGCTCGGCGTCCGCCGTGTCTTTGGGCGAATGGCGGTAGACTTCGTACGCGCCGACCTTGCTCTGCTTCAGCTTGCGGTGGCGGGCCAGCTGATTGGCCACGCTCCAGCCATTGCCGAGGTGACGGTAGGCGCCCACGTGCTCGACGTGAAAGGCGCGGACCGCCGGCAGGCGCCACTCCTGCAGGCCGGACCCGGCGGGCAGGGCAACGGATTCGGGCACGACGTGGCCGATCGTGAACTCAAAGGTGCCGACCTTCACATCCATGCGATGGTAGACGGCGATCGCGTCGCCATCGCGGGGCAGCCCGTGATGCTCAAACAATTGCTGGCAGCGTTCCATCGCGGGTTGCGCCGCGGCGCCCACCGCTTCGACCTGGCTGCTGGTGCGAACGC
>CAYZCV010000223.1:0-3936 GCA_964476965.1 uncultured Opitutus sp. | reverse complement strand
AATTTGACGAGGCGCGGGAAACCGCGCCTCTTGTCATTTTAACTGAACCTTTTCGCCGGCCGCACGTCACACTAGGACTCCCTTCTCTATGTTCTTCGCCCTGATCGACGTCTTCAAAGGTGCCGACATCCTCATTTATCCGCTCGGGCTCTGCTCGATCGTGATGGTTTTCATCCTCTGCGAGCGCTCGTTCGCCCTCCGCAAAACCGCGGTGCTGCCCCAGGATCTCGTCGACGCCATCGTTGACGGCAAGCCGATCACGGGCGGCAAGCACTCCGTCCTTGCCCGTATTGTCGAATATGCCGAGCGCCACCCGGGCGACGAGGGCGCGGTCAAGGCCTTCGCCCGCCTCGAGCTCAATCGCATGGAGCGCGGCCTGCCGTACCTCGACATCATTTACGCCGCCGCCCCGCTGATCGGGCTGACCGGCACCGTCTGGTCCCTTCTCCGCGTCTTCTCGGCCATTTCCGGAGAGACGGGTCTGCCGGATCCCGTGCAGTTCACCAGTGGCGTTGCGCTCGCGCTCTCGGCCACGCTGCTCGGTCTGACCATCGCGGTACCGGCCCTCGTTGGCGGCGGCTACCTGCAGCGCAAGGTTGAGGGCTACGCCGCTCAGCTCGACGTGCTGCTGGAGCGCATTCTCGGCCGGAGCAACAAGTCGGCCTCATGAGCGGATTGTACCAACGGCGTCGCAAGCGTCCGGAGATGAACCTCCTGGCGCTGATCGACGTGCTCGTGATGTTGATCTTCTTTGCGTTCGTCACGATGCAGTTTCGCTCGGCCGCCACGCTGAACATCACGCTTCCGCGGGTGGAGACGGCGGGCAAGAACGAGTTCAAGGGCACCGTCACGATCGGCATCGATAAGGACGGGGCCATCAGTTTCAACGGCCAGACGACGACTGAGACCGAGCTGCTCGATTTGCTGCGCGAGGTGCGAAACATCGACCGCGATATCCCCGTGCTGATTCGCGCCGACGAGACCACGCCGCTCAAGACTCTGGCTTTCGTCATGGATTCGTGCCGCAAATCCGGTCTGAACAAATTCAGCCTGCAAAGCCGTTGAAGCTGCCGAGCCGGTTCTCCCGGCCAAGCTGCTCACTCCGGCGATCGCTGCTCGGAACCGTCTGAATCCTCTGTCTTTTCTCCTCGCTCCTGACTTCTGAATTCTGACTTCTATTCAGAATGAAGATTGTCATCTCGGGGGTCACGCGTGGCTTGGGCCGGGCCTTGGCCGAGGAGTTCATTCGCCTGGGCCACACCGTCGCCGGCTGCGGCCGGGGCGCGGAGGGCATCATCGATCTCCGCTTCGCCCATGGGGCTCCGCACAGCTTCGATGTGGCGGATGTCGCCGATCCCGTGAAGGTCGGGATCTGGGCGGCCAAGGTGTTGGGTTTCGGCGAGGCGCCCGATCTCCTGATCAACAACGCGGGAATCATGAACACGCCGGCGCCGCTCTGGAAGGTGCCGCCCGAGGAGGCCAAGCGCCTGATCGACGTCAACGTGACAGGCACGATCAATGTCATTCGCGAATTCGTCCCGCCGATGGTGGCGGCGCGCAAGGGCGTGATCATCAATCTGAGCTCCGGCTGGGGCCGGAGTGTCGCGCCCGAAGTGGCGCCTTACTGCGCGAGCAAATGGGCGATCGAGGGCCTGACCAAGGCGCTCGCCGAGGAACTGCCCGAGGGTATGGCCGCGATCCCGATGAACCCGGGCGTCATCGACACAGACATGCTCCGTTTGGCGTGGGCCGACGGCGCGAGCGCCTACCGCAAGGCCGATGCCTGGGCGAAGGTGGCAGCGCCCTACATCCTCAAGCTTGGCCCGGCAGAGAACGGCCGCAGCGTGACCGTTCGTGGTTTCGACGACTGACTTTTCGATCCTGACATCGCGCAGAGACGCAGAGGCGCAAAGAAAATACCCTTGGATGATGCCTTTCTGGAACTCTGCGGCTCTGCGTCTCTGCGCGACTTCTGTATTCCGGAACAAGGCAGTCGACCTACTTTTGTAGCACCCGCAACGCGGCCTCGATTGCCGCTGGGTCGCGCAGCGCACGCGCGGGGATGGGGAATTCGGTGTTGAAGACGTGGAGCTTATCGGGCGTCTCGACGGTGACCTTGGATTCGTCCATCAGCCCGTTCGGACGCTGCACCGCAGCGAGGTTCAAGCCGAGGTGCGTCGCGAGGAAGCGGTAGACGGCGGTCCGCTTCGACGGGCCGTAGTCATGGCCCTCCTCCGGCAGGTGCACGTTGCTGACGTTGTTGGGTGCCTCGTAATAGCCATAGATACGGCGAATGAAGGGGTATTCGACCACCGGGGTGTTGAGTGTCCAGTCCTTGCCGTCGGACACCAGCAGTTGCGGCCGCGGCGCCGCGAGCGCGGCGATCATCGCATTGCTGGCAAAGTGGTCTGTGGTCCGGTGGATGGGGCGTCCGCTCTCGCAGGGGCAGCCGCCGAAGAAATGGGCGGACACCATCACGACCGGAGCCGTGACAGTCACGCGGGGGTCAAGCGCCGCCAGCAGAAAGGACTGCGTACCGCCGCCCGACTCGCCCGTCACTGCCACTCGCGAGGCATCCACCCCGTCGAGCGAGAGCAGGAAATCCACGGCCCGCATGGCGTTCCAGACATGGAGGGTCTGCGTCAGCGGGGTGCGGTGCGTGTCCTGACCGACGATCGGGATCGAGTCGCCGTAGCCCACCATGTCGATGGCGAAGACGACGGCGCCCATGCGGGCGAGAGTGGCGGCCCGCGTCTGCATGCTGGGGCTGAACCGGGCATGCGTGGCGTAGTCCTCGGGCTTCTCGATGCGGCGGGCGTGACCGTGGGTGGTCAGGACGGCGGGGTAGGGCGGCCGCGCCTCAAGCGGCCGGTAAAGCGAGCCGGTCACCAGGACGCCGGGGAGGGATTCGAACACGACATTTTCAACCGTATAGCCATCGTAACTGCGCTTGGCGCGGATCACGGGCGCCAGCGGCGTCCGGCGGGGCCAGGGAGCGAGCGTCAGGCCTTCCTGGATACGGGTCCGAAGGTGGCCCGCATAGGCGTCCCAAGCGGTCCGATCGGGAAACTGCTTGAGCGCGGCCTCGAGCACGGCCTTGCCCTGGGGTTCGGTCAGGAAGGCGCCGGGGGTGAGGGCGGGTCCCTCCGCGGGTGCGGCCGGGAGGCCGGGGGGGAGCCAGGCGGGATCGGCGCGCAGGGCGGACGCGAGGAGGATGAGACCGGGCAGGGTGAAGCGAAGCAGGGCGTTCATGGGGGTACGGAAAGAGACGGGACGACCGAGGGGTGAGGGAGCTTCACCGACTGGCCGGATTGAGTCGAGACGGGAACCGGGCGGGAGCTGTCCGCTCGACACGATCCTTTGGACTCACACGCTGGATGGGCCGCCGATGAAACCTCATCTCACCCTCGCTGAAACGAAGACCCCGGAAGGCCAGCGCCTGACGCTGCAGGAGCATGATGGGCGCTATGCGATCAGGCTGGACGGTCAGGCGCTAATGGAGTCCTCGCTTTCCGCGTCGGAAGTCCAGCTGGGCGAACTCGCGACCGCGCACCTTACGCGGACCGGACCGGCTCGGGTCCTGATCGGCGGGCTGGGTCTCGGATTCACCCTGCGCAGCGTGCTGGAAAAGGTCGGCCCCAAGGCCGCGGTGGTGGTCACGGAGTTGCTGCCTGCCGTGGTGGCGTGGAACCGGACCTTCCTGCGAAGTTTGAACGGTGCGCTCTTGGAGGATCGCCGGGTGAAGTGCATCGCGGGTGACGTCGGCAAGGTCCTCGCGCGCACGCCCAAGCCGGAGTACGACGCCATCATTCTCGATGTCGACAACGGGCCGGCGGCCATGGTCCGCCGGAACAATCGTCAGCTCTACGAGGCCACCGGCCTGCAGGGAGTGATGGCCGCCCTCAAGCCGGGAGGCCGCGTGGCGTTTTGGTCGGC
>CAYZCV010000222.1:0-3955 GCA_964476965.1 uncultured Opitutus sp. | reverse complement strand
TGCTCGCGCACGAGGCACTTCGCCTGGAATACCTTCCCGATGTCGCTGTTCAACCGACCCGATCCCGTCTCCACGACATTGCGGAACAGGCCGAGTAGCGCGAGCAACAGGCCCTTGAGGACCGCGTTGCGCGCCGGACCTTGGGAGCTGTGCGTGTGGACGAGCGTGTTGGCCAGCGTCAGATAGACGTCGAGATCAGGCGCGTCGAAGAACTCGATGGCCTCAATGTCCGGCTTGCCCGGCCGGGCCTCGTGCGCGAAGTGCAGGCTGATCGTGTTGTTGTAAAACCCCGCCACAAGGTTCCGAAAGGGCTGCCCCTCGGATCCCGGGTAAACCACCTCGCCATGCGGCACGCCGGCGGGGATCACGCAGATCTCCGACGGGCCCAGGCGAAACCCTTCGCGCGGAAACGAAAACTCGGTTGATCCCTGCAATCCGAGGAAAATTTCCGGTCGGTAGTGGTAATGCATGCCCCGCCGGTTCTGCACCGGCTTGACCTCATGCGGCACGCGCAGCGGCAGCAAGTCACGCTCCGCCCGCCGGATGGCATCGTCAAACAGGCTACGCATCTCCGCCCGGTCCTGATGACCGAGGGTGCGAGCCGAAAAGAGGGCGTGGGATGCGCCTGTGCTGCTGGGCATGGTCGTCGCCTGCGGGGTTGGGGTAACGCGCCACCACCCTATCCCGAAACAGGTTTAACACAAATGGGAAATGCCCTACGCTGGCCAAGCTGCGGCCGGAAAGAAGCGTGGAGCAAGCTCACGGGAAATCCGACCATGGTCAGCAGGGTTACGGCCGCAAACGTGGCCACGCCGTTCCAGCGCGCACGCCCTCGCGTGCAGCGCATCCACATCCAAGCGACCCCAGGCCAGCCCCAGCCCCACCAAGGCGAGCACGCCCAACCCCAGCAGGGCCCCGTTGCGCTTATTCAGGTGGATCCAATCCGGCCGCTTCATCCCAAGGCCGACCCGCAGGTCCGCCGGTGGTTCGACTCCGCGTGGAGCGGGCGGCCGCTTCGCCTGAGGACCGCGCCCGGCGAGCGGGAAAATGTCCATACGGGGTCAACGACCCCGTCGACACCGGATCAGGGCGCGTCCGCCCGGCGCCGAACCCGGCCCACGATCGTGAGGAGCTCCGAGAAATCCTCGTCGCGCGACCGGCTGGCGATCTTGAAGTCAAACTTCGGGGCCTCGAGCAGCTCCCGCTCCGCCGTGCGCAAACGGTGTTCGATCTCGGCCTCGCTGTCCTGCCCACGCGTGACCATGCGGGCCCGCAGCGTCTCCATCGGCACATCGATGAACACGGTCCCCATGTGACGCGCGAGCAGCGAGTTGTTGGCCGCGGCCTTGCGGAAATTATCCACGCCCTGCACGTCGATGTTAATGACCAGACTGCCGCCGGCGCCGAGCGGCTCGATCACGGAGGACGCGAGGGTGCCGTAACGGTTCTTCTGGTGGACCCAGGCCCATTCCAGGAACTCCCCGGCCTCAACCTTACGATCAAACTGCGGCGCGGACAGGAAGTGGTAGTGAACCCCATCGACTTCACCCGGCCGCGGCGGACGGGTTGTCGTGGTCACGACCCGGGAAAACCCGGGCGACTCCGCCACCAGCCGCTCGCACAGCGTGCTCTTGCCCGAGCCCGCCGGGCCGGCGATGACGATCAGAACAGGGGTCGGGCGGGCGGGTGCGGTCATGCGATGGCGAATGTGTCCGTGCGTCTCGCTCAATAGGTGAAGGCTACGCCGCAGAGCAGCAGCCCATAGGCCGCGAGCGCGCCGCCCAGCACCCGCGGACGTGCGGGCTGCCGGTAAAGCCACTCAAGGAAGTCACGCAGGCGAAACGGCGAAGCCCCGAGATAGATCGCGAGCGCCACGCCCACGTACACGACTGTCACCATGAAGAGACGCTGCGGATGCTGAAACTCCATGTACGCCGTATCCAGCAACGGCATCGCGCCGAGCAGGATCAGGACGGCGATTCCACGAACCGCCAAAAAGTCAGGCACCAGGAAGAAGGACGCCCCCGCCACGAGTGCGAAGAAAATGAACAGGGCGACCCGGTACTGGCCAAAATCGGCCTCGGAGAGATGCCAGATGTTGAAGAGGAACCACGCCGCCCCCGCGCCAAACAGGATGATCGAGGCCGCGGTCGAGCGCGGCAGCGCCTTCAGGGAGGACGAAATCGCCGTCCCACCAACCAGCAGCAGTCCGCCGAACACAAGGAGCAGAAGTCCGGGGATCAGGGTGGCGACAGTGAGTGACATGGTTGCGTGAAGATCGTTCTCGTTCTCGTCCGGATAGCTAGCCGGTTCTTTAGGCCACCCCGGCGAGCACCAGCTCGCCGTAAAGGGTACTCACCGACGCCCGCTCGATCCGCAGGGGCACGAGCTGGCCGACCAGGCGGGGATCCGCATCAAAAATGCAGACCCGGTTGCCGCGCGTGCGGCCCGTGAAATGCGCACCGGACTTGTCCGGGCCCTCGACCAGCACTTCCTCAACTGTGCCAATGAGTTGCTCGTTGCGGCGCACCGAATTGGCCTTGAGCAGCTCCAGCAGCACCTGATTGCGATGTTCCTTCACGTCGTCGGGAATCTGGTCGCCGAGGTCGGCCGCAACCGTGCCGCTGCGGACGGAGTACTTGAAGATGTACGCCATGTCGTAGTTGCACGCCTCAAAGAGCTGGCGCGTCTGCTCGAAGTCCTCGTCCGTCTCTCCGGGGAAGCCCACGATGACATCGGTCGAAAAATACATGCCCGCCTTCACCGCGCGCAGGGAGTCAACGATCTCGCGATAGCGGTCGCGCGAGTAGGGCCGGTTCATTGCCCGCAGAATCCGGTCGCTGCCCGACTGCATCGGCAGGTGCACGTACTCGCAGAGCTTGGGCAGACGGCCATAGGCCTCGACGAGGTCCTGCTTGAATCCGCGCGGATGCGGGGAAGTGAAGCGGATGCGCTCAATGCCCTCGATGGCATGCACGCGCTCAACCAGTTGGACGAAGGGCGAGACGCCATCGGTGTGCGCGTAGTCGCGCCGGCCGTAGCTGGTGACGATCTGCCCGAGGAGCGTGATCTCGCGCACGCCCCGCTCCGCCAGCTGCCGGCACTCGGCGACGATCTCGTCCATCGGACGCGAGCGCTCGTCGCCGCGCGTCTTGGGCACGATGCAGAATGCGCAGTCCATGTTGCAGCCCTGCTGGATCGAGACGAAGGCGCTGATCTGCCGCTCGTCGGTCTCGAGGTGGTCGCGGATGGTGTTCTGGGAACCCGCCTCCTCCCCGATGTCGACAATGCTCGCTCCGACCGGCACCCCAGCGGCACGGGCCGCCCGCAGATTGTCGAGGTAGTCGGGTACTTGGTGAAACTTCTGCGTGCCGATGATCAGGTCGACATCGGGCAACGTGTCGAGAAGCGCTGCGCCGCGATTCTGCGCCATGCAGCCGAGAATCCCCAGCACGAAGTCGGGATTGCGGCGCTTCCGCGCGACGACGTTGGCGGCCTTGCCGATCGCCTTCTGCTCCGCGGCATCGCGCACGCTGCAGGTGTTGAGCAGCAGGATGTCGCAGGTCTCCTCCTTGTCGACGATCCGGTAACCCCGGGCACGCAGCATCGCCGCGACAGCCTCACTGTCGCGCTCGTTCATCTGACACCCGTAGGTTTTGATGAAGACGCGGTTCATGTTCCGGAAGGGTCTTAGCTACCGGGCGGGGGGATAGGGTCAACGCGGATTCCCGGCAACCCCTCACCCCAAGCCCGGTGTCACGCAATACGTGACACTTAGCGCTGAAAACGTCCGAGGTGCCCCGCACGTGGCGGGGGCCCGGTCGAAAGTGTCACATATTACGTGACACCATGCCGGGGCGGGGCAGGCGGATTGGCCGGGGGGTCTTGCGCGGGGGGGTGGGGAGGGCTAGGATGGGGGGATGTTACGCGGTTCGATCGTGCTGCTCATGCTGGC
>CAYZCV010000221.1:0-3964 GCA_964476965.1 uncultured Opitutus sp. | reverse complement strand
TCAACGTCAACGACTCGGTCACGAAGTCGAAGTTCGACAATCTCTACGGCTGCCGCGAGTCCCTCGCGGACGGTCTCAAGCGCGCCACCGACGTCATGATCGCCGGCAAGGTTGCCTGTGTGTGCGGCTACGGCGATGTGGGCAAGGGCTCCGCGTTCTCGCTCAAGGGCTTTGGCTGCCGCGTCATTGTCACCGAGATCGATCCGATCAACGCGCTGCAGGCCGCGATGGAGGGCTTCGAGGTCAACACGATCGAGTCCACTCTCGGCGTCGCCGACATCTACGTCACGACCACCGGCAACAAGGACATCATCACCTTGGAGCACATGGCCAAGATGAAGGATCAGGCCATCGTCTGTAACATCGGCCACTTCGATAACGAGATCCAGGTCGATCGCCTCTACAAGGCGAAGGGCGTCAAGCGCGTCACCATCAAGCCGCAGTACGATCTGTTCACCTTCCCGAAGGGTAACAGCATCTACCTCCTTGCTGAGGGCCGCCTGGTGAACCTCGGCTGCGCCACCGGCCATCCGTCGTTCGTCATGTCCGCCAGCTTCACCAACCAGACGCTCGCGCAGCTGGACCTGTGGAAGAACAAGGACACCTATGCCGTCGGCGTTTATCGCCTGCCGAAGCACCTCGACGAGGAAGTGGCTCGCCTGCACCTCGAGAAGATCGGCGCCAAGCTGACCAAGCTGACGGACGACCAGGCCAAGTACCTGGGCGTATCGGTTGACGGTCCGTTCAAGGCCGAGCACTACCGCTACTAAGTTACGTTTTCAGACTCGGGGCCGGTCCTTAATGACCGGCCCCTTTTTTGTGTCCGGATCCCAGCGGTCCCGGATTGTATTCTTTATCTTCAGTAAACCACCTTAAACACTAAATACCCCTTGATCTTGGGGTATTAAGGCCGCAACGTTCGGCCTCCTGTCCATGAGCTCATCCGAATCCGTGACGAAGCCCCTCGCAGCCAATGAGGGAATCAAGACTGCCTCCAATTTTCTGCGCGGCACGATCGCGCAGGACCTGCTCGATGCGTCCACGGGTGCGATCTCGGAGGACAACGCCCAACTCACTAAATTTCACGGGCTCTACCTGCAGGATGACCGCGATCTGCGCAATGAGCGCCGCAAGCTGAAGCTGGAGAAGGCCTTCTCCTTCATGCTGCGCGTGCGCCTCCCGGGCGGACGCTGCACCCCGGCGCAGTGGCTGCTCCTGGACCAGCTCGCGACCGAGCGCGCCAACGGTTCGCTTCGGCTGACCACGCGCCAGACCTTCCAGTTTCACGGGATTCTCAAGGGCAACCTGAAGCCGCTGATCCAGGGCATGCACCAGGCGCTGCTCGATTCCATTGCCGCCTGCGGCGATGTGAACCGCAATGTCATGGCCCCGCCCAACCCGGAGCGGTCCGCGGCCCATGGTGCGATGTATGATCACGCCAAGGGCTTCAGCGAATTCGCCCTGCCCAAAACGCGAGCCTACCACGAGATCTGGCTGGACGACCAGCTGGTCGCCGGCGGCGAGCCGGAAAACGAGCCGCTGTACGGCCCGACCTATCTCCCGCGCAAGTTCAAGGTCGGCTTCGCCCTCCCGCCGTCCAATGACGTCGATGTGTTTTCGCAGGACCTCGGATTCATCGGCATTCTCGAGGCCGGCAAGCTGGTCGGGTACAATGTCACCGTCGGCGGTGGTCTCGGCATGAGCCACGGCAACGCGGAGACCTTCCCGCGGGTGGCCGATGTCATTGGCTTCATCACGCCTGACCAGGTGAACCCCGTCGGCGGGGCGGTCATTGCCACCCAGCGTGACTACGGCGACCGGACCAATCGCAAGCACGCACGACTGAAGTACACGATTGAGGATCGTGGTATCGCCTGGTTCAAGAGCGAGGTCGAGCAGCGCTCCGGAATCACCCTCGCTCCCGCGCGGGCCTTCGAGTTCACCACGATCCAGGATCCGCATGGCTGGCACCCGGGCGTGGATGGCACGTGGTTTTATGGTCTGCACATCCTGAGCGGGCGCATTAAGGACAGCGAGGGGTGGCCGATGCGTTCGGCGCTCCGTGAGATTGCCACGGTTCATACCGGTGATTTTCGCCTCACGCCTTCGCAGAACGTGATCGTCTCCGGCGTCACTCCGGCGCAGAAGCCCGTGATCGAGGCCATCCTCGCCAAGCACGGCCTCGCGAACGAGAACGCCCGCAGTGGCCTGCGGCTCAACGCGCTGTCGTGCGTGGCCCTGCCCACCTGCGGACTCGCCCTCGCGGAGAGCGAGCGCATGCTCAATGATCTTCTGCTGCGCTTCGAAACCGTGCTGGAGGAGGCGGGGCTGCGCGACGATGCGATCAGTCTGCGCGTCACGGGTTGCCCCAATGGTTGCGCTCGTCCCTACCTCGCGGAGATTGGCCTGGTCGGCAAGGCCCCCGGCAAGTACGCCCTCTATGTCGGCGCCAAGTACAACGGCACCCGCCTCAACCGCCTGCTGTCTCCCAGCGCCACGGTCGACGACGTGCTCGCGCTGCTGACGCCGGTGATCAAGCGCTACGCCACCGAGCGGGCGCCCGGCGAGGGTTTTGGAGACTTCTGCCAGCGGGCCATCCTGCCCGCGGACGCCACCTTCCACTCGGTCGGCACGAAACCGGCCGCCTGAGCGCCGGTCACTGAAGTCCGCGTTCGGCTCGCCGCCGAACGCTTAGATGATGTCGGCCGGCTCGTCGGGACCCGCGTCCCGGCGGGCCTTGAGGATCCGGGCATAGCGCTCAAGGGTGCCCTTTTCCTCCATCGCGACCAACTCGTCGATCGAGGCGATACTGAAGGCGGTCTTTTCCTGAATGGACTTGTAGGCACGAATCACGAACAGCCAGCCGGGGTAGGGCATGTCCTCCACCTTGCCGGAATCGAGCTGAGCCTTTGTGTTTCCCGCGAAATAAGCCGCGAGCAGGAGGGAGCGCAGCATGGTCTCGGGATCCTCGGAATCAGTGATTTCTCCGTCCTCCGCCCAGGGAATGGCCTCGGGGTCGAGCACGATCAGGCAGTCCTCACTCAGCTCAACAAAGCGGGTCACGACCTCGGCGGCGCGGATCGCCTCCGGGCTGAGAAAGCGATCCTCCAACGTGGCGATCGCAGCCAGCACCTCGCGCCGGCTGGGCACTTCGGGTGACTGGGCTGACGCGCCGGCGGCCGTGAGCAGGAGCAGGAGGACCCAGGAAAGAAGGGACGGACGGGAGGAGGCCATGGGGACGGAGGCTGATCGTTAGAAATGGCGGTAACGAGAAGCGAAGAACGGGACGTACTGCGCAAGGCCGGCCACGCCGAGCACGAGGTAGGTTTGGCGCAGATCGGGAACGAGAAAGAGCCCGATCAGGGACCCCGCTTCCGCCAGGACCAGACCGGCGATAAAGATCGGAAAAGCGCGCCACCCATCAGTGATGCGGGGCAGCACCACCCAGCGAAGCGCCGAGGAGGCCAGCAGCGGAATCATGGGGACGTGCTTGAGCGGACCGGTGGTCGGTGCAGCTTCCGTGACGGGAATGGTCACGTGAATCGCGAGCAGTCCTGCCGTGATGCTGAACCAGAGGGTCCACCAAACAATCGTCGGGGGAGTTTTTCGGGGAGAGGTGGTCATGGTGCGGAAAGGGCGAGTAGGCTGGAATCTGGCCGATTCAAGGGGCCTCGTCGCCGTAGAGCATCACCGCGTGGGGTCCGCCCGAAAGACGTACCCCGCGGTACATGCCGGGGGTGTTGAAGGGGAGGGTGTAATTTCCCCGGGCATCCAGTGCAATGACGCCCCCGGATCCGCCGAGAGCCCCGACCTTGGCCAGGGTCGCGGCGGCGGCGTCCGCCAGCGAGCGGCCGCCGTAGGCCCTTTGCGCGGCGCCGTCGTGGCCCACGACGGTACGAAAGAAGTACTCGCCGTGCCCCCTGGCCATCAGGCCCCAGGTGGCGGTGTCGGCGAAGGTGCCGGC
>CAYZCV010000220.1:0-4007 GCA_964476965.1 uncultured Opitutus sp. | reverse complement strand
CCGCTCGTCTTCGTCTCCCTCGTTTGCGGAAGCTCCGCGCTCGACGATGTCCGCAAGGTCGGACGGATCGGGCTGAAGACGGTCGGTCTCTACCTTTTCACAACGGCGGCCGCCGTTACGCTGGCGCTCGCCGTCGCGGTTTTCGTGCAACCCGGACGCGGCTTTGCATTGAGCACGGACACGACGTTTGTACCGGGGGAGGCCCCGCCGCTGACCGAAATCCTGATCAACATTTTCCCCTCGAATCCGGTTCGGGCCATGGCGGAGGGCAATATGCTTCAGGTGATCGTTTTTGCCGTGCTGCTCGGGCTGGCGCTCGTCATGGCCGGCGACGCCGGCAAACGGATCCTCGCCCTCTTTGATGACGCCAATGTGGTCATGATGAAGCTGGTCACGATCATCATGGTCGTCGCGCCCTACGGCGTGTTCGCGCTGCTCGCCCGGACGTTCGCCGCCGAGGGCTTTGCCGCAATCGCACCCCTCGCCAAGTACTTCCTGGTCGTCCTCGCGGTCCTGCTGCTCCACGGGCTGGGAGTCTATCCCCTGCTGCTGAGGTCGCTGACCAGGCTCAGTCCACTCCAGTTTTTTCGCAACGCCCGCGCGGTGCCCGTGTTCGCCTTCTCGACGGCCAGCAGCAGCGCCACCTTGCCGGTCGCGCTCGAAACCGCGGAGAAGCGGATGGGCATCGGCAATCCGATTGCCTCCTTCACCCTCCCGCTCGGCGCCACGGTCAACATGGACGGAACGGCGATCATGCAGGGGGTCGCGACGGTGTTCATTGCGGGTGCCTACGGCATCAGCATGACCCTCTCCGACTATGGCATGGTGGTCCTGACGGCCACGCTCGCCTCGATCGGCACCGCCGGCGTCCCGGGAGTCGGGCTGGTCATGTTGTCGATGGTCCTGAACCAGGTCGGGCTCCCCGTTGAGGGCATCGCCCTCATTATCGGCGTTGACCGCCTGCTCGACATGGTGCGCACGGCGGTGAACGTCACCGGCGACCTCGTGGTCAGCTGCATTGTCGCGAAAAGCGAGGGGCAGCTCGACGAAACGGTGTTCCAGGCGGAGAACCCGGCGGACTAGCCGCCCGCCATGACCGGGCGAAAGCCGGCTTCGCGCAGGATCCGGGCGACCGTCTCGCGCTGGTCGCCCTGAATCTCGATCTGCCCGTCCTTCACGGTGCCGCCGCAGCCACAGGCGGCGCGCATCTGCTTCGCCAATCGCTCCTTCTCCGGCAGCCCGATGCCGGTGAAGCCCGTGACCACGGTGACCGTCTTGCCGCCGCGCCCGGCGGTCGAGCGCAGGACGTCGACGCGCCCCCGGTTCTTGGCCGGGGCCGGTTCCTTGTTGCCCGACAGGGTCGACGAACCGCTGGATGACGCGTTCGCCGCGGGTCCCGGGGGCAGATTGAGTCCGCCGAGAGATGCAAATGGATTGTGACCAAGCCCGCCGCCCCCCTCGGTTGAGATCTTGTGGCCCGTGCTCATTGGATCAGGCCGGCCGGCCGGCGCGTCCGCCGCACAAGCCAGCCGCCGGGGTGTCGCCCTCCAGGAAGACCAAGGCCTTGGCATAACTGCGACGTTCAAGGAAATGAACGAGTTGCGGATGTAGGCCCGCCCGGCCTCGCGCGGCGAATTCGTCCAGGCGCGCCATCTCGGACGCGATGGTCGGTCCATCAGCCCGCTTAATCCCATCCAACAAGCTGATAAGCGATTGTTTGATTTCGGTCTCCATGAGCAAAGTTCAGCGGTATTAATTATTTGTCACCAGATGTTTAAATAATCTCAAACCCGGTTCTAGCGCGCCGATGAAGGCCTGAACGCGCTTGAGTCCCTACCCGGGCGAGGTATTCTCACAGAACACTTTTTCATTATTATCGGCCTTAATATAGAGCAAGCCCGCGTTCCGCACCCCGGTCCTGCAGGTTTGCTTTTCTTTTCTACCCATGAGCTCCCTTACCCTATCCACGCGACCCAACTCGGACGTCATTGAGGCGGCCTACACGGCGTGGCTCGATAATCCCGACTCCGTCGATCCGACGTGGCGCGCCTTCTTTCAGGGCTTCACGCTGGGCCATACCGGGAGCGGATCGCCAGCCGGCGCGCCCGCCGGCGGGGTCTCGATCGTCGACAGCCTCAAGCAATCCCAGGTCCACAGCCTGATCTATCACTACCGTGCGCTGGGTCACACCCAGGCCCACCTGGATCCGCTGAGCGAGCCACCGGCGCCGGCGGCGCGCCTGGCCCTGAGCGAGTTCGGCCTCTCGGCGGCCGATCTCGACACGTCCTTTGACGTCGGCCACTTCCTCGCCGGCGGCCAGATGAAGCTGCGCGACATCATCGCCAACCTGCAGGCGACCTACTGCGGCCGCATCGGCGTCGAATACATCCACATCCAGGACACTGAGGTCCGTCGCTGGCTGCAGGAGAAGATGGAGACGAGCCGCAATGTCCGCGCCTTCACCAAGCAGCAGAAGACCCGCATTCTTCGCCGCATTCACAAGGCGGAGCTTTTCGAAAAATTCCTGCACACGCGCTACGTCGGCCAGAAGCGCTTCTCGCTCGAGGGCGGCGAGACCATGATTGCGGCGCTCGACTCCGTCATCCAGGCCAGCCCGGAGGCCGGCGTCGACGAGATCGTCATGGGCATGGCTCACCGCGGCCGCCTGAGCGTGCTCACCAATATTCTGCGCAAATCCTTTGACGTCCTGTTCGAGCAGTTCTCCGAGAACTACATCCCCGAGACGGTCGCGGGCGATGGCGACGTGAAGTACCACCTCGGCTACGAGGCCGAGCTCAAGACCGATTCGGGCAAGACCGTCGAGGTTCGCCTCGCGGCCAACCCGTCCCACCTCGAGATCGTCAACCCGATCGTCGAAGGCAAGGCCCGGGCCCGCCAGCGCATCCGCGGCGATGTCGAGCGCCGCCGCGTCCTCCCGCTGCTCATCCACGGTGACGCCGCCTTCGCCGGCCAGGGCGTCGTGCCGGAGACCCTCAATTTCTCGCAGCTCCCGGGCTACCGCACCGGCGGCACCCTCCATTTCGTCATCAACAACCAGATCGGTTTCACTACGCTGCCGAGCGACGCCCGCTCGACCCGTTACTGCACCGATGTGGCCAAGATGATCGAGGCCCCCATCTTCCACGTGAACGGTGACGATGCCGAGGCGGTCTGCCACGTCACGCTCCTTGCCCTCGAGTTCCGGCTGAAGTTCCAGCGCGATGTCGTCGTCGACATGTACTGCTACCGCAAGCACGGGCACAACGAGAGCGACGAACCGGCCTTCACCCAGCCGACCCTCTACAAGAAGATCGCCGCCCAGCCGCTGATCTCCTCGATCTACGCCAGCCGCCTCATCGCCGAAGGCACACTCACCCAGGCGGACGACGAGGCCATCAAGGCCGAGTACACGGCCGCGATGGAGGCCGCCTTCGAAAAGGCCAAGGCCAAGGAAGCGAAGAAAAAGTCGGCGGACCCGGCAGCCAAGTTCAAGGGCTCCAACGCCGTCTTCCAACCCGGCTACAGCCACGCCCCGGTTCCGACGGGCGCGTCCCCCGCCCTCCTGGACCAGGTGGTCCGCGGTCTCACCCGGGTTCCGACCAACTTCAAGGCCAACCCCAAGATCAAGCGCTTCCTGGATGCGCGCGCCGAGGCCCACAAGAACGGCGGCCCGGTCGACTGGGGCTTTGGCGAGGCCCTCGCCTTTGGCACCCTCCTGGTCGAGGGCACTCCGGTCCGCCTCAGCGGCCAGGACTGCGAGCGCGGCACCTTCAGCCACCGACACGCGGTGCTCTACGATTTCGACACGCGCGAAAAGTATGTTCCGCTGCTCAATCTCGATGAGAAGCAGGAGCGCTTCTGCGTCTACAACTCGCTCCTCTCCGAGGCCGCCGTGCTTGGCTTCGACTACGGCTACTCGCTCGACTATCCCCGCATGCTCTGCATCTGGGAGGCCCAGTTCGGCGACTTCGCCAACGGCGCCCAGGTGGTGATCGACCAGTTCATCG
>CAYZCV010000219.1:2222-4019 GCA_964476965.1 uncultured Opitutus sp. | reverse complement strand
CCAATAACCAATAACCAATAACCGCTGCGAGCTCAGCTCGCCGCTCAGTTCAGCCCGTCGACGGCCAGGTCCGACGGGTGCTCGACGCTGACCTTGAGCGGGATCTCGCGCTTCTCGCCGGGCTTGAGGTCGAGGCGCCAGACCAGCTTGCCGTCCTCCTCGCGTGAGACCTCCTTCGGCGCCGCCGCGGTGCCGAGGTCGCGCTCGAGCGGGGTGAGCAGCTTCACGACGATCTTCTCGTCGCGGGAAACCGGGATCGCCTCTTTGAAAACCACGCGCTCGGCCGTCTTCTTGTTGTTCGTGATCGTGACGAGGAACTCGTAGGTCACGCGGCGCCCGCTGTTCGTCAGGCCGGTGTCCTCCGCGAAGCGGTTCACGAGGCGGCGCTTGACCGCGATGGCGTCGTCAACGCCCAGCGCGAGCTCGAAGCGTTCGCCGGGCATCACGGTCTTGAGCCGGCTCGTGGCCACAAAGGTGTCGTCGAGGAAAGTGCTGACCGGTCCCGCGAGGAAGGGGAATTCGCCGGTATTGGTCACGTACGCGCTGAGGAAGGCGGCCTCGAGCAGTTTGGGCGTGGCCTGGTACTGGAGATTGCCCGGCAGCTTGGCGGAGGTGATGGCGACCTTCTGCGAGGTGTTGTCGCTCGCGAGCGTCACGGGCGTGGCGATCTTGAAGGTCGCGCTGGTGGTGCCGGCCTCGATCGTGGAGAACGCCATGCCGGCGTCCTGCTCGACCATCGCGTCGGCCATCGGGGCCGCCGAAGCAACGGCCATCTGATTGAAGGCCTGACGCTCGCTCATTTCCTTGCGGCGCATTTCCATCGCCAGGGGCATGGGCATCGGTCGGCTGACATCGACGATCCACGCGGGCAATTCCGGCGCGCTGCCGCCCATGCTGGGCCGCGCGGTCGAGAGGGTGAGCGCGAGATTGGTCCAGTCCTCGCCCGTGCCGTTGCGCACGACGCCGTAGTAGGTGAGCTCGACCGCCCGCGTCTCGCCGCGCAGACGGGCGTCGTAGGCGGGCGTCCAGGAAGCGCCGGGGACCGCATAGCCGAGCGTGACATCGAGGCTGCCGGCCGTCGTGGCCGCAACGCGGACCGTGACGGTCTTGTAGGCGCGGCCCTCGGGCTGCTGGCCGCGCAGCGTATTCAGCTGCGCCTCGACCGCGGCGATCTTGGCCTCGAGATCCGCGCGCTGGCGGTCGACGGTCTGCTGTTCGCTGGTGAGGCGCGTGAGCGTCTCCGCCTGGAAGGTCAGCAGCTTCTGCCAGTCCTCGAACGTGGGTCGGGGCGTGGCGGAATCCCCGGTCGGGGGCGTGGTCATGGCCGACTCGATCTTGGCCAGCAAGGCGCGCTGCTGGTTGAGGTGAGCGAGGCGATCGGCGAAGGCGCGGTCCTGTTGCTGCAGGCCGATGAGTTCATCCTCCAGCGCCTTCACGCGCATGCTGGGCGTGGCGGCAACGTAGGTCGTGCGCGCGCTGACATCGAGAATCGTGGCGGTCGCCGTGCCGCGTCCGGCGACCTGCAGGGATTGGTCGACGAGCCCGGCGGGGAGGCGTTCGAAAACGAGCTCGGACTGGCCAGCCGGCAGGTCGACCCGCGCGGAGCGCGTGAGCACGGCCCGATCAAGATAGACCGTGGCGGCGGTGAGCTGGGAGGAAGGGGTGATCGCCGCGGCCGGAAGGAGGGCCGGAGCGGCCGCAAGCGCGGCCAGGACGAACAACGGAAGGCGGAGGAGTTTCATGGATGGGTTATAGACTGCGTATCCGTTAAAACGATCCATCGGGAAAGTTCTTAGG
>CAYZCV010000219.1:0-2122 GCA_964476965.1 uncultured Opitutus sp. | reverse complement strand
CCAGTCATCCGTCCGGAACGGCGCGGCCGGTAGGCCGGCCCCATTGAACAGGTTGGCCCTGGGCGCATTGGTCCAGGCGTAGCGCAGGGCAACCGGTTCCTTCACGGCGGGTGAGGAAACGAGGATCGTGTTGCGCTGGATCACGGCGTTGGCGGGGTGAAAGACGCGGTCCGCGCCGGCGATTTCGAAGGCCTCGGGTGGACGGCTCCCGGCGGTGAGGCCGTTGTCCGCGTGGCGGAAGAACACGCGCAGCCCGGCCCCATCGCGATCAGCGCGCTCGAAGCGCGGACCCGAGGCATCGACCGGAAGGGCGTACACCTGATCACGGGCCAGCAGCGCCAGGCGACGGCCCATCTCGCGCGCATCGGTGGCCGCAAGATCGATCGTGAGGGCCTGTCCGGTTGCCGGCAGTTCGAGCGCCTGCTCCTGGGCCTCGCGTACCCGCGCGCCGGCGCGGGCCAAGGGGTCGATTGGCGCCGCGGTGGGCGGAAGCTGCAGCCAGAAGAAGGGGACATCCCCCTGACCGAGATGGAGGCGCGTGGTCGTGATGAGCGCGGCAAAGCGCGCCGCGTAGCCCGCCGCGCGATCGACGTCCGCCGAATCGGCGGCCCAGAGGATCCCGCGCACCGCGTAGGGCAGCAGCGGGTGGAGCGTGCCATTGAAGTGGCGAGCCGCGTCCGTCGCGGTCGACCCGCCGACGCTGGCGATCGCCGCCGGGCTCAACCACGCGTCGAGCGCGCTGCCGGGCGCGACGGCTTCGAGCACGCCGATGGGCACCTGGAGCCGGCGCTGCAGATCGCGCGCAAAGGCGCCGGTCGCGGCGGAGCTGTCGGCCGGCAAGTCCGACCAGGATCCGGCCACGGCCTCAGCCGGGCTCTCCGCCGCGGTCGCTGTGGCCTTGAACACGCGCACGGGCGGGGTTGACTCCACCGGTGCGGGCCGCGGCGCGCCGGCCAACGCCGTCGACCGCGCCAACAGGTCGGACCCGGTGGCGAGCCAGACTTCGCCGATGAGCACATTGCGCACCGTGACCGTGTTCTTGCCCGCGACGACGAGGTCGGTCGGGACCGCTGAGGCCGGGAGCGGATCGAGATAGACTATCCAGCGACCGTCGCGCGCCGCCGTGGTGCCCAGTGTCTGGCCGGCGAACGTGACCTGAATTCTTTCCCCGGCTTCCGCGCGGCCCCACACCGCAAGAGGCCGGTCGCGCTGCAGCACCGCGTGATCCTGAAACGGCGGCGCGAGCACCACGTCCGCACGAAGGGACGCGGCGAGCGCGAGCAACAGGCAGGTGGCGGCAAGGCGGGCGATCATGCAGGAGAAAGACCCTTAAAGCGGGCCCGCGTGCCGGTTCCGAGCGGGAAATTGGATCGGGGGACCGGATCGGAAAATGGGACGGATAGGACTTATATCGGACATAGGTCCTATCCGTCCCATCCGTCCTCTAGGTCCCATCTCCGGTCGCTCACTCCGTCTCCGCTTTGCCAATCGCCGGCCGATTCAGAAACGCCTGCAATTCCGCCGCCATCTTCGGGCCGAAGCCGTCGATGGCGCTGATCTCCTCCGCGCTCGCGGCGCGCAGGCGATCGATGCTGCCGAAGTGCTCGAGCAGCAGCGCGCGGCGTTTGGGCCCGAGGCCCTCGAAATCATCGAGCACCGACTCGCGGATTTTCTTCGAGCGCAGATCCGCGTTGTAGGTATTGGCGAACCGGTGGGCCTCGTCGCGCAGGCGCTGCAGCAGCTGCAGGCCCGGGTTGGTGAGGGGGAGGTTAAGCGGCTCGCGGGCGTCGGGAAAAATGATCGTCTCGTGCTTCTTCGCGAGGCCGATGAGCGGCGGCGGGTTCGCGTCGATCGCGAAGAAGGCCTTGAGCGCCGCGCCGATCTGGCCGCGGCCGCCGTCGATCACCACCAGGTCGGGAAACGGCTTTCCCTCCTCCTGCAGCCGGCGGTAGCGGCGGCCCACGACTTCCTCCATCGCGCGGAAGTCATCGTTGCCGATGAAGCTCTTGATCTGGAAACGCCGGTACTGGTCCTTGTCCGGACGGCCCTCCGTGAAGTGCACCATCGAGGCGACCACGTAGGTGCCGCTGATGTGCGAGATGTCGAAGCACTCCATGTGCGC
>CAYZCV010000218.1:0-4083 GCA_964476965.1 uncultured Opitutus sp. | reverse complement strand
TTCCGCAACAACGTCGATGCCATCGCGAAGGCCCTGCGGATCCCCGATCCGCTGACGCCGCTGCAACCGGAGCCGCTCAATCCGATCATGCATGAATCGCCGGCCAGCGCGGAGCCGGCGGAGCGGGATTAGGCCGCGGGTTCGTGCCGCCCCCCGAGTCGGCTCAGTGCTCGTGACGGAGGACCAACACGATCACGCCGAGGATCAGGAAGAGCGTGCCCAGCAGACCGGACTCCCAGCGCTCAAAGCGCTTCAACTCGAAACGGCCGAAGCCCACGAGCGTCAACCAGGTGAACAGGGTCATGCCCGTCAGGGTGGCGACGGCCAGAATGCCGCTGAGCAGGAAGAACCCTGGCCAGCCAAACTGCACGCCCGAGAGATAGATCGGCAGAAATCCCTCGCAGGGCGACAGGGTGAGCATGAGAAAAAGCCCGCCGATGGCCGCGCGGTCGCCCGAAAGCAGTTCGCTTTCCTGCAACTCATGCTCCCAGTGGCTGCTGCTCTCCTTGCCACAGTGGGCGGTGGCGTGGTGATGACTGCCGGCGACGACATGATGCCGGATCCCCGCGCCGCGAAACTGCTGCCACAGATAGTACAGGCCGACGGCGAGGAGGATCGCGCCGGCAATCTGCGAAAAGGTGTGCCCGATTTCCTCGTCCACGGTGAAGCCAAACCAGGCGATGCCCAAGCCGAGCAGGCTGGTCAGTGCGACATGCCCAAGCCCGGCGAAGGCCGCCACCGCCAGCGTCTTGCCCCGGCTCCAGCCTCGCGCCCGTGACACGAGCACGAAGGGGAGCCAGTGCGTCGGGATGGCCGCATGAAAGAACGCGACCGTAAAGCCGGTCGCTGCGATGGTCGTCAGAATCGGGTCAGTCATGCGGTGGGTCGGAGCACCACTCTAGCAAACGTGGCAAGCCCCCCGCACGGCGGAGCGCGAAATGATGTTTCCACCGGCGTTTTCTGTGTTCACGTTCACCTCTCCATGGCACCCGACCTCCCAGCCGTCAAAGCCTACCTCCTCGGACTCCAGGATAACATTTGCGCCGCGCTCGAGGCCGAGGATGGGGTCGCCACCTTCCGGGAGGACGCCTGGACGCGCGCGGAGGGCGGCGGAGGGCGCACGCGAATCCTCAGTGAAGGACGGGTCTTCGAAAAGGGAGGGGTCGCCTTCTCGCATGTGCACGGAACCCGCCTGCCCCCCTCGGCCACGGCGCACCGTCCGGAACTGGCGGGCAAGCCGTGGCAGGCGCTGGGTGTCTCGCTCGTGATTCATCCGCTCAACCCCTATGTTCCCACCAGTCACGCCAACGTCCGTTTTTTCGTCGCCGACCCCACGGGCCCGGCGCCGGTGTGGTGGTTTGGGGGCGGCTTTGACCTGACGCCCTACTACGGTTTCGAGGAAGACGCCGTCCACTGGCATCGGACGGCGCGAGCGGCCGTGGCCCCGTTCGGCCCCGGGCTGTATCCCCGCTTCAAGCAGGCTTGCGACGATTACTTCTACCTGAAGCACCGGGCCGAGCCGCGGGGCGTCGGCGGGCTTTTCTACGACGACTTTTCGGAGCTCGGCTTTGAGCAGAGCTTCGCGCTGATGCGAAGCGTGGGTGATCACTTCATCCCCGCCTATCGCCCGATCGTGGCCCGGCGCAAGGCCCTGCCCCATGGAAACCGCGAGCGGGACTTTCAGCTGTATCGGCGTGGCCGTTACGTTGAATTCAACCTGGTCTGGGATCGGGGCACCCATTTCGGCCTGCAAAGCGGCGGACGCACGGAGTCGATCCTGATGAGTCTGCCCCCGCTGGTGACCTTCAAGTATGACTGGCACCCCGAGCCCGGCAGCGCCGAGGCGCGGCTTTACGACGTTTTCCTCAAACCACGGGACTGGGCTGATTCCCCGTCAAACGCCTGAGAACGCCCCCCTCTCCCGCGACCAACCATCCGGCCGGAATCACCGCCCCGTTTCTTCGGCCAACTTCCCTGTCCATGACCTCCCGCGAACGTTTCCTCGCCGCCTGCGCCTGCCAGCCACTTGATCGCCCGCCGATCTGGGTCATGCGCCAGGCCGGCCGCTATCTCCCGGAGTACCGCGAACTCAAGGCCAAGTCGTCCTTCCTCGAGATGGTCCGCACCCCGGCGCTCGCCATGGAGGTGACCCTGCAGCCGCTACGGCGTTTCGCGCTCGATGCCGCGATTCTCTTTTCGGACATCCTCGTGATTCCGGAAGCGCTCGGGCAGGGCTACGCGTTCCGCGACACCGGAGGCATTGCGATGGCCTACCGCATCGACAGCCGGGCGCAGGTTGACGCCCTCGCGCCGGCCTCGGCCGTTCCGGACCGCCTGCGCTACGTCGCGGACACCCTGGGCCTGCTCAAGCGCGAACTTGCGGGATCCAAGGCCCTCCTGGGATTCGGGGGTTCGCCCTGGACCCTCGCGACCTACATGGTGGAGGGCGGCAGTTCGGATGATTTCGAGCGCATCAAGCTCCTCTTCTACACCGACCGCGCCCTCTTTGACGCTCTGCTGGAAAAGCTGACCGAAGCCCTCATCGTCTACTTCAAGATGCAGATCGCGGCCGGCGCCGACGCGATCCAGATCTTTGACTCCTGGGGCGGCATCATCGCGGGGCCCGACTATGAGGCCGCATCGCTGCAGTGGATTCGCCGCATCGTCGCCGCGCTGCCCTCCGATTTTCCGATCATCCTTTATGCCAAGGGCACGGCGCCGCACCTCACGGATCAGGCGTTCACCGGTGTCCGGGCGATCAGCGTCGACTGGACCAACGACCTCGCGGTCGTCCGCCGCACCCTCCCGGCCAATGTGGCCGTGCAAGGCAATCTCGATCCGGTGCTGATGCAGACCACACCGGATATCGTCCGACGCGAGGCCGGTCGGTTGCTGGAGTCCATGCGCGGCTCCGCCGGCCATATCTTCAATCTGGGCCACGGCATCACCCCATCCGCCAAGATCGAGTGCATGGACGCCTTGGTCGGCACCGTCACCCAGTGGAAATGACGATTCTGCCCGCGCGCAAAGGCCGCCAAGATATGCGCAGCCCGGCAGGCGGCTCTCCGCTAAGCTGTGAACTGCCGTGACCTCGTCCTCTCTCGCATCCCCCCAGCCCGTTGCCGTGATCGGTGGCGGGATCACCGGTTTGAGCGCTGCCTACCATCTCGCCAAGGCGGGCCGGACGGTCCGCCTGTTTGAGTCTTCCGCGCGTTTGGGGGGAGTGATTCGGAGCGACCAAGAGGGCGGCTGGTTGATCGAAGCGGGGCCGAACTCCCTCCAGGAGAGTTCCTCGGACCTGACCTCGCTGATCGACGAACTGGGGCTCCAATCCGAGAAGTGCCTCGCCCTGCCCGGAGCGCGCAACCGCTACATCCTCCGGCAGGGCAAACCCTGCGCTGCGCCCCTTTCGCCGCCCTCGCTGCTCACGTCCCCCCTGTTCTCATTCGGCGGAAAGCTGCGGGTCCTGGGCGATCTCTTCCGCCGCCCGCGGAGCCGCAAGCAGGACGTGAGCTTGGCCGACCTGGCCCGCGATCATTTCGGCCGTGAGTTTGTCAACTATGCCCTCAATCCCTTCGTCTCGGGGGTCTACGCGGGGAACATTGAAAAGCTGTCGGCCAAGCACTCCTTCCCGAGCCTGTGGGAAGCGGAGCGCACGCACGGTTCGATCATCCGCGCCCAGATCGCGGCCGCCAAGGCCAAGCGGGCCCGGGGCGAGCGAACCGGGGCGCCGCCCATCGTGTCCTTCCGCGCCGGCCTCGAGGCGCTTCCCCGCGCCCTCGGGGCCCACCTGCCCGCTGGCACCGTGGAACTTGGGGCCCGTGTCGAGGGATTGATTCCCGGCCCCACCTGGCGGGTCATCTGGAGCCGGGACGGTGCCACGCAGACCGAGGAGTTTGCCTCCGTCGTCCTTGCGCTGCCCTCGGCTGCCCTCGCCCGGATTCCAGTCGGCACGCTCGGCGAGCGTCCCCTCGCCTCCGTCGACGCGATTGAATATCCGCCGGTTTCCTCCGTCTTCCTCGGCTACCGGCGCGAGCAAGTCGCTCATCCGCTGGACGGCTTTGGTCTGCTGGTTCCGTCGAT
>CAYZCV010000217.1:0-4091 GCA_964476965.1 uncultured Opitutus sp. | reverse complement strand
TCCTGACCCGCCTGGCGAAGGATAACGGCCAGGCGATCATCCTCGTGACGCATAATCCCGAAATCGCCGACCGGTGTGATTTTGTCCGGCCGATGCGAGACGGCGTTTTCGTGTGAAGCGGAGCGGCGGTGGGGAGTGCTGAGTTGGAGGTTGGGTGATGGGAGTTGGGGGCTCGATGGCAGCGGGCTGTGCCCGCGGTGGGATGGTATGTTGGGGTTTCGGCAGGGGAGATCCTGAGTTGGGGGTTGGGAACATCCAACTTCCAGCATCCAACACCCAACACCGAGGGATGGCTTCTATCCCTCGCAGCATTAAGTACCGCCCTTTTGCCGGGCGGCACGTTGGAGGTAGGAGATGTAGCCGCTGATCATGCCCTGAGCTGCATTGGCCTTGGTTCGGCCTTCGGCAAAGTGCTCCTGTGAAAGCATTCCTTCGTCCCTGGCGGTGATGAGGTGATCCATGGTTTCGCAGCAGGAGCCGAGAGCATTGCGGCAAAACTTGGAATTGTCGGCGAAGTGATAGCGCCCGAAGCCCTCGGCAAGGTTTGCGGTTACGGAACGTGCTGACCGAAGGATCTGGTCGGATAGACGGAATCGTTCGGCGATTGGCAAATTGGGTACGACGACGCTGGCGACAAACATTCGAAGGTCTCTTCCAGCTTTCCAGCACTCGAGATCCTCAAAACTACGCAGGCTCATGCGGTCGTCTAATGCAGCTAAATTGCCTTAAAAAGCAAGCGTGATTCCCTGCCTTCGAACCCAAGACCCTGGTCGGTAAGCGGAGCTTACCACCGCTGTTGAGCCCCCAACCCCCAACGTCCAACCAACAACCGGACGACGACGGCGAAGCCCGCGCCTACCGGCGCGGACCTTCTCCGTCGTCGTCCGTCTCCTCCGTCACATAGTACTGCTTGTACGACTTGTCGTAGTAGTGCTGGTAGTAGTACCCGCCGATGTTGCGGTCGAGGCCGTTGAGGACGGCGCCGAAGGTGGGGACGTTCACTTCCTGGAGGCGCTGGACGCAGAACTGGGCCGCCTTGCGGCGGACCTTGTTGAAGAAGATCGAGTAGATCGCGCCGTCGACCATGGGCAGGATGACCAGGGCGTCGCTCACGAGAGCGACCGGCGGGGTGTCGATGAAGACGCGGTCGTAGCGCTTGGCCAGCTCCGCCAGGGTCGACTCAAACCGGCTGCTGCTGAGGCTCTGCGCGGGGCTCTTCGAACGGCCACCCGAGGGGATGACGTCGAAATTGGGCTGCACGTTCTTGATCACCACATCATCGACGGTCGCATCGGTCGTGCAGAGATCGATCATGCCCCGGGCATTCTCGAGCTTGAGGTGACGGTGGACGACGGGGCGGCGGAGGTCGCAGTCGATCAGACAGACCTTCTCGCCGTGCGAGGCAAAGGTGAGGGCGAGATTGCGCGCGATGAAGGACTTGCCCTCGCCGGGCACGGTGCTTGTCACGAGGATGAGCTTGGCGTTCTTGCTCTCGTCCTTGACCTTGAGGCTCGAGTAGATGGTCGAGAATGCCTCGAGAATCTCGGGCTCCTTGGGCGGGGTGAAGACACCCTTGCCCGACTCAATCGACGAACCCGGATCCTTGAACTTGGGTACGATGCTGAGGAGCGGCAGGCCGATGACGGACTCGATGTCGTACGAGCTCTTCACCCGGTCGTCGATGAAGGAGACAGCAAAGGCCAACGCCAAGCCGAAGCCCAGACCGCCAATGATGCCGAGGCCAATGTTGACGATGTAGTTCGGGAAAACGGGGCTTCCCGCCGGCTTGGCGCGGTCGATCAGACGCGCATTCTGCGTTTCCATCGTCCCGCTCATCGAGGTCTCCTGCATGCGGGCGAGGAGGGTCTGCAGGAGCTTCTCGTTCACCTCGAACTCGCGCTCGAGATTGGTGTAGTCGACGGCATAGCGATCGAGCGAAAGGGAATCGGTTTCCTGCGCGGCCAGGGCGGCCTTGGCTTGGTTGAGATTCTGGAGCGCGGTCTGGTACGCCGCCTCTACCTGGGAGGTGGTGGTCGTGATCGCCTGCTTTAGCTGTTGTTCAGCCTCGCTGAGGGATTTGGCCGCCTCGATCATCGTAGGGTGCTGAGCGCGGTAGCGCTGGGCCTTTTGAGCCGCGTCGATCCGTAGCTCAGCGACCTTTTGCTGGAGCTGATCGACCGCTGGAACGTTCGCGATAAAACTGAGGTTGAGAAGGTCGACGCCGCGTGTCTGCGCGTCCTTGACCTGATTCCACTTGGTCTCGGCGTCCTGCAGCACTGCGGCGCCCTGCGTCACGTAGAGACTCAGCTCCTTCAGGCGGTCGGTGACGATGTCCTTCCGCTGATCGAGAGAGACGAGGTTATTTTTTTCGCGGTAGGTTTGGATCGCTTTGGCGATATCATCGACCTTCCTGCGCTGCTCATCGGCGCGCTGCTCCAGTTCGACCACCGCGCGGAGGGAACCCTCCACCTGCGTGCGGGCGCTGTAGCCGATGTACTCGTCGGCGAAATAGTCGGCGATGATCGGCGCCAGCTCACGGTCGGGGTGGCGGTACTGCACGGACACCATCAGGCTGGCGCGCTGCGGCACGATGACGCGGTTGAGCTCCAGAATGCCGGCCGGGGTGGGGGGAACCGCGCCGGGCTCCGTGTACGGCGCGAGCAGGCGGCGCTGCTGGTCGGCGGTGAGGCGCTTGGCGACCCCTTCGATGATGGTGGTGCTGCGCAGGATGTTGACCTGGGTATTGAGGTCCTCGGCTGAGCGGACCTCGTTGTCCATCACCTGCTGGACCTGCATCACCGTCGGGTTGCGCCGGAAGATCTGCACGGTCGACGTGGACTGGTAGAGCGGGGTCCGCGTGAACGTGTAGGTGGCCACCGCCAGCTGGACCAGCACGAAGGCCGCCACGATGTACCAGATCCGCTCGCGCAGAACCAAGAGGTAGTCCTGCAGAGTCCGATCGCTGGTCGTCGCCTCCCCATAGCCCGGATAGCCATAGCCACCGTACCCGCCGTAGCCGGGCGCGCCGCCACCGCCATAGGTGCCGGGCGTCTCGGCGTCGGCTGCGCGGCGCGACTTGCTTGGTTTACGATCGTTGTCGGAAGGGTGGGACATGGGAATGGCGCGGGTGCGCCATGGTTATCGGTTATCTGTTAATGGAAATTGGGACAGTGTGATCGGCGCGAGCATGAGCGATTCGACTCGAGCAGACCGAAAGTGAGATCATTGAACATGGAAGCCCATTCTTCAACGATTTCTCGGCTCGTAGTCCAAATAACCCAAAACAAATAACCGATAACCTCCCGAGCGCCTGCTTACAGCAGTCGCTCAGGCACAAAAATCACATCCCCGGCGCGGAGGATCCAGCTGTTCTCGGAGTCGCTCTTGCTCTCGATGATGTTGTCGGCGTTGATCTCGTAGGTGACGGTCTTGCCGTCCTCGCTGCGGCTTAGCTTGACCTTGCGGCGGTCGGCCAGGCGGGTGAAGCCACCAGCCCGGGCCACGGCGCCGAGGAGATTGAGGGGCTGCTCAGGCGGAATATCAATCGTGCCGGCCTGCCCGACTGCGCCCAGTACATCGACGGAACGCTTGGCGTACTCGAGGACGGAGAGATTGATCTGCGGATTGACCAGGTAGTCCCGGTCATAGAGCACGCGGATCAGGGTCTCGGCCTGGAGCACGCTCTTGCCCTTGAGATTCACCGTTCCGATCAGCGGCAGCGTGACGGCGCCGTCCTGCGACAGGCGCAGCTCGCGCGTGAGGTCCGGTTCCTGGAAGACCTCGATCTTGATCTGATCAAGCGGCTGCAGGACGTACTCCTCGGAGGCGGCCGCCGATGAGGACGCAGAGGAGCGACCCTCGGCTGCCGTCAAGCAGACGGCGGGTCCGCCCATGAGGACGAGACCCGCCGTGAAGACGAACAGCCGGAGATACGTGTGAAGAAATCCGGCGCGTGACATCAAGCGATCAGTAACGGAGCGCAGCCGTCAGCACGAACACATTCCCCGTGAAGTCCGAACCCGCCTTGTTGGAGGCGTTGTCGGTGAGGGCGTAGGAGCCGGCGAAGGTGAGGAACTCGTTGTACTTGTACG
>CAYZCV010000216.1:0-4131 GCA_964476965.1 uncultured Opitutus sp. | reverse complement strand
ATGTCGCTTCGACCAACGAGGCGCCCGTGGCGGCGGACCTCGAGGTCGCCGCGGCCCCATGGAATCCGGCCCATCGCCTGGTCCGGATCGGCCTGCGGGCGCGGGCGGTGGCGGGGCCGGACGGAACCCCGGCCGTCGTGGTGCGGGGCACCCGGCTGCGCGTCGACTTCAACCCGGCGCGGGTCGCGTCGTATCGATTGATTGGCTACGAGGCCAATCAAGCGGAATCCGGACCGGATGACGGGGCGGATCTGCGCACCGGGCAGAAGGTCACCGCACTGTACGAGATTGTGCCGGTGGAGGGGCCGGTGGCGCCCGGTGGTGAATTGCTGACCCTCCGGGTGGACTACCGGCTGCCGGACGACGGGACGGATCGCGGGCTCGATCTGGCGTTGGTGGACGGCGGGGCCGCCTTCGTTGAGGCCTCGGCGGATTTTAAGTTCGCCGCGGCCGTGGCGGGGTTTGGCCTGCTGCTGCAGGACTCCCCGTTCAAGGGCGACACGTCGTATGACGACGTCGTGGGCTGGGCGGAAGCCGGGTTGGCGGAGGCAGGCGTCCGCGTGCCGGGCGTCGGAGACTCCGGTCGGCCTGACTTCATCCGTCTGGTGCGCCTCGCCCGGGCGGGGACCAACGGATGAGCCGCGGGCGTGCCAGGGTCTCGGCCGGCCTGATCGCGGGCTTGGGCGCGCTGGGCTTTGCCTTCCTCGTGCTGCGACCGCGCGACGAACCGCGTACGCTGTCGGAGGTGATTATGATGGAACCCTTCGTGTCGCGGCCCGCGCCGGGGGAAGCGGAGCCAGTCCCGGCGCCCACGCCAGCGCCGGAGAGCCCCGGGCCGAGGGCCGATGTGCGCAGGGTACCCTCGGTGCCCTCCGGAGCCTTTGCGCCCGTGACGGACGCGGCGGTCGCCGTTGCCCTCGACACGGGGCGCGGCTCCTACCGGGCCTGGGTTGACGGGGTGCGCGCGGGACGCCTGCTCCCTTCGGAGCCGATCCGGCTGGAGGAATGGATTCATGCTCCCGCCTACGACTACGCGCCGCCGGAGCAGCCGGGGGAGGAATTGGCGATTCACCT
The DNA here is from genome assembly GCA_964476965.1 of uncultured Opitutus sp. Lineage (GTDB taxonomy): Bacteria > Verrucomicrobiota > Verrucomicrobiia > Opitutales > Opitutaceae > CAMAXB01. The sequence continues at coordinate 3,057 of CAYZCV010000216.1, read as the reverse complement.
GGAGGTGGCGGTGGCGCCGTGGAACCCGACGCACCGGCTGGTCCGGGTCGGCCTCAAGGCCACGCCCGACATGGACGGTGACCGGATTCGCCGGGTGCGGGCGGAACTCCGTTTTGATCCGCAGCAGGTCCGGACCTTTCGCCGACTGGCTTCAGGCCCGCCAGAGGATCCGACGGCGCCCGGCGCGGGAGTGGACTTTGGTCCCGGGGCGATGTTCACGGCGCTTTACGAGGTGAGCCTGCGCATGGTCGAGAGCCGCGAGCCGCTTGGATCCCTGACGCTGTCGCACGACCGGCGGGATGGCAGCCGGTGGGAGCGGGTTGAGGCCGTGCGGGATGACGGCGCGGCGCTGTTGGCGGCAAGCGAGGATTTCCGCCTCGCGGCGGCGCTGGCGGGCCTCGGCCTCCGGCTGCAGGGAACGCCGGAAGGCGCGCTGTTGCGACCGGAGGATCTGGTCCGCTGGGTTGGCCGGGTGGATGAGTACGACGTGGCCGGGCGGATGGAGTTCATCGCCCTGGTGCTGCGCACTCGGGCCGTGCGCGATCCGCGCTGATCCTAGTTCCGCTTCCGCCGGCGCCATGCGGCGCCGGCGATCAGGCTGAGGCCGGAGCCCATCAGCAGGTAGGTCGAAGGTTCGGGAACCGGCGTGAAATTGATCAGCAACGCCTTGTTTGCCGTATCGTGGGTAAAGGTGAACGTGCCGCCCGATCCCAGGTTCGTGGTGAACTGCGAGCTGTCGATGGTGAAGGCATTGGTGGCAAAGCCGACGATGCTCGAATTCGAGGCATCGAAGATCTTCCACGAATAGCTCTGCATCGCGAAGCCGGTCGCGGCCCCGACGTTGCCGCTGGCGTTGAGGCTGATCAGCTTCAGGTTGAAGGGGGAGCCGGAGGTGGCGTTGATGGTCAGGGTCGACGGGGTATTGACCGTCACCAGATCCCAGCCGGTTCCCGCGGTGCTGTTCGGGTTCTGGAGATTCCACTCGTAGACGCCGCCACCGGCAAGGTTGAGATCGCTGAAGGTGAGGCTGCCGATCTGGCTGCTGGCGATCCCGCCGGGGGCGAGAATGCCGGTGGACTGGATGTTGACCGTTGAAATGGTGCCCGAGCCGGCGAGTTTGCCGCTCGAGGCGATGTTCACGGTGTTGCTGATCGAGACATTGTTGAGCAAACGAAGACTGCCGCCGGACACGTTCACCGTCCCGAAGCCGAGAGTGGCGCCGCTCTCGAGGGCCAGATTGCCGGAGATCGACGTGGTGCCGGTGTAGGTGTGGTGGCCGGTGAAGGTGGTCGTGCCCGCATCGCTGATCGAGACAGCGAGGGTCGACCCGCTGCTTCCGGAGATGACCCCGGCGTAGGTGTCATCGTTGCCGCGCGCGAATTCCACGCGCGGATTGTTGGAGCCGCTGTTGTCGAGGGCGATGTTGCCGGCAAAGCTTCCGGTGGTGCCGGTGCCGACGATGAGGGCGCCGCTCTTGACCGTGAGCGTGCCGGACATCGTGTTGGCGGCGGTCAGCGTGGTGATCGCCCCGCCGTTGAGCAGGAGATTGCCTGAGCCGGAAATGATTCCGGAGAGCGTGAGATTCTGGCTATTCGAATTGAGCGTGCCGCCACTGGCGCCGACCGTGATGGGGCGGGCGATGGTCATGGCGTTGATGGTGCGAAGGGTGCCGCCGGCAAACGTGATGGCGGCCGAGCCGCTGCCGAGGCTGGCCGCGGAATTGATCTCAACGAAACCGCCGGTGAGGGTGATCCCGCCGGTGAACGTGTTGTTCTCGATCAGGCGGAGGGTGCCGAGCCCGGTCTTGTTGATGCTGGCGCTGGCCGCGACTTCGCTGATCACGCTATTCGCGAACAGGGTGGTGTTGGAGCCGACGCTCACCTGATGCGAACCGGCCGTGAGCTGGATCGGCGCGGTGGAATTGAACGTCACGCTCATGTTGTCATCGAGCGAGATCTGGCCGTGCAGCACCAGGGGCAGGCCGCTGGCGGTGAAGGTGTAGATCGGGCTGGAGCTGCCGCCGGTGAACGAGAGGTTGTTCAGCACCATGCCGCTGGAGGGCAGGGTGACGGACTGTGTGGTTTGTGACGGGGTGACGACGCCGAAGGTGACGCTCTCCGTCCCGGCCGTGCCGATGGGCGCGCTGCCACCGGACCAGTTGGATCCGGTGAGGGCCGTCGCAGTGCTTCCCTGGCCATTCCAAACGAACTGGGCCCAGGCGGGACAGGCCGCGGTCAGGATCGCGGTGGCAAGCAGCAGCCTCGAAACGGAAACCATGGTCGACGCTCCCGCAAACGCGGGCGGGCTGCAACGCAAATTGCCGGCGCGAGACAGCGGGCGACCGCGTCAATCGAGCCGACGCCGACGTCGGCGCCAGCTGGCACCCGCGACGAGGCTGAGCCCGGAACCGATCAGCAAATAGGTGGAGGGTTCGGGGACGGGGGTAAAGTTGAGGCGGAGGTTCGTGCCGCTCTGGCTGAAGCTGAAACTGCCGCCCGCCAGGCCGTTCGCGAAATCCGTGGTGACCAGATTGAACTGGTTCGCGTTGAAGCCGGAAATCGAGCCGCCCGTGTTGGTCGCGGCGATCTCGGCGAAGGTCCAGCTGTAGCTCGACGCCGGATTGAAGTTGAGGGCTGCGCCGCGATCGCCGGTCGCGTTGAGCGTGATGACGTTGAACGTGATCGTATTGGCGGAGGCGGTCAGGCTCAGATTCCCCCCGGTCAAACTGATCAGATCATAGCCGATGCCCTTGGTGCCGTTGGCATCCTGGAGCTCGAACGAGATGGCCGATCCGGTGGCGAGGGTTAGGCCATTGCTGAAATTAAGCGTCCCGACGGAATCGCCCGGCGCGAGCACCGAGTTGGTGGTCGCATTGACGGCCGAGCTGAAGGTGCCGTTGCCCGCCAGCACGCTTGCATTCCCCGTGCTCGTGAACGTGAGGGTGTTCGAAATTGTCCGGCCGGTCGGGACATTGAGCGTGCCGCCGCTGAGCGTGACGGAGCCGGTGCCCAGCGCGGCGTTGTTGTTCGCCACGAGGCGGCCGCCGCTGATGGTGGT
>CAYZCV010000215.1:1177-4141 GCA_964476965.1 uncultured Opitutus sp. | reverse complement strand
GCAATTCGGCGGCCTTCGGATCCGTCATGGGTTTCAGGGCCTCGAGGGCGGCCTGCTGCTCGTTGGCGTTGCCGCGGGTGAGGAGGGCCTCGATCACGGGCAGGGCGTCCGCGGCCGAGAAACGGGCGGCGATGGGCAGCGCGGCCAGCCGGAGCACGGGCTGATCCGAGGCGCTGGCAATCTTCACGGCCTCGGCCAGGCGGGGATCCTTGAAGGTATCGAGGAGGCCGAGGGCCGCGCGGCGGACCGCGGCGGACTGCTGGGCGGAGCTGACCAGGGCGAAGAGCGTGTTGGCCGCGCCCGTGACCTTGAGCTTGCCGACTGCCTCGAGTGCCGCGAGCTGCACATCCTCGGGTGAACCGGTGAGCAGGTCGGGCAGGAGCGGGAGCAGCGCGCCCGTGGCCACGGCGCCATCGCGCGTGGTCAGCGGGCGGTAGACGCCAACGATGCGGTCGCGATCCGGCGGCGAGGGCCAGGCCGCGAGCTGGCTGACCGCCTCTGCGCGCAGCGGGGCGGGAGCCTGCTGGTTGGCGGCGAAGGCGGCGAGGGCGTGGGCATTGACGTCGGCGCCGAGGCGGAAGTGGGCGTTGATCGCGCGCAGGGCGAAGAGCTCGTCCCCGGTCGAGGCCTCCAGCCGCGCCGCGAGGGCCGGGAAGGCGGCGGGGATCGGGGTGTCATTGATCGCGCGGGCGGCCTCGACGGCGAGCAGCGGATCCGCATCCGTGAGGAAGCGGGCGACGTCGGCGTTCTTCAGGCGGCGATAGGCGAGCAGCACGCCGAGGCGGACGGAGCGGTCGGGATCCGCGGCCGCGGCGGCCAGCGCCGAAAGGTTGTTGCTGCCGACCAGACCCATCACGGCGGCGTGGCGGAGATAGAGATCCTCGTCGCGATTGGTGCGGAGGAGATCCAGCAGCGGGCCGGTGGCGTCGGGCAGGCGGAGCTTGCCGAGGCTCTGGGCGGCGAAGAAGCGGACGCGCGGGGCGCCGTCCTTCAGCGCGGCGACGAGGAGCGGGAAGGCGGAGGCCTCGCGGGCATCACCGAGGACCTTGGCAGCCTGCGCGCGGACCTCGGCATCGGCGTCGCGGAGCAGGGCCGGCAGCGCGGCGAGTGCGCTGCGGTCGGTGCGGGCGATCTGGCCCAGACCCCAGACCGCGTGCAGCCGGGCGAGGGGAGCGGCGTCGGCGCGGGTGGCGACGGCGGTGAGCGGCGCGGGCGCGGCGCGGCGGGCGAATTCAAACTGGGTCTCCAGGCGCACGCGCTGGTCGGCATGGCCGAGGAGGGCGGTGAGTTCGGCCTCGGGGCGGGACTTGAAGCCCTCGCCGAGCAGGCGCTTCGTCTGCTGCACGAGCGGATCGGTCGCATCCGCCGGATGGGTGACTGTGTAGATGCGGCCGCGGCGGGACTTCGGCCAGCCATTGTGCCAGTCGGAGAAGTAGAGTTTGCCGTCGGCGCCGAAGGTCAGGTCCGTGGGCAGCGCGGCCTGGATGAAGGGCTGGCTGGTGCCGATCCGGAAGGTGGCGCCCTGCGGGGTGACCGTGTAGGTGTGCACGCCGCTGGTGGCGGGTGAACCCTTGAAATGGGTGATGAAGAGATGGCCCTTGTAGGCGCCGCCGAGGCCGGTGCCCGGGTAGTAGTCGATGCCGGAGGGACCGTCCTCGATGTTGGCAATCGGGGGCAGCACATAGGCGGCCTGACCGTCGAAGCGGGGGAGCCAGAGCTTTTCCAGGTTCCACGGACCCGCCCGGCCGAGCGGGGCGAACTGGTAGCCGATGCGCCAGCCGCTGTCGCCGCCCTCAACCACGTGGACGAGGCGTTCCATGTCGCCCTGGTCGGAGTCGTTGTCGCCGGTCCAGAGATTGCCGTGCTCGTCGAAGGCGAGCTCCTGCGGATTGCGCAGGCCGGTCGCGACGACCTCGAGATTGGCGCCGTCCGGATCGCTGCGGAAGACCGCGCCCTCATCGGGGAGGGCGATCGTGTTGCCCTCCTGCGTGACGAGATGGGAACCGCGATCGCCGATCGAGAAGTAGAGCTTGCCGTCCGGGCCGAAGATCAGGCCGTGCAGATCGTGGCCGGTGTAGTTGAAGTGCACGCCGTAGCCGCGGCTCATCTCACGGCGGCTGACCGCCTTGCCGTCGGGCGTGGTGCCCTCGAGAATCCAGATGCTCGGGATGTTGGCGAACCAGACCTTGCCGTCGCGCGCGAGCACGCCGGAGGCGATGCCGTCGAGCGGGCTGTCAAAGCCCTCGGCATAGATGCTGGAAAAGTCGGCCTTGCCGTCGCCGTCGCGGTCCTCGATCAGACGGACGCGTTCGCTCTCGATCGAGAGCTCCTTCGTGCCCTCGCTGCCGAGGATCTTCTCGATCATGGCCACGCGGTCCTCGACCGTGCGCAGGGCGAGATCGGCCTCGAGCATCGGCGCGATGAAGTCGCGGATGTCGAGCACGCTCGAGCGGTAGCGGTAGGTCTCCGCCACGAAGAGCCGGCCCTTCTCGTCGAACGTGAAGGCGACCGGATTCGCCAGCATCGGCTCGGCGGCCCACAGGCCGATCGAGAGCGGGGCGGCGATTTTCATGCGGGCGATGGCCTGCTCGGCCTCGTCCGACGCCTCGTTGACCTCGGGCTCCGGCACGCGCGTCGCGATCTGGAGCAGCTTCGCCAGGGCCGGATTCGACGTCTCGGCGGCGAAAGTCATCAACGGGGACAGGACAAGCAGTGCCGACACGACGGCCTGCCGCGGGGATACGGGAAGGGGCATCCCTTTAGCGCAAACGATCTCCGCCCCGGAGGCAAGCGGCGGGAGTCGTATCGTCGGAGTCAGGGCGTCCCGATCAGCCGTCCAAGCGCCCGGATCGTTCTCCCAGCTCGGTCGGGTCGGCCTGATCGCCCTCATCTCGAACCAGAGCACGAGAACGAGTAGGAGAACGAAGAAGAATTTTGGACCCCGGCTCGGCGCGGGCCGGTTGA
>CAYZCV010000215.1:0-1077 GCA_964476965.1 uncultured Opitutus sp. | reverse complement strand
ACGAGTAGGAGAACGAAGAAGAATTTTGGACCCCGGCTCGGCGCGGGCCGGTTGACTCCGCCGCGTCTTGCCGGCAGCACTCTCTGACCTCTCTACCCCATGAACCCCACCCGTCGTACTTTCCTCAAGACGGCGATCGGCCTGAGTGCCGGCGCCCTCGCGTCCCGTTCCCTCCTGGCGGCCGCCACGCCGGCGACCGCCCCGTGGTTTGAGATTTCCCTCGCGCAATGGTCGCTCAACCGCGCCTTCCGCGCCGGCACGCTCGACGCGATGGACTTCGCGCGGATCGCCAAGCGCGACTACGGCCTGAGTGCGATCGAGTACGTGAACCAGTTCTACATGGAGACGCTGACCGACAGCGTCGTGGCCGAGCTCAAGAAGCGCTCCGACGGCGAGGGCGTCCGCAATGTCCTTATCATGTGTGACCGCGAGGGCCGCCTCGGCGATCCGGATGCCGCGGCCCGCGGCAAGGCGGTCTCCAATCATCATCGCTGGGTGCATGCGGCGAAGACGCTGGGCTGTCACGCCATCCGCGTGAACGCGGCCAGCCTCGGTACCTTCGAGGAGCAGCAGAAGCTCGCGGCCGACGGCCTGCGGGCGCTGGCCCAGTATGCCGACGGCTATGGCCTCAATGTCATTGTCGAAAATCATGGCGGCCTTTCGAGCAACGGCGCCTGGCTCGCCGGCGTGATGAAGCTCGCCGCGCACCCGCGCGTGGGCACCTTGCCCGACTTCGGCAATTTCCGAATCTCCCCCACCGAGGAGTACGATCGCTACCAAGGTACCGAGGAACTCATGCCCTTCGCCAAAGGCGTCAGCGCCAAGTCGCTGGAATTCGATGAGGCGGGCAATGAGAAGAACATCGATTTCCGCCGCCTCCTCGCGATCGTCAAGACCGCCGGCTACCGCGGCCACATCGGCATCGAGTACGAGGGCAAGACGCTCTCCGAACCCGACGGCATCCGCGCCACGAAGGCGCTGCTGGAGCGCCTCCGCGCCTCGTGAACGCGGCGCGGGGTTAATGGTTAAGAGTTAATGGTTAGTGGGGCGGAACTTGCGCCAGCCCCGCTTTGATCG
>CAYZCV010000214.1:0-4270 GCA_964476965.1 uncultured Opitutus sp. | reverse complement strand
ATCTTCGCTCGAACGCCCCCTCCGAGGAGCGCCTCCCGAGCCGGCGCGATCCCCTCGGCGATCGAGGCGGTTCGGCCCGTGATCCAAAGCGCCACGGCGGTGTTGAGCACAATGGTGTCAACCAGGCCAACCGGTCCGCGTCCCGCGAGCACCGCGTCCACCAAGGCCAGATTCGTCGCGAGATCGCCACCCCGCAGATCATCAAACGAGCTCGAGGCAAACCCGTGTTCGTTGCCGTGCCAGATGCCGTCGATCGACCGCAGGCGACCAAAGCCGCGGACGCGATTGGGTGTCGCCGTCGTCAATTCATCAATCCCCTGCTCCGGTCCAATCTGACCATGGGCCGCCAGGCCCGCGGATGTCCCGAGCCGCTCGAGCACTTCCGCGAGGCGCGGGACCCACGCCTCCGCGAAAACGCCGAGCAGCACGTGAGCCGGACGACCCGGGTTGATGAGAGGCCCCAGGATATTGAAAACGGACCGCCGCCCCTGAGCCGCGAGCGCTTTGCGCACCGGCGCAATGTGCTTGAAGGCCGGGTGAAAACCGGGCGCGAAGAAGAAGGTGTAGCCAAGCTGCTCAAGCGCCGCCTGATGTTTGGCCGGCGGAGCATCCAACTGCATGCCTAGCGCAGCGAGCAGGTCCGCACTGCCGCATTTGGAGGTGATTCCCCGGTTACCATGCTTCATTACCGGCACGCCCAAAGTCGCCAGCGTGAGAACGACGAGGCTCGAAATGTTGAAGCCGCCGGCGTGGTCGCCGCCGGTACCGACGATGTCGATCGCCTGGGCCGACCACTTGCCCACCCCTGGATCCAGTGCCCAGGCCCGAAACGACTGGGCAAACGCAGCGACCTCGGCTGCCGTTTCGCCCTTGTCGCCCAGCGCGGAAAGAAAGGCGATTTTCGCCTCGTCCGCGACATCGGCCGAAGCCAGTGCGACGGACGCAGCCGCGACGTCGTCGGTCGACAGGTCCTGACGGGCGACAAGGCGGGTGGTCAGATCAGCGAGCGCGGGCATGAACGCAGGCAATCCGAAAACGCGGTCCCGAGAAAAGCATAAACTCGACACCCCCGGCTGGTTCTGGGAGCTAACCTCGTGCGCCGCTCCATCCTGAGTCTCCTCCTGGCCCTCGTTGCAAGCGGTTCGTGGGCACGCGCGTCGGAAGACAAGTCGGCACCCAGTGAGCTCACCGCCCGGGATGCCGTCGTTTTGGGGCTGGTTGAAGGCGTGACAGAATTTCTGCCCATCTCATCCACGGGCCATCTCATCATCGCCAGCCGTGTGCTCGGTCTGGATGCTGAGTCGCCCCTGCGCGACGCGGCAGGTAACCCTTTGTGGCACGAGGCGCCGAGCGAGCAGAATCCGGCGGGCATTCCCCTCACGCGCAAGCTCGCGGTCGACACGTATATTGTGGTGATCCAGGTCGGCGCAATCGCGGCCGTGGTGTTGCTGTATTGGAGCCAGCTCATGGGAATCCTGCGGGGGCTGGCGGGGCGGGACGCGACGGGGGTTCGGCTCCTGCGCAACCTGATCCTCGCTTTTCTGCCGGTCGTTTTTGTGGGTCTGCTCCTCGATGACTGGATTGACGCGCATCTCTTCTCAATTGGCGCGGTCGTGGCGGCGCTGGTCAGCGGGGCCGTGCTCATGTTGGCCGCGGAGCGGTGGCGGCGGCAGCACACCGGCGCCGGTACCTCCCGCAAGGAGCCACATCAATTGTCCGTGCGGGAATCCATTGCGATCGGCCTTATGCAGTGTCTCGCGCTTTGGCCGGGAATGAGCCGCTCGATGGTCACGATGGTGGGCGGTTACTTCGCCGGCCTCAGCCCTGCCAAATCCGCCGAGTTCAGTTTTCTGGTCGGGCTTCCGGTCCTCGGTGGCGCAGCCGCATATAAGCTGATGAAGGCAGGACCAGGACTGCTCCATGTCTTTGGCCTGGGCGAAATGCTCCTCGGCGCCGCCGTCGCCGCCGTGAGCGCGGCGATCGCGATCAAGTTTCTGGTGAGCTATTTGGGGAGAAGCGGACTCGGCATCTTTGCGATCTATCGCATCGCTCTCGCGGCGGTGCTCGCTGCTGTTTTCCTGATCTGACCAGCCGGCCGGTAGCGAAATCCGCTCTATTGCATATTATTTGCTTGTAAGTATTAGATCGGCGCCCTTGATGGTGATCCGTGCGCCCCGACAACCCCAGTTTCCTGCCAGCGGAGCTCGCCAGGGACACCGTCGAAGCCCTCCGACAGGAACAGGGGCCCACGACAGTCCGCTTCTATGCCCTGCTAATTCTGGGAGGTTTTGCCGCTTTGCTGAGCCTTCCCTTCGTGGAGGTTGATCGCTACGTTCTCGCACCCGGCATACTGCAAACGGAGACCGAACGTGCCCGGCTGCGTCCCGCCGAATCCGGGAGCATCTCGGAGGTTCTCGTGCGGGAAAACGAACCGGTCAGAATCGGACAACCCGTTCTGCGGCTTAACCCAGCCGATCTCGACCAGCGCCTCGTCCACCTCCGCGCCACTCAAGAGGAGCATGCACTCGTCGCCTCCGACTTAGCGACCCTTGCCGAACATCTGGACGACCTGAGCCCATGGGATCCCTCGAAGGAACTCGGTCACGGGATCGGGGACCGATTCTCTCATGCCGCAACGAAACTCCGGAGTTCCCCCATTCTCAGCGAGTATCGACACTTCGTGGCCCAACTCCAACCCCGCCTGTCGGAGGCCAAGAAAGCCCACGTCGAACTGGAGCGCGTGAGTGAACTTGCGCGCTTGGGTCTGGTTGCTCCGGCCGAGGTGGAAACCGCGGCCGGAGCATTCATCGGACTATCCCTGCGAATTGACCAGATGCTCCATCAGACGAAAGCGCAGTGGCAAAACCTTCTGCGCGGAGAGCGAGACAGCCTCAGGGCCTTGCTGAACGAGGAACAAGGACTGCTAGAAGCAAAGAAGCTCCGAATCGTGACGGCACCGATCGATGGCATTGTCCTCGACATCGCTGCGCTGGTTCCCGGCACCTACGTCCTCGCCGGGCAAGACGTTGGGTCCATTTCGCCCGCGGGGAAGCTCATCGTCCAAGCCTACGTTCCTTCTCGAGATATCGCTCGGCTTCGTCCCGGCCAGCGCGCTCGGATCGAAGCCGATGCATTTCCCGCGGAAGCCTCTGGCATGATTTTCGGCACGGTTGTCTCCATTTCGGATGACCGTGTGGAGTCGCCTCTGACGGCGACTCAGGAATTTCGCGTCACCGTACACCTCGACCAACCGCCCACAGGCCCGTCCACCCAGCAGGTCGTCAATCTCCGCAAAGGGCTCGTGGTCGGAGTCCGACTGATGCTCGGTCGAGAACGTCTCTCCAGCATCCTCCTCAATCGCAATGCCGATTGGATCAGCCCATTTGGTCGTGGCTAACGTTCACGACTCTTCACCTCCGGCACAGGTGTGCCGGCAAACCAACAACAAAAAGGAATAACGTGAAACGTATGAGCGAAAGCGAACTCGCCCAGACCCACGGGGGTATGTGGCACATGACGATCCTCACTGGCAGCGCGGTCACCGCGCTGGGGTACATGGCCAAGGACCTCTATGACAACTGGGACGTCTTCAAGCGTGAGGTCGCCCGGGGGTGGAACTTCGTCTAAAATCGATATCATCAACATGAAACAACTCAGTCCTTCAGAACTTCAGAACGTCACTGGTGGCATCACGCCTCTCGCGGACTTCGGACAATTCGTCGGTGGGTACTATCGAGGCTTGTTTATGAGCGCCAATCCGATCTTCGCGATCGGATGGGGCATCGCCGCTGCGGCTCGCCTGTAAGGAAACCCTGGTTATACGCCTAGCGCCGGGCAGCTCAGGCTGCTCGGCTGATCATTCCATGGACCTCAAGCAATTCAAGCACGCCACGGCACTCGTCATCGGAGGAGCACTCGGTTGGTTCATTACCCATCTCGTTTGGACACGATGGGCTGAGATCAAGTCAGCCGTGCGCGCCCTCTTCGGCGCCTGAATCCACTCTGATTGCCTTCGCGGGAACGCTCCAGGATTCAACGGATCCTGGCGAGCGCCCCGAAATGTCTGCTATGTCTGCTTTCCAACAAAGGGATGCTACAGACTGCGGCGCGTGCTGCCTTGCGTATATTGCCAAGCTCTACGGTCGGAGTCTCTCGGTCGCCCAGATCCGCCAGTGGTGCGGCACCGGGGTTCAAGGATCATCGGCTCTGGGGCTGATTGAAGGGGCTGTGCGAATCGGCCTGACGGCCAAGGGTGTGAAAGGGGAACCCG